>JAFKKS010000011.1 GCA_017304555.1 Hyphomicrobiales bacterium
CGGGGCTGCGTCGCCCCACGTCCAGAGCACCAGATTGAGATCGTCGGCGGTCGCGCCAGGCGCAAAGCTCCTCACCAGCAAGCCATGATAGCCGCCGGCGATCAACCGGCGGGCAAAGGCTTGCGTTCGCGCTTCCCCGCTCGCCTTCATCTGGTCGCGCCATGTGCCGTCGGCGAGCGCCGCCGCGTCCATGCCCTCCGCCTCGAGTGCATGATCCTCACAGCAATCGAAGACCTGATCGATCTCCGCGTCGTAGGAAACCAGCGTCGTCGGCTGAAGGTTTCCGACCTGATTGGCTTCGTGCAGCGCCGTCATCACCGATAATGACGCATAAAGCGCTGGCAGGCCCTTCGGATTGAACCGCCCGCCGTAAAGCTCGGCGCCACGGCCAGATAGCGGTTCGCGCGCGTAGACCGGATTCAGCGCGCGATAGAGCTTTCCCCGATATTGCACGTCGTCAGGCGTGAACGCCGGCGTCGACCGCGTCGACGTAGTCGAGCACATCGTCGGCGCGGCCGGTGCGCACGAGCTGCATGGCCGTCTGGCCGGAGAAGCCCGACAGGGGTTCCGACCGATACCAGGCATAGGCCATCAAGGTCGAACCAAAGCGCGGCTCGACTTTGTTGATCACCTCGACCATCTCGCGCAGCCGGCGCTGGGTCTTGTCAGAGTGCACGCGGTCCTTGCGCTGAACAGCGTCGCGGCCGAGCCCGGCGGTGCGGGCCACTTCCTCGCTGGTCGTGCGCAGCGCCTCGGCAATCTTGCGCGGGGCGAAGAAGCCGTTGACGGCATATTGGGTCAGGGCCATGTCGATCGTCTTTCAGCGGAAATCTCAAACTATGACGCAATATAGCGTCTGTCTAAGTGGCATTCAAGGGTCATGAGGGAAAGAAGAGGGAGAAACCCTCCTCGCAGAGCGGACGGTTCGGCGTCGCAAAGCTCAACCGACCGCCTCGCCATCCCGGCCACGGCGCGCTCGCAAGGCGCTGCGCGCCCCGCTCCCGCCTGCCGGACAGGGATGCTCGCCGGCAGTTGCGCCGTCCCGCCCGCTCCGCGCGGCGGATGGGGTCTTCGGAAAGAAGACGAGGAAGGGTGGCCCGAGCGGCGCCCGCAACCCCACAATGGAGAACCCCCATGAAACTGATCACCATCGATCCGCGCGCGCTGAAGCCCAATCCAGACCCGATGCGCCGGACCCCGGCGACGCCGCAGGCCGACGCCTTGCTGCTCGCCACCATCAAGGCGGTCGGCATCGTGCAGCCACCGATTATTTCGCCGCAGCAGGATGGCGGCAACGGCTATACCATCCAATATGGCCACCGCCGCGTCACCCAGGCGGTCGTGGCCGAACTCGCCGAGATCGACGTGCTCGTGGCCGATCCGGAGGAAGATAAGGATGCGTTGCGCGCTGTCGTCGAGAACGTCGCGCGCGAGGCCATGAATCCGGTCGATCTCTGGCGCTCGATCGAGCGTCTCGTCGCGCTCGGCTGGACCGAGGAATCGATTGCCATCGCCCTCGCGCAGTCCGTGCGCCAGGTCCGCAAGCTGCGGTTGCTGGCCAACGTCCTGCCGGCGATGCTCGACCCGATGGCGCGCGGCGACATGCCGAGCGAGCAGCAGCTTCGCGTCATCGCAGCCGCCGGCGACGAGGAGCAGGCCGAGGTCTGGAAGAAGCACAAGCCGAAGAAGGGACAGCCGACCGTCTCCTGGAGCGAGGTCGCGCGCGCTCTCACCAGGTCGCGCATGTATGCGCGCGACGCCAGCTTCGACGACGATCTCACCAAGGCCTACGGTCTCGTCTGGCAGGAGGACCTGTTCGCCCCGGCCGACGAGGACAGCCGCTACACCACGGATGTCGACGCCTTCCTCGGCGCGCAGCATGAGTGGATGGCGAACCACCTGCCCAAGCGCGGCGCGATCGTCGAGGTTAACGACTGGGGACAGCCGAAGCTGCCGGCCAAGGCCGAGCGCGTTTATGGCAAGCCCGGCAAGTCGGACTGCACCGGCCTATATCTCGATCGCAGCGGCAAGGTGCAGACCGTCGCCTATCGCATCCCCAAACCCGAGAAGAAGACGAAGGGCTCTTCCGCCGGCGACGACGATGCCGCCGTCGTGGCTGCGAAGCCGCGGCCGGACGTGACCCGCAAGGGTCATGAGATGATCGGCGATATCCGCACCGATGCCTTGCATGAGGCGCTCGTGCGCGCGCCCATCGAGGACGATACGCTGCTCGCCCTGCTCGTGCTCGCCTTTGCCGGCCAGAACGTCAGCATCGCCTCCGGCCATGCCGATGGTTACGCGAAGCCCGCTATCCATGCGGCACGCCTGATCGGGGACGACGGCAAACTCGCTTTCGATCGCGAGACCTTGCAGCAGGCCGCCCGTTCGGTCTTGAGCGGTGTCCTTTCGTGCCGTGAGAACCGCTCGGACAGCGGCGTCGTCGCGCGCATCGCCGGCGAAGCGATTGGCGCGGACGCCTTCCTGCCGAACATGGGCACGGAAGAATTTCTGTCCTGCCTCTCGCGTTCAGCGCTCGAAGGCGCCTGCGCGGGCACGTCCGTCCTGCCTCGTCCGCGCGTGAAGGACACACGGGCCGAGCTCGTCAAGCACTTCGCCGATGGCCAGTTCGTT
>JAFKKS010000474.1:0-2597 GCA_017304555.1 Hyphomicrobiales bacterium
CCGGCGCATCGCGCAGAAGATGGCGGATGCGAAGCGGCGCGCAGCGCACTTTTCCTATGTCGAGGAAATCGATGTCACGGCGCTCGATGAATTGCGGACCGCCCTCAATAAGCGTGGAGACGGAGCGCGGCCGAAACTGACCTTCATGCCGTTCCTCATTCAGGCGCTTGTGCGGGCGCTTCCTGAATTTCCGCAGATGAACGCGCTTTACGACGACGACGCGGAGGTCGTTCACCGCTATGGCGGTGTGCATGTCGGCATCGCGACACAGACGCCTTCCGGCCTCATGGTGCCGGTCGTGCGTCATGCCGAAGCGCGCGACCTTTGGGATATCGCGGCCGAGGTGAAGCGCCTTGCCGATGCGGCGAGGTCCGGACTTGCGCAACGCGACGAACTCTCCGGATCGACCATCACCATTACCTCGCTTGGGCCGCTCGGCGGCATCGTGACGACGCCGGTTCTCAATCGCCCCGAAGTCGCGATCATCGGTGTCAACAAGCAGGTCGTGCGGCCGGTATGGAAGGACAACGCCTTCGTGCCGCGCTTGATGATGAACCTTTCCTCGTCGTTCGATCATCGTGTGGTCGACGGCTACGACGCTGCTCGTTTCATCCAGGCCGTCAAAAGCCTGCTTGAGACGCCGGCGGCGATCTTCATCGACTCCTGAGGATCCGATGGGCGAGATTTCCACCAAGGTTCTGGTGCTCGGCGGCGGGCCTGGCGGCTATGTCGCCGCTATTCGTGCCGGCCAATGCCATCTCGACACCGTGCTGGTCGAAGGCACGCGCGTCGGCGGCACCTGCCTGAATGTCGGCTGCATTCCCTCGAAAGCGTTGATCCATGCCGCCGAGGCTTACGACCATGCGCGCCGGCAGGAGAAAACATTGCCATTCGGCCTCAAGGTGCAAAAGCCGTCGATCGACTTCGCCAAGACGATTGCGTGGAAGGACGGCATCGTCGCGCGCCTCAACACGGGCGTTGCCGGGCTTCTCAAGCGCAACCACGTCAATATCCTGCGCGGCCACGGCGTCATGCTCGACGGCAAGACCTGTCGCGTCGAAACGGATACGGGACCGGAGACGATCCGCGCCGAGCACGTGATCCTCGCGACCGGCTCCGTTCCGACGCCGTTGCCTTCGTTACCGTTCGGCAGCAACGTCATCTCATCGACCGAAGCTCTGTCTCTTGCGAAGGTGCCGGAGACGCTCGCCGTTGTCGGCGCCGGCTACATCGGGCTTGAGCTTGGCACCGCCTTTGCGAAGCTCGGCGCCAAGGTAACGGTGGTCGAGGCGACCGATCGCATCCTGCCGCTTTATGATGCTGAATTGACCCGGCCGGTCGCGCGCCATCTGGCGACGCTTGGCGTTGAGGTTCTGACGAAGGCGAAAGCCGTCGGGAAATCCAAGAAGGGGGACGCGCTCGTCGTCGAAGTCGGCGGCGGCAAGCGTGAGATCTATGCGCAGACCATCCTTGTCGCCGTTGGCCGCAAGCCGTTGACGGAGGGGTGGGGGCTCGAGCAAATCGATCTTACAATGAGCGGGCCTTTCATCGCGATCGACGAGCGGTGCGCGACCTCGATGCGCAATGTGTGGGCGATCGGCGATGTCACCGGCGAGCCGATGCTGGCGCACCGCGCCATGGCGCAAGGCGAGATGGTGGCGGATATCATTGCCGGTGAGCGCCGCGTCTTTGACAAAGTGGCGATTCCGGCCGTGTGCTTTACCGACCCCGAGATCGTTTCGGTCGGTTTGACGCCCGCCGCCGCACGCGCTGCCGGGCACCAAATTCAAACCGGCGTGTTTCCTTTCCAGGCAAGCGGACGCGCGATGACGCTTGCGGCTGAGGACGGGTTCGTGCGCGTGACGGCGCGCGCCGACAACCATCTAATCCTCGGCATTCAAGCGGTCGGCGCCGGCGTCTCCGAACTGTCAGCGGCGTTCGGCTTGGCGCTTGAGATGGGCGCGCGCCTCGAAGACATCGGCGGCACAATTCACGCGCATCCGACGCTCGGTGAAGCGTTCCAGGAAGCAAGCTTCAAGACGCTCGGCGAGGCGCTGCATATCTGAGGCGCGGAACTCGGTCGCGCGCTACGATCGGCGCGGAGAATCGTCGTCGAAGAGAATGCGCTCGGCGGCCCCGTCGAGATCCTCGTACTGACCGTCCTTGAGCGACCAGAGAAACGTGCCGAGGCCGATGGCGCCAAGGCCGAGTGCAATCGGGATGAGGAAGAAGAAATTCATCATCGGTGCATGTCCGCTTGGAACGGGCTCAGCGCCATAGTGCGGCCGGCCACCATCGCCAATCGTGACGGCTGCGCGCTGTTGCTCACGTTAGGCCCTTCACCCCTCAGCCGCAACGCATTCGCCATTACCAGAATGGAGGAGAGCGACATCGCGATGGCGGCGACCAGCGGCGTCACATAGCCGAAAATCGCGATCGGTACGGCGATCGCATTGTAGACAACAGCGAGCCAGAGATTCTGACGCACGAGTTGTGCGGCGTTGCGCGCGATCCTGATCGCTTGCGGCACGGCAAGCAGACTCTCGCGCAGGAATACGAGGTCGGCGGCATTGCGCCCGACGTCGGCGGCGGATGCG
>JAFKKS010000474.1:2631-5026 GCA_017304555.1 Hyphomicrobiales bacterium
CGCATCGTTGAGGCCATCTCCGACCATCAGCGCCTTATGCCCTTTAGTGACAAGCGCAACCGCATGCGCGGCCTTCTCGCCCGGCGAGACGCGCGCAAGATGCGGAACGCCAAGCATCGCCGCCAAGTCCTGCACCGGTGCGTCACGGTCACCGGAGAGAATTTCAACGTCGAGGCCGGCAGCCCGAAGTGCCTGGACGGCAGCGCGGGTATCTGCGCGAAGTCGCGAGTCGAAATCGAAGGCCGCGACGAGGGCGCCGTTGCGAGACAGGACGACGCCAGCCTCATGTTCCTTGTCGTTCGTTACAGCATCGACGGTGATAGCCCAGTCCGCACGGCCGAGCCGATAGATCGTGTCGCCGGCGCGTGCTTCCAAACCGGCGCCAGGTTGCTCGGAAACTTCGTCGAATGAGACAGACGGCGAGGGCAGCCGCGCCGCCGCGGCGGTCAAGGCGCGCGAGTAGGGATGGCGGGAATGCGCTGCGAGTACTCCTGCCAGCGCCAGGACATCCGGCGCGATATCCTTGCTGACAAGTTGCGGGACGCCAACGGTTAACGTGCCGGTCTTGTCGAAAATCACGGTGTCGATTTCGGCGAGGCGTTCCAGCGCGCCGCCGTCCTTCACCATAATGCCTTTCTCGAACAGCCGGCGCGCCGCAACGGCTTGCACCATCGGCACGGCAAGTCCGAGCGCGCACGGGCAGGTGATGATGAGCACGGCGATGGCGATGGTCAGCGCGCGGTGCAGATCGCCGGATACGATCAGCCAGCCGATGCAGGTCATGAGCGCGGCAAGGTGAACGACCGGCGCATACAGCCGGGCGGCGCGATCAGCGATGCGGCGATAAAGCGAGCGGCCGCCTTCCGCCGCCTCCATCATGCGCATCATCTCGGCAAGGAAGGAATCTTGCGCGGCCGCCGTTGCGACGATGGTGAGTGGCCCGGTGAGGTTGAGCGTCCCAGCTTGGAGGATAGTACCTTCGGCCGCCGTTTGCGGCAGGCTTTCGCCCGAGACCAGGGAGCAGTCGAGGTCGGAGCGGCCCCGTGTGACGCGTCCATCGACGGGAACACGCTCGCCCGCCGCGAGGAGGATCGTCATTCCCGGCACGATCTCGTTGACGGGGAGGTAGGTTCGCGCGTCGTCGTCTTGCAGCACGAGCGCGCCGCGCGCAGCGAGCCTGGCAAGCCCCTTCACAGCGGTGCGTGCTCGCTCGCGCATCAGGTGATCGAGCGCGCGCCCGATCAGCAAGAAGAACAGCAATGACACCGATGCATCGAAATAAGCGTGTGCTCCGCCGTGCATCGTTTCGTAAATGCTGAGGCTGAAAGCCAGCAGGACGCCGAGCGAAATCGGAACGTCCATATTGGTTTGCCCGTGCCGCAGGGCATTCCATGCGGAGCGGAAGAAGATGCGACCGGAATAAGCGAGTGCGGGCAGCGCGATCACCGCCGAAATCCAATGGAAAAGATCGCGCGTTTCCGGCGCCGCGCCTGACCAGATCGAAACTGACAGCAGCATGATGTTGCTGGCGGCGAAGCCGGCCACGGCCAGTGCGCGCACAAGTTCCTTCGAGACTGCGCCGCCGGTCTCGGCGCCGGGGTCGTAAAGGTGCGCCTCATACCCGATGTCGTTGAGCGCTTCGATGAACGGCGGCGGAGTGGCGTCGTTGCGCCAGCGGATGGCGACCCGCTTGGTCGTTAGATTGACGCGCGCTTGCGCCACGTCGGGGAGGGCGCCGAGCGTGCGCTCGATCTTCTGGATGCAGCCGCCGCAATGGATCGTCGGCACGGACAGATCGGTTTGGCGCAGCCCGTCGCCGAGGTCGCGGCTCGCCATCAACAGTTCTTCGCGTGTCGCCGCGACGCTGTCGATGTCGGCCAATGCTTCGACGCCGGGCGCGCAGCAACTCATCACGCGTTCCGATTTCTAAAGGCGAAGTGACTCATGGCGCCGTGCTTTCCTGTCGTACCGCGAGGTAGGCGTGCCAGGTGCCGTGGCCAAGCACGGGAAATGCGACGATTAGGCCGAGCAGGCCGGTCGCGATGCTGAGCAGGATCAACGCCAGCATAATTGCGGCCCATGTGAGCATCGCCGCCATGTTGTGCCAGACCAGCGCCATGCTGGAACCCATCGCGGTCAGCGCATCGACGCGCTGGTCGAGCTGCATCGGGATCGAGAAGGCGCTGATGCCGAACGAGAAGGCCGCGAACAGTGCGCCAATCGCGCTACCAACGATCAGCATTGCCCAGCCGGTCGGCGTGCCGAACAGCATCTGTGCGATGTGATCGAGACCGGGAAACGGCACCAGTCCGAAGAACAGCGCGTAGACGATCACGGCGGCGCGCATCCAAACCAGCATCAAAAGGCAGAGCAGCACGCCGGTGAACATGATCTG
>JAFKKS010000475.1:0-1613 GCA_017304555.1 Hyphomicrobiales bacterium
AGGCGGTCAGATAATCCGGGCCAAGGCCGACCGCCTTCCCCTCGCCCGTCGTCTGGACCGTGCCGGTGCCAAACTCGAATCCGTTGACTTTGGCATAGCCCACCGGCTCCACGACGCGGGCGGATGCAGCATTGCGGATGGCGCTTTCGATGCCGGTCGCATCCGCGCCGGGCACAAGCTCGACTTGCCAGTCAATCGGGACCGTCGCGATGGAACGGGCCGTCATACTGGCCGCACTGTGATGCATGAATAAACCCAGCATCGCCAGAAGGGCCACAGACATCGCAAGCCCCGCGGCGAAGCCGATCGAACGCCCGGGCTGCGTCCGGAGCAGTCCCCAGATCCATTGAATCGTCATTTGGTTGCAATCTCATTGTCGAGCGCCAGGGCGCCGTGGTCCATTTGCCAGCTGCGCTTCATTCTGCTGGCGATCTCGAGATCGTGGGTGGCGATCACCAACGTGGCGTTCGCCTCGGCCGTCCATGTCAGCAGAGCCTCTATCAGGGCCGTTCCCGACGCATGATCAAGTTGGCCAGTGGGTTCATCGGCGACGACAAGCCGCGGGCGGGCAACAAGCGCGCGCGCAAGCGATACGCGTTGCGCTTGGCCGCCAGACAGTTCCTCGGGGAGCTTGTGAGCAAGATCCGCGATGCCGAAGCGAGCAAGCTCCCGGATCGCCTGGTCTAGGGTGTTGCCCGGAACATCGAGCAGCGCCAGAGGCAGCATCACATTTTCGGCGACGTCGAGAGACGGAACAAGGCTTGGGGACTGGAACATCATGCCGACCTTGCCTGGACGAAGTTGTTCCCTGGCTCCCAGGGCAGGCCAATCGACAGCGCCGAAACTCGGCACGTCGAGGCCGGCGATAATGTGCAACAGCGTGGACTTTCCGCTTCCAGACCGGCCAACGATCGCTATGGTTTCGCCCTGCAGCAACTGGAATGTGGCTGCCTGCACTGCGACGATGTTGCCTTTCCCACGGACAAACGTTCGGCCTGCTGCCTCGGCGCTCAAAAGCGGCACTTGGAGAGTAAGGCTGCTCATGCGAGTAACCTTCCATCCCGAATCGACAGTCGGCGATCAGCGGCGCTGGCGAGTGCTTCACTGTGCGTGGCGACCAGGATGCAAGCGCCCGCCGCGCATCTCCGGCGCAGCACTGCGATCACATCCGTTTCTGTAGCGGCGTCGACCTCCGCGGTAGGTTCATCGCATATCAGGATCGAAGGTTCAGCGGCCAAGGCAACGCATAGACCTGCACGGGCAGCTTCTCCTCCGGACAGCTCGAAAGGCAGTGCGTCCTTGAGGTCTCCGGCTCCTACGCTCATGAGAAGCTGGTCTGGCTCAAATCGAGGTCCCAAGCTTGCGAGCGATCGTTGCAGCCGGATATTTTGCGCAACGGTCAGATGATCGACGAGGTTTCCCGACTGCATCAGCATGCCGATATAGCGGGAACGAAGATGGGCCCGGGCCGTCTCCGACCGGCGCGTGACCCTATAGTTCATCACCTCGACATGACCGCCATCCGGCTCATCAAGACCGGCCAGGCAGGCAAGCAAGGTCGACTTGCCGCTTCCCGACGGCCCGAGCAGCGCGACGAATTCGCCTGGATTAAG
>JAFKKS010000475.1:1664-4250 GCA_017304555.1 Hyphomicrobiales bacterium
TCTCGTCGTCACCATTGTGATAGAAGCGATAGAGCCCCGACGCGAGAAGAGACGCCATATCACTTGATCCTGACGGATGAGGCCATGAGCCGCCACTGGTCGACATTGTCGGCACCGGCCGGCGCCTTCATGTCCAGCGCTACGAGCTTTCCCTTGCTGAAGATCAGATAGCGGACCGCTTCCAGGCGGATCTGCTTGTTGGTGACGGGATTGGGATCGGAGTTTTCGGTGAAAGCGATCACGACGCCCGTTCCGCCGGGGAGCCTGGCCGGCTTGATCGAGACAACGTCGACAGCGCGACCGCTTCTGGCCAACTCGGCCAGTTGGACGTCCCGCGCGGTCGACACCGTCGGCGCGGCAGCGGCGGGGCTTACTGTCAGCTCAACGGAATTGTACTTATCGAAAAAGCGCGCACCATCCGCCAAATCCTTGCGAGACCATCCTTCGGGGACCTTCATGGCGATGCCTGACGGGCCAGAGTAGCCGATAAACACTTGACTGTCGGGAATGTCGCCAGGCGGGTTCGATTCGGTAGGAACGGCCATTTCTGCGCGGACGGAGTAGGCCGGTTGCAGGGCGGCGAATGTCAGACCGAGTGCAAGGAGGACGGCTGAACGTCGAGTAAGGCGGGACGGAATCATGCGTTGCGACCTTCGCGTCTGGAAAGGCGCTGCGGTCGGTAGGATCGATCTATTGCTCCACCGGCTCACAGCCAATGACGCGACCTTCGGCCGTTGGCTTCACCAGGGCCTGTCTCCGAGCTTACAGATCGGTAAGCGACCGTCGCGCAGTTCTTAGGCACTTGGAAAGTCTACGCGGATGCAAAGCCCTGGCGCGTTGTCGGCCAGCGTGATCGTCGCACCATGCAAATCGGCGATCGCCTTGGCGAGGCTCAGTCCAAGGCCGGTTCCCGGCGTCGATCGACTTTTGTCGAGACGATACAGACGGCGAAAAACCCGCTGTCGCTCGTCGGCAGGTATACCGGGTCCATCGTCGGCGATTTCAATCCGAACCCTATCGTTCGCGGTCGACGCTGCCATGCGGATTTTCGTTCGCGGGCCACAATGGCGAATGGCATTTTCGACAAGATTGGCAACCATCTGGGTGAGGAGTTCGCGGTCACCCGCAATCGGCTGCAAATCCTCCGCAATGCCGATCTCTAGAGTCTGATCGTGCTCGGCAGCATCGTCGGCATAAACCTCCCAGATGTTGCGAAGGATCGGGACGACCGAGAGCTTGACGAAGCGCGATCGCCTTGCGCCCGCTTCAATCTGAGAGATGCGAAGAAGCGCATCAAAGGTCTCGTTGATCTGTCGGCCTTCTTCCTGAGCCTTTGCGAGATATCCACTGACGGAATCCCCTCTCGCCTCGGCGGCAATTGCGGTTTCAATCGTGATCGCCAGCCGGTTCAGTGGCGTTTTCAGATCATGGGCGATGTCCATGCTGACCTGCCTCAAGCCCTCAACCAGTGCCAGCAATCGATCGAGCGCCGCATTCATCTGGCCGGAGAGCTGATCTAAATCATCTGAGGCCGGCGTAATCGGAATACGCTCCTTGAGTTCGCCGCGCCCGACACTGTCCATCACCCGTGCAATCGTCTCCAGCCGCCGATGGCCGCGCCGCGCGACGAAAAGGCCAGCGATGCCGACCAGACAGATGAAGAGAAGGCCGGCCCAGGCAAAGCTGGTCAGCGCCAGACGGCCGATGGCGTCCGTTTCGGCGGAACTGATTCCGACCAGTATGGCATTGCCCCCCGCCTCGCCGACGAAGATCCGGTAGGTTGAGTCATTATCGAGTCCGAGAGCTTCGGCGCCGACAGTCGACCAGCCCGTCGGTACGTCGGCCTTCGTGACATTGCCGGCCAGGACCGTTTCGTGCGGATCGCGCAACAGATAGACCCGCTCGTGCCGAACCGTGGCGTCGGCGTGACTCTGCACAAGGGCGGATAAATCGGCGATGTCTCCGTCGCCGTAGGACTGGCGAATGACGGAATAGGTGTCGCTGATCGATGCGTCGGCGCGCGCGGCAAGCTCATTTCTTATGAGAGCCAGCGCGAGAGCGCCGGCAACAAGAAGCGCGACTAGAAAGGCGATGCTGAGGATAATCGTCAGACGAAACGGGGTGCTCTTGTAGAGATCAACGCGCATGCAGGCTGTAGCCGGTGTTTCGGATCGTATGGATCAGCGGCTTTTCAAACGGGCGGTCGATCTTGCCGCGCAAGCGGCTGATATGGGTCTCCACGACGCTCGTGTGCGGATCGAAGTGGAAATCCCAGACCCGCTCAAGCAGCATGGTTCGCGTGAGGACGCGGCCCTCATTGCGCATCAAAGCTTCAAGCAGCGCGAACTCGCGCGGCTGCAGCTCGATGACCTGATCGGAGCGCCGGCAGAGGCGTCGCACCAGGTCGAGCTCAAGATCGCCCACCTTCAGAAGCGTCTTTTCCGCTTGCGCCGGCGGACGCCGCGCGAGCGCATTCACCCTCGCCGACAGCTCGGAAAATGCAAAGGGTTTGACGAGATAGTCATCGCCACCCGCCTCGAGACCGTCGACCCGATCGTCAAGGCCTCCAACCGCTGTCAGAAAAAG
>JAFKKS010000278.1 GCA_017304555.1 Hyphomicrobiales bacterium
CTGACGGAGCTCGGCGAGAAGCTGATCTGGGCCCGCCGCCGCATCACCGCGCGGCTGGCGCCGCATCTCGAGAGCGCGGCATCCGAAATCGAGCAGGAACTCAATCAGATTCTGAAGGAGTCGAGCGCCGCGCTGACGATGTTCGCGAGCCATGATCTCGTTCTTGCGGAACTCCGCGAGTTTCTCCGCACGGGGCCGGGGCCGAAGCTCGATGTCCGTTTCGTCGGCAGCCTCGAGAGCGTCATCGCGCTGTGCAAGGGGCGCTGCGAACTCGCGGGCTTCCATGTTCCGGAAGGCGCTCTCGGGCGCGAGATCCTGCGCAAATACGAGCCGTGGTTCAAGCCGCGCCTGCAGCGTTTGATCCACTTCGTGCGCCGCAGCCAGGGGCTGCTCGTCGCGCCGGGAAACCCGCTTGGCATCACGACGCTTGCCGACGTGGCCGAGAAAGGCGCGCGCTTCATCAATCGTCAGCGCGGCTCAGGCACACACCTTGCGCTCGAGCGCATGTTGCAGGAACAGGGCATCGATCGGGCCAACATCAACGGCTACTACACCGAGGAGTTCACGCATCTTGCCGTCGCCGCCGCGATCGCGAGCGGCGTGGCCGATGCCGGCGTCGGCATCGAGGCAGCGGCGCGAAAGCTCAAACTGGATTTCATCCCGCTCTTCGTCGAAAATTATTATCTCCTGGGAAAGCGCGAGACGGTCGAACGCGCCGACGTCGAAGCCATCGTGACAAGCTTGCGGTCGAGCGACTTTGCCGGGCAAGTCCGGAACATCCCCGGCTACGACATGCGCCGGACCGGCGAGGTCACGAGCGTGAGCCAGTTGATGGAGTGAGGGGGACGCCAGGGCTGCAAAGCGACGAATGCGGCCTGTGGAACCTCTTGTCTCCGAGTTCCTAAACAAGGCATCATGCCCCGATGACGGATGGATTACGAGAGAGCATCGCTGCGGCGCAGGCGACGTGGAACCGTAAGGCGGTTGGAAGTCAGCGCGCCTCTGCCTCGGCGGGAACGCCAGAGTATTTTGAGCAAATCCGAGATTATCGGTACGGTTACGAAACTCCGTTCATCCCGACGTTTATTGATTTCCCATCACTGAACGGGCGAAAAGTTCTGGAGATCGGCGTTGGGCACGGCATCGATGGAGCCGAGATGGCGCGTCATGGCGCGCTCTACACCGGCATTGACGTGACTCAAAACCATCTCTCGTTGGCCGAGAAGAACTTCCAACTCAACGGGCTCTCCGGAAAATTCATTGAAGGCGACTTGCTGGAGACTAATCCAGGTCATGACTTCGACGCCGTATACTCGTTCGGCGTCATGCATCACATCTCTGCCGAAGCCGAATATCTCGCGCGCGTTCGGGAGGTTTTAAACCCGACTGGCCGTTTGATGATTGCCGTCTATTCCAAATGGAGCATGTTCAACGCCTTCATGGTTACGAGTTGGCTGTTGAAGGGCCGTGGCCGAAGCCTGGATGATTGGCGCAGCCAAGTGGCGGAGCACAGTGAGCCCGGCCATCCCGTTACGATCAAGATCAGGTCGCGGCGCGAGGTGCAAAGCCTGTTGGAATCGCGCGGCTTCCGCGTAGAGAAGTACGGCAAGAAGGGTTTCGTTCAGAACTATCTGCCGGTCGTTGGGAAGCAGCTTGCTCCTGATGGCCGCGTTCTTGATGCCTTCGCTTCAGCGCTTGGCTGGTATCACTGCTTCGTTTGTCAGGTCACACCATCGGGAAATCAAAAGACCTGAACTCAGTGTGACCATCGTCAAAGTTGATGAGCTCGCGGGTGATCCGACCTTGGGGATCGATCCAAGTATCGTAAGAGGCCCAGGCAGCCTCGTTCGCCGGGTCGTAATGATGAACTAGCCAACTGCCGTCGTCTTTGTTTATCGCGTCTGCGGTAAGCTGATTGGCGGCGTTGTAGTGCATTTCTTCTTTCGCCCATTGCTCTTTGTTGTTCGGATCGAGATAGGTGAATACGCTCGTGTTGTCGTCATACATGTAGCGGGTATAGATCAACTGGCCCGTGTGATCCCATGTATATTCGAACCATTGATAAGGCTGAACGTTAGTCCAATCGTACGGTCGGGCAGAATAGGCTCCGTTATCCCATTGGGTTGTCTGCCAGTAGAGAGCACCCTGATCGTTATAGAGTGCTGTCACCTGATCCCAGATTTGGCCACTTCCGCTATCGTAGTAATTATATTCGGCGTGACCGTCCGGCATATCGGTGATGGTTGCGCGTGAATTCTGCTCATATTGCATTTCGACAAGCAGGGGGTTGTCTTTCGCGATATCCCATTGTCCTTCAACCGTGCCGTTGTAGAGCACAAAAACCGCGGGATTGAAGAAGCCGCTGATGTCGACGCCCGGATTTAAGCCGCGATTTCCGCCGGTCAGATCATCGTAGATTTGATCGTAAGAGCCGTTCAACGCTTCGCCCGTGTCGATGTTGATCGACACATAGTCGCCGTCAATCAATTGCAACGTTACAAAATCGCCGACTACGCTTTGGCCGTCGAGGGAGAGCAGGCGGAAGCCGGATACCTGATGGTCGTCTCGAAGCGCATCGGTGATGCCGAGCAGCGATTCACCCGCGCTGTGAAGGTTCATGACGTCCGCGACAGCCGCCTGTACGGTCGCGTAGGCGCCCACAAACACCTCCGTATGCGCGTCGCGGTAATCGAGAAAGAGGTCTCGATGCACTTGGGAGTAGACGCCATCGTCCAGCCAAGCGTACGCGCCCTTCATGTAGCCGATCAGATAGCCGCCCATGAAGCCAGGTGGGAGCCCGTCGATGTGTAGTGTTCCGACATAGGTGCGAATTCCAGTGTCATCGACGATGAGATCGGGCGCGTCGGTGAAATTGATAATCTGGGCTTCGCGATATGAAAGAGGCTGGCCGGTATCGGCGTCGACGAAGAGCCAATTATAGGTCGCGTCCTGCGTAATGAGCTTGTCGTAGTCGTCGAGGTAAACCTCGACGCGAACGTGGCCGTCATTGTAGGAATCCGCCGTTCCGAGGCCGTCCTCACCATTGAATGTGTTGTAGAGGGTGCTCTCGTAGCCGAGCGACTGATAGATGTTCTGCAACTGCCATGAGATGATGCCGCACTGGACGAACACTTTCTCGCGGAAAAGTGCCCCCACGTCAGTTTGGTAGGCGTACTGATCATCCCCGGGATGGACATCCTGATAAATCGGTAGGTCAGGATGGTCATAAACCGCGCGGTGCAAAAAATCGCGGAGGATCGTTGTTGACAGCAGATTAGCGGTGTCGAAGACAGACGCATCGACGTTGTATCGCGCAGTAACTGCGGCGAGCACGTAGTTGCGGAGATAGTCAAGATCGCCGGGAAGGCCTTCGTACTCCGGCAGAACGATCTCGCCCGCCGGCGCGGCTTTGACGATTGCATCGACTTGCGCGACGCTTAGTGCCATGAATTCAGCCCCCCTTACCTCACCGGACGCTCGCGAGCGATCTCATGAAGCGATATCTGCTCATCTGCGCGGCAGTTTATCTCAGTTTGGGCTTGATCACCACGCATGTGATTAAAGATGTCAATCTAGGCTACGCGGACAATCCGGGGTGGGTCCTGACGGCCCTCTGGCCTTGGTTTTGGCAGGCTTACACGCGTTGACCGGAAGCAGCGGTCTTCGCCGCCGAAGCGCCACTCATCGAATAGGGCGGGTACCAGCACGGACGCTCGTCGATGACCGTCCGATCTGCCCCTCAGTCCTTGCGCGAAGTTGTGCGCGACGGAGCCGCAAGGTCGCATTCACATCGCGCGGTCGATGGCGCTGCGGATCACCTTGCGCACGTCAGCGTTCGAGAGGAACAGGTCGTGGTTGATGATGCCCCAGCCGGAATCGGAGGCGTCGACGACGCGTACGCCGAGCCGCTCGATCGCGGCCTTCTCGGCGGCGCCGACGCGCGTCATCCCGCCCGCCAGGCGGCCCGATAGCGCCAGCGCGCGGTCGTTCGTCGCGGTGATGACGGTGATCTTGCGCGCGAGCGGGCCGATGGCGGTGACCGACGATGAGAACACGTCCATGTCGATGTCCGGCGCGGCAAGCACCACAGCGCCGATCCTGTTGGCGACGGCGTCGCCATAGCGCGCATAGAGCTGGCGCAGGCCCTCGAGCGTGAGCATCGTGCCCATGCTGTGCGCGACGATGTGGATGCGGCCGACATTCTGCGCCGCGACGAAGGATTGAAGCACGCGCTCGAACGCGTCGCGCGACCACATGGCGCTGTCGCGGTCGTAGTTGTAGTCGAACAGCCCCGCCTTGGATGGCCAGGAGAAGGCCATCGTCTGCCCGTGAAACACGATGCCGTCCGAGAGGCGCGCCGCATCGAGCACCGCCGTCTCGAACGTCTGCTTGAAACCGTGCACGTAGATCAAGACGTCGCCGCCGCCGGGCGCGAGCAGGTTGCCCTCTCCCGACACCGGCTCGATGCTGTCGATGCGCCAGTCGTCCAATCCGACTGAGGCGAGGGTGAAGCGGCCGTCGTTCGGCGGCGCCAGCTTTGCTCGTGCAAGGGTCAGCGACGAGGCGCGTTTCGCCCCGAACCACGGTTCCGCGCGTCCACCATTGACCGGATTGCGCGTGGTCGCGACCAGCACCGTGGGCGACGTCGAGATCGACGAAGCGTCGAAGCGCGCGCCGGTCGCGGCGACGTTGGCGCATCCGCCGAGCGCGATGGCGCCAGCCAGGGAACCGAACCCGCCGAGCAGCGCGCGCCGGGACACGATAACGTCGTGTTGCAGTAAACGTCGAACGGTCACGCGGGACCTTCAAGCACACCGCCCCCGCAGGACCCGCCCCCCGTCCGTTACCTGAATCATGATGGCGGCGATAAAAGGGCGACTGCCGTCACACAACGTAGCGCGATTGCGCGGGGAGCATTGCGAAACAATGGCAGAGCATTGCCGAGATGCCCGCGTGACGACTCCGACGCCTGCATCGTTTGACGACGCGGAGACCCGATCGGCGTCGTCAGGAAAACGCGCTGGCGAGGAGAATATATCCGATGAGTAGCGCGGAGCCGATGAAGCACCAGAATTCAAGGGCAGGGCGCATGTCGCTGCGTCAGCTCAAGCGAAGAAGGGTGTAGACGAGCACGCCGGCGACGATGATCGCTGCGAAGAGCAAAGTATTGGGGGCCAGCAAGTTCCGCCCTTTCGTGAGAGAAAAGAGGCGGACGCCTCTTTCGAGTCATCCGCCTCTCGAGCGCGACGAAACGCGACTTTTTCAAGCCGCAGGTCGCGGCTCTGAAAACACTGTTGCGCGCATTGGCGGCGAATAGCGAGGTAATTCGTCTGGAAGCGGCGGCGTTCTGACAATGGCGCCGGAAAAATTCAATGCGTCGAAAATTTCAACGCGCCGGCAGCGCGCGAAGATCGTCCTCTTGCGCCACGCGCTCATGATCGTTCGTCAAGCTTTTGATCCGGTACTGACGCTCGGGGAGGAGGCGGACAATCTTGAACTCTCCCACGCGGCCCGGCCGAAGAGGAAATGTCTCGAGCACGACGGTTTGGCCGACCGCAAATTGGTGGTCCATTGCCTGGTCCTCTGGCGCCATTTCCCGCGGCTTGTTCTTGTTGTTGATTGCGCCCACGGCTGCTGCGCCGTGGGCGAGATTGCGATCGCTTGCCAGTACATCCGTGGTCAAGCGGCGCATCAAATCATTCGGCGGCGGCGAGATTCCCGGCCGATTGCTTGCCTGAACGGGCGTCCTGGACGAGATCGAAAGTCACCTTCTGACCTTCAGCCAAGCTGTAAAGGCCTGCGCGCTCGACCGCGCTGATGTGAACGAACACGTCCTTGCTGCCATCCTCGGGCTGGATGAATCCAAAGCCCTTCTGGCCGTTGAACCACTTCACGGTTCCTTTGATCACTCGGGTAGTCCTTTGCATAAGAGTAGGCGACCGCCAGCATCGTGCCGGCGGCATCGCAGTTCGAGATTTTGAAAGAAGGCTTTAGACAAGCTCGCGATCATCTGTCGCGGCGAGGCCAATACATTCGGCCGAAAAGCTCGATGAAGCAACATAGAGCATTTTGCGCGAAATACAAGGTCATTCCAAGACGCCGCGCGCGGACGGCTATCCGGCCTTGAACAAGATGGCTATGCGGCGTTGTCGCTACGGGCCGCGAGCAGCGGACAGCCTTCGATATTCTGGCCGAAGATGCGCACGGTGTTGCGGCCCGCCGCCTTGGCGACATAGAGCGCGGAATCGGCTTCCGCGAAGATTTGCGCCGGTTCCTGGAAACGCGCGCTTTTTAGAAACGCGACGCCGGCGGACGCGCTCATGCGCAGATGCGTGTTGCGCCACGCGATGGGCGCGGACAAAGCGTGCAGGCCGCGCGCGAGCATTCGCGCAACGTGCGCCCGGCCGAGCGGCGCGTGGAGCAGCACGGCGAACTCGTCGCCGCCGATGCGCGCGATCAGGATGGCGTCGCGCAGAACCCGCCGCAAGCGCGCCGCCGCTTCGCGCAGGCAGGCGTCGCCCGCCGAGTGGCCGAAGCGATCGTTGATCTCCTTGAAGTTGTCGAGGTCGATGAGCGCGAGCGCTGACGCGGCGGCGCCGCTGACCGCTTGCGCCGCAAGGTCGGCGCATCGCGCTTCGAAGACGCGGCGGTTGGCGAGGCCGGTCAAGGAATCCTTCTCGGCAAGCTGGCGCAGGCGCTCCCATAGTTCCTTTTCGCCGGTAACGTCCTGCTTCGCGCCGAACAACCGGATCGGGCGGCCATGCTCATAGGCGACGCCGGCGGTCAGGCGCATCCAGCGCTTGACGTTGCGGCTCGTGCGGATCTGCGCGTCGAGCGTGAAGCCGTGACCGGTGCGGATCGCGTCCGCCCGCAGCCGTTCCATCTGCTGGCGCGATTGCGTTTCGTAGAGGTCGACGATCGATGGCCGATGGATCGCCGTGCCACGTGGCAAATCGAACAGGTCGTAGACGCCGTCGGTCCAGGTCAGTTCGACGGTCGTGAGGTCGCATTCCCAGGCGCCGAACTTCGCGAGCCGGGCCGCTCTGCTGTAGAGCTGCCCGTGCGGGGTCGCGGATTCCAGCTCCGAGGATTGCATCGAGGTCGTCAGGATCTCAGCCATTCCGCTCTGCCCCGCCGGCGTCCGGCCGGGGCATCCTAGAGCGGCAATGATTAAGCATAAGTTGGCTCGACGAAGACAAACGTCGGCGGCGCCGGCTGTCCCTCTGCATGTCGCAAAAAGACTTTCACCCGCCGGTCAAAGCCCATCAGGCAATGGGACGGATGGACGGCGCCGTCGGGTCGCGCCGCTACTGGCGGTAGCCGTAGATCTTGTTCCAGTCCTCGGTCCAGGACGCGAACACCTTGGCGTATTCCGCTTCGTCCGGAATCCAGGTCTTGAGCGTCTTCGGGTCGATGCCGGGAGCCGCCGGCGGATCCTTCATGACGGAGAAGAAGCCAAGTTCGACCATCAGCTTCTGTCCCTCGCGCGAGAGCGCCCAGTCGAGGAAGAGCTTGCCGGCATTGGGGTGGCCCGCGGTCTTGGTCAGGCCGGCGCAGAACACCGTCACCGGAATGCCCTCGGGGGCGAAGAGCCACTTGATCGGCGCGCCGCTGTTGGAGAGGGGGACGGCAAGCGCGGTGACCAGCGGGGCGACGCCGATCTCGCCGCGGATCATGGCGTCGGCCATGGGCGCCTGGCTCGGAAACAGCATCGGCTTCATCGCCGCCTGCTTCTTCAGATAGTCCTCGCCGAACATCGTGCGCTCGAACATTCCGCGCGTGAACGGCGCGCCGCCCGAGGAGACCACCGTCTGTCCCAGGTGCTTGCCGAATTCGGGCTTCACCAGGTCGGCCCAGCTTTTCGGCGGGTCTTTGATCAACTCGGAATTGTAGGTGATCGTCCAGGCGTTCGCCGAGCGCGGCCAAAGCCGGCTGGCGCTTGCCGATCTCCGCGATCGCCACGATGAGCGCGCCCGAGAGCAGCGCCTTGGCGATCAACGGGAGCATCAGCCGAGCTTTGCCATCACGTCGTCGGGCACTTCATAATTGCCCCACACGGTCTGCACGTCGTCATCGTCGTCGAGCGTATCAACGAGCTTGAGCAGGGTCGCGGCATTGCCTTCGTCCAGCTCGACGGTGGTCTGCGGCCGCCACGCGAGTTTGGCGCCTTCGGCCGGCCCGAGCTTGTCCTCAAGCGCCTTGGCGACCTCGTGCAGCGCGTCCATCGCGGTCCAGATCTCGTGCTCGTCCTCGTTGGAAGAGACGTCCTCCGCGCCGGCTTCCAGCGCCGCCTCGAAAATCGCGTCCGCATCGCCCGCGCTTGCCGGGTAGGTGATGAGGCCCATGCGATCGAAGCCGTGGCTGACCGCGCCCGAGGCGCCGAGATTGCCGCCATTCTTGGAGAAGGCCGTCCGCACGTTGGTCGCGGTCCGGTTGCGGTTGTCGGTCAGCGCCTCGACGATGATCGCGATGCCGCCGGGGCCATAGCCCTCATAGCGCACTTCCTCGTAATTCTCCGCGTCGCCCTTGCTCGCCTTGTCGATGGCGCGCTGGATGTTGTCCTTGGGCATGGACTGGGCCTTGGCCGCGTTGACCGCGAGGCGCAGGCGCGGATTCATGTCCGGATCGGGCGCGCCCATCTTGGCCGCCACGGTGATCTCGCGGGAAAGCTTGGAGAACATGGCGGAGCGCTTCTTGTCCTGCGCGCCCTTGCGATGCATGATGTTCTTGAATTTACTATGGCCTGCCACGGCCGGCTCCTTCGACTGATCCTGAAATGATGGCGCCTCCTATAGCGGCGGGCGCGATGAGGCAATGGAGGCAATGTCGGTTAAGCTCTCCGTTGCCCCTTCCCTTTGCGCGCGAAACCGGCTTTCATCCCGCATCGCGAAATTCGCGACCAAGGGGGTGAGGCATGGCACGGATTTATCGATTTCTGGGGGGCGCTGCGTCGCTGGCGACTCTGGCATGCGCGGGGCAAGCGCAGGCTGGGGACCTCCGGCCCGACCAGCAGGCTTTCCGCGCGCTCTACAAGGAAATGGTGGAGACCGACACCAGCGTCACCACCGGCAGCTGCACTCTGCTCGCCGACAAGATCGAGGGCCATCTCAAGCAGGCCGGCTTCACCGATGCCGACATCACGCGCTTCGCCGTGCCCGAGCATCCCAGGGAAGGCGGCCTTGTCGTGATCCTGCCGGGCAGTTCAAAGACGCTCAAGCCCATCCTGCTGCTCGGCCATCTCGACGTCGTCACGGCCCGGCGCGAGGACTGGACGCGTGATCCCTATGCGCTGATCGAGGAGGGCGGCTATTTCTATGGCCGTGGCACGTCCGACATGAAGGCGCTGGATGCCATCTGGGTGGACATGCTGATGCGCTTCAGGAAGGAGGGCTACACCCCGAAGCGGACCCTCAAGCTTGCGCTCACCTGCGGCGAGGAGACGAGCACGGCGTTCAACGGCGCGCAATGGCTGGCGCAGAACAAGCGCGAGCTGATCGACGCCGAATTCGCACTCAACGAGGGCGGGGGCGGGCGCACCAATGGCCCGATCGGCAGGGGGGGCAAGGTCATCCAGATGTCGCTGCATGTCGGCGAGAAGTCGGCGGTGAATTATCGCATCGAGGCGACCAATCCGGGCGGGCACAGCTCCGCGCCGGTGCGCGATAATGCGATCTACGAACTGGCCGATGCGCTGGCGAGGATCCGCGACCTCGAATTTCCGCTGATGCTCACCCACACGACGCGCGCCTACTTCTCCCGCCTCGGGGCCACGCGTGGCGACGAGATGGGCCGGGCGATGGTCGCGATCGTCGCCAACCCCGGCGACGGGCAGGCCGAGGCGCTGCTCAACAGCGACAAGAGCTACCACTCGATGCTGCGCACGACGTGCGTCGCGACCTTGCTCGACGGCGGCCATGCCAACAACGCGCTGCCCCAGCGTGCCGGCGCCAACATCAATTGCC
Organism: Hyphomicrobiales bacterium; assembly: GCA_017304555.1. GTDB lineage: Bacteria > Pseudomonadota > Alphaproteobacteria > Rhizobiales > Xanthobacteraceae > JAFKKS01. The sequence continues at coordinate 9,963 of JAFKKS010000278.1, forward strand.
GCATCTTCCCCGGCGTTTCGGCCGAGGATGTGCGCCTCACCATCGAAAAGGCGATCGCCGATCCGCGCATGACCGTGAAGCAGACCGACGACCGCGGCCCGATCGCGCAGCCGCCGCCGCTGACGCCCGCGATCCTTGGGCCGGCCGAGCGGCTGGTGAAGAAATATTATCCCGGCGTGCCGCTCGTCCCGACCATGTCGACCGGCGCCACGGACGGCATCTATCTGGAAGCCGTCGGCATCCCCTCCTACGGCCCGCCGGGCCTCTATGGCGACCCGGACGGCAACGGCACGCATGGCCTCAACGAGCGGGCGATCGTGAAGGCGGTCTATACCGGGCGCGATTTCCTGACCGAACTGGTGAAGGATTACGCGTCGAGATAGCGGCTGTCCGTGACGAACCCGGATTGAGGCGGATGGCTGGCTTCCCCGCGTCACCCGCGCTATCCCCTGCGCCATGGCTTCCCGGAATCACCTCTATCTCGTCGACGGCAGCGGATATATCTTCCGCGCCTATCATCAGCTTCCGCCGCTCACCAACCGGCACGGCACGCCCGCCGGCGCGGTCTATGGCTATACGGCGATGCTCTGGAAGCTCGCCGACGCGCTCGACAAGGCGGAGGGGCCGACGCACCTCGCCGTGGTGCTCGACAAGGGTTCGCACACCTTCCGCAACGATCTCTACGACCAGTATAAGGCGCAGCGACCGCCGCCGCCCGAAGACCTGATCCCGCAATTCCCGCTGATCCGCGAGGCGACGCGCGCCTTCTCGCTGCCCTGCATCGAGGAGGCCGGCTATGAGGCGGACGACATTATCGCCACCTATACGCGGCTGGCCGTCGAGGCCGGGTGGGACGTGACGATCGTGTCGTCGGACAAGGATCTCGCGCAGCTGATCCAGCCGGGCGTCGACATGCTCGACACGATGAAGAACGAACGGCGGGGGCCGGGTTATGTGCAGGAAAAGTTCGGCGTTCCGCCCGAGCAGCTGGGCGACGTTCTGGCGCTGATGGGCGACGCTGTCGACAACGTGCCGGGCGTGCGCGGCATCGGCCCCAAGACGGCGAGCAAGCTCATTCTGGAATATGGCAGCCTGGACGCGGTGCTGGCGGCAGCTCCCGGTATGAAGCCGTCGAAAATGCGCGACAATCTGATCGAGCATGAAGCCATGGCCCGGCTCTCGCGTCAGCTCGTGGAGCTGCATGCGCAAGTGCCGGTGCCGCACACGCTGGACGAGCTGAAGCTGGACGGCATTCCGCCCGAGCCGCTGCGCAACTTCCTGGAGGATCAGGGCTTCAAGGCCCTGCTCTCGCGCATGGCGGCGCATGCGCCCGGCAAGGACAAGCCGGACCCGGTGGCAGCGGCGGCCGCCACCGCCGATCCGGGCACGCCCGACTTCGTCGACCTGCCGCCGATCGACTGCGACGCCTATGAGACGGTCACGACCAGCGAGCAGCTGGCCGCCTGGGTGGCGCAGAGCCATGCGAGCGGCGTCATCGCGATCGACACCGAGACGGATTCGCTGGACAGCGTGGCGGCGAACCTCGTCGGCATCTGCCTCGCCACCGCGCCGGGCAAGGCCTGCTACATCCCCATCGGCCACAAGAGCAGCGACGACATGTTCGGCGAGGTGCCGCCGCAATTGCCGCTCTCCGAGGTGGTCGCGCAGCTCAAGCCGCTGTTCTGCGATCCGGCTGTGCTCAAGATCGGCCACAACATCAAATATGACATCAACGTGCTGATCCGCCATGGTCTGCCGGTCTCGCCGATCGACGACACGATGGTGATGAGCTTCGATCTCGATGCGGGCCAGTCGCTCGCCGGGCACGGCATGGATGAAGTCGCCCATGCGGTGCTCGAACATACGTGCATCGCCTTTAAGGACGTGGCCGGCACAGGCAAGAAGGCGATCAGCTTCGCGCAGGTGCCGCTCGACGCGGCCACGCGCTATGGCGGCGAGGATGCGGACGTGACCTGGCGGCTGTGGACGCGCTTCAAGCCGCGCCTGCATCAGGAAGGGGCGACGCGCGTCTATGAACTGGTCGACCGGCCGCTGATCCCGGTGGTCGCCGGCATGGAGCGGGCGGGCATCAAGGTCGATCGGGAGCATCTCTCGCGCCTCTCGGGCCGATTCGCGCAGGAAATGGCGCGGCTGGAGGAGGAGATCCACGCGGCGGCGGGCCAGTCCTTCCAGATCGGGTCCACGCAGCAGCTTGGCGCGATCCTGTTCGAGAAGCTTGGCTACAAGGGCGGCAAGAAGGGCAAGTCCGGCGCTTATTCGACCGATGTGACCGTGCTGGAGAAACTCAAGGCGGAAGGCGCGACCATTGCCGGGCTGGTGCTGGACTGGCGCCAGCTCGCCAAGCTCAAGTCCACCTACACCGATGCGCTGCAGGCGCAGATCAACCCGGATACGGGCCGCGTTCATACCAGCTATTCGCTCACCGGCGCTCAGACCGGCCGTCTCTCGTCGACCGATCCGAACCTTCAGAACATTCCGATCCGCACGGACACGGGCAAGCAGATCCGCGATGCCTTCATTGCCGAGGAGGGCAATGTCATCCTCGCGGCGGACTATAGCCAGATCGAGCTGCGGCTGGCCTCGCACATGGCGGATGTGCCGCCGCTGCGCGAGGCCTTCCTGCGCGGGGAGGATATTCACGCGGCGACCGCGCAGGAACTGTTCGGCGAGGTGAATCGGGATACGCGCGGGCGGGCCAAGACGATCAACTTCGCCATTCTCTACGGCATCTCGCGCTGGGGTCTCGCCCAGCGGCTGGAGATCGATCCCGAGGAGGCGCAGGCGATGATCAGCCGCTATTTCGATCGCTTCCCCGGCATCTCGGCCTATATCAACGAGACGCTGGAGGGCGCGCGGCACAGGGGCTACACGCAGACCCTGTTCGGCCGCAAGACCTGGTTCAACCAGATCAAGTCGCCCATCCAGCATGTGCGCCAGGGCGCCGAGCGCGCGGCCATCAACGCGCCGATCCAGGGCACCAGCGCCGACATCATCAAGCGCGCCATGGTCCGTATGGGCCCGGCGCTGAAGGCGGCGGGGCTGGATCGCGTCAAGATGCTGCTGCAGGTGCATGACGAGCTGGTGTTCGAAGTGCCGCAGGAGGATGTCGACGCGGCGAGCGAGGTGATCCGCGCCGTCATGGCGGGCGCCGCCGAGCCGATGGTGAAGCTCTCGGTGCCGCTGGGCGTGGAGATCGGCACGGGGCTGAGCTGGGGCGCGGCCCACTGAGCGCAGTGTGCGCGGGCTGGACCTGCTGTCTCCCTTTCGCTTAGGTTCCCTGGGGTCGGGACAGAAGAGGAGGCCCCATGCCCGTTCGCTTCAGCGACGCTGACGGAACTGTCGAGGCCGGCTTGCGGCGCATTGCCGGCGGGCAGATCGACGCGGTGCTGGAGATGATCCGCGCCGGCACGCTGCCGCCCGAGAAGATCATCCATGAGGCGCGGCGGACGTGCAAGTCGATCCGCGGGCTCATGCGGTTGGTGAAGCCGGTCTTCCCGGCCTTCGCGCTCGAAAACGCAGCCTTTCGCGATATCGCGCGCAGCCTCTCGGCGGCGCGCGATGCCAAGGTGCTGGCTGATGCGCTGACGGCCCTGCAGCAGGATGACGACCCGCACGCGATGCGGCGGCTGCGCAAGCGGCTCGGTCTGGAGCAGGCAAGAGGACAGCAGGGCGATTCCCAACTCGCGGCTTTGGAGAAGCAACTCGTGGCTGCGCGGGTTCGTGCCGCGACCTGGACGCTGCGCGCCGACGGCTGGGACGCGCTCGGGCGCGGGCTCCGGCGAACCTACCGATCCGCGCGGCGATCCATGAACGCGTTCATGCGCACCGGCGATCCGCGCTGTAGCCATGAATGGCGCAAGCAGGTCAAATATCATGGCGAGCACATGCGCCTGCTGCGCGACGTGGCGCAGGAGCCGGCCCGCGCACGAAAGCAGCGCCTCGACAAGCTCGCGGATCTGCTCGGCGTGCGGCACGATCTCGACGTGCTCCTCGATCGGCTGGCCGCCCTGCCGCCCGACGACGAGGCCGCGATCATCAAGTCGCTGGATGAGCGCGGGCGCCAGAGGATCGGCAAGCTTGAGGACAAGGCCTGCCGGCTCGGCGAGATGCTGTTCGAAGAAAGGCCCCGCCGGATCGCGGACCAATGGGGCAAGCGCTGGCGCGACTGGGGGCGAGAGGTCGAGGCGGCGTAGAGTCTGTCCTGATGAGACAGGGATGCGCGTATCATCCGTTCGTGTCGAGCCCTTCGACTGCCCGCTTGCAGCAGGCGCTCAGGATAAACTTCAGCCGAAAGGCTGAAGTCGAGACACGTTGAGGCAGACCTATACGTGTCTCGACTTCGCTCGACACGAACGGAATGGACTGACTTAATCGGATCAGGACAGAGTCTAGGGTCGATCGACTGCCCTTCGGTCGCCTGCTGTCCAGATTGCATTTAACCGGCGCTCCTGCTTCCGCAGGAGCACAAGTCATTCCACCTGAAGAGATCAGCCTTCGGGCGTGGCCCGCAGAGCTTCGCCGGGCGTACGCTCTGGAAAGCGCTCGAAGGTCAGGCCCGCCGGGTGCCGGACATGGCGAGTTGCCCGAAGGCGCCCGCGTCGATGGTGCCGGTGAGCTGGCCGTCGTGCGTCTTTTCAATGCCGCTGAGCCCGTACTTGAGCGGACTGAAGTAGCCGCAGACGTAGGACGAGGCGGGCTCCGGATAGTGGCGGTAGGCGATGCCCTCCGAGAGCTTGGTTTTGGCGAGCACGGTTCCGGAACGGTCGAGAATCGCGCCGCGCTTCGAAGTCGTGGCGAGGTTCATCGTTCTCGGATTGGAGAAGACGTCGCCCGTTGTCGGATCGGTTCCGACGCGGCTCGCCGTGGTCGAGGCGTTGATCGCCTGCATCCGCAGGAGCTGGACAGCGACGAGCGCGAAGCCGACGGTCAGCGCCAGCCCGATGCGGACGGCGCCGCGCTGCGCGAGATCGTGGACTCGCGAGAGATCGGGCCAGCGTCCGGCGGCGATCATGAAGCCGCCGATCGCCAGCGCCGCCAGCCAGCGCTCGTCGGCGGAGCGCTTGTCCGCGAAAAGCGCGTAAAGGATTAGCCCGGTTCCGCCGACGGTCAGGCAGGTACGGATCAGGCGAGCGATCGATTCACTCATGGCGCTTGAGCCGGTTTTCGGGAAAGACTGAGCAACAGCCCGACGATCAGAAAGTTGACCATGAGCGAGCTGCCGCCGGCTGAGACGAACGGGAGCGTGATGCCAGTGAGCGGGATCAGGCGAACGACGCCGCCGAAGATGATCAGCGCTTGCAAGGCGACGGTCGCGGTCAGACCGATCGCGACGAGGCGGGTGTACTCATCCTTGGCGTTGATGCCGATCGAAAAGCCGCGCGCGAGGATGACGACGAAAAGCGCGACGATCGCGAGCGTGCCGACCAGGCCGAGCTCCTCGCCGATCGCCGAGAAGAAGTAGTCGGTTTGGACCTCCGGAATGCGCCACGCCTGCCCGTGGCCGATGCCGCGGCCAAGCACGCCGCCGCTGGCGAAGGCGTACTCCGACTGAACCGGCTGATAGCCGCCCGCGAGGGCGTTGCGCCAGGGATCGAGCCAGTTCTGCACGCGCAGACCGATGCGGTCGAAAAGTTGGTAGGCGAGCCAACAGGCGCCGGCGAAGGTCACGAGACCGGTCGCGACATAGAAGGCGCGGCCGGTGGCCGTATAAACCATGACTAGAAACACGCCGAAAAGGAGCATTGCTGAGCCGAGGTCGTTCTCGACGACCAACACCATCAGCGATGTGCCCCACATCAGCAGCATCGGCAGCAGGTAGGGCAACGGGGGAAGCCGCAGCGGTCCGACTTGCCACGTGGCGTTGATCAGATCGCGCTTTTCTTCAAGGTACGAGGCCATGAAGAAGACAAGGCCGAGCTTGACGAACTCCGAGGGCTGGGCCTGGATCGGACCGATGCTGATCCAGAGGCGAGCTCCGTTGATCGTCGTGCCGAAGACGAACGTTGCAATCAACATCATGATGCAGACCGCCAGAGACGTGTACTTGTATCGCTTCAACAGATCCCAGCGCTGGAATGCGATCGCCGTGACGACCGTGACAACCAGCCCTGCGCTGACATAAAGCGAGTGGCGCTGGGCGATGTTCGCCAACCGCGGATCGCGGGCGGTCAGGTTCGGCTGGAGGCGATTGACGATCACGAAACCGATCACCGCGAGCGCCGAGATCACTGGAAAGAGCACCTGATCGCCGTTGAATCCGGTCAGCGCCATGCTGAGATTGGCGACGAGCAACATCGCTGCGAGGAGCGCGGGCAGCCGCACATCTGTCCATGCGACGTTGACCGTCGACTCCTTGGCGAGCGCGATCATCGCGAAGCCGGCAATGGCTAGCGCGGCTGGGAAGGGCAACAGACTGAATTCGGTGAGTCGGAGGCGCGGCCTCCCGAGATGGATCATTGCGTCATGCGGGCGGGAGATAGCGATCGACGATCAAGCTGAGGCGCTGGCGCGTTTCGGCGGGGATCGACTGGCACGAGCACGAACGCTCCGGCAGACCGGCGGCCGCGATCGCACGGACGAGCCGCCGGGCGACATCTGCGTTCTTGTGGAGATTCGCGGTCACGAGCTCGACGGTCACGTGTTCCTCGGATTCGTGCCAGACGTCGAAATCGGTCACCATCGCCAGCGTGGCGTAGCAAAGCTCGGCTTCGCGCGCGAGGCGGGCTTCCGGCATTGCGGTCATGCCAATGATGTCCGCTCCCCACTGCCGATAGAGATTCGACTCCGCCCTGGTCGAAAACTGCGGGCCTTCGATGCAGAGATAGGTCCCGCCATTGGCCACTTGAACGCCCGCGCCGATCGCCGCGTTTCGGATCGCCTCGCGAAACACGTGGCAGTAGGGATGCGCGAGACCGACATGCGCGACCGCGCCGCCGCCGAAGAAGGTTCGCGGACGATCGGTGGAGCGGTCGATGATCTGGTCGGGCAGCACGACGGTCAGCGGCGGCAGCGACGCGTTCAGGCTGCCTACCGCGCTGACGGTCAGCAAATGCGTGACGCCGAGCGACTTGAGCGCGTAGATGTTGGCTTGGTAGGGCAGTTCCGTCGGCGTGTGGCCGTGCGACGCGCCGTGACGGGGCAAGAAGGCGATCTCGACGCCGTTGAGGACGCCGATGGTGATCTGGTCGCTCGGATCGCCGTACGGCGTCGGCACGCGCCGCCGTTCCCGTATCTCCAATTCTGTGAGGTGGTAAAGCCCGCTGCCGCCGATCACGCCGAGCATGGTTCTCATCTGCCAGCAATTCCCTCGTCAAATGCGCTGCGGAAGACTATGGTAGGCGGGAGCGGCCATTCGACGCCATTGTCGCGGAGATCGGACGAGCCGCGCTTTGTCATGCTATACTCTCGGGCCGTGGCGAATTGGTTCGCCAGTTTCGCCGCGCGTTGAAGATGCCAGCCAAGGAGGCTCCGCCGGAATGGCGCTCGAAAAGACTCAAAAAGACGCAATCATCAGCGGGTTCCAAGTTCACCCGAACGACACCGGCTCGCCGGAAGTCCAGATCGCGCTCCTGACTGAGCGGATCAACGGGTTGACGGATCACCTACGCGAGAATCGCCACGATCATCATTCACGGCGCGGTCTGTTGAAGATGGTCGGCCGCCGCCGCCGCTTGCTC
>JAFKKS010000476.1 GCA_017304555.1 Hyphomicrobiales bacterium
TCAGCCGCGCTTGAGGCTCCACGTTGCGCCGTCGGGCCCGTCCTCAACCACGATGCCGGCTGCGGCGAGCGTGTCGCGAATCGCGTCCGACGCGGCCCAGTCCTTCGCCGCACGCGCGGCTGCCCGGGCTTCGAGCTGCGCCTCGACCAGCACCTCGAGGGCGGCGTGTTCACGGCCTTGCACGGCTTCGGGGCGTTTCACGGCGTCCAGTCCCAGGACCGAGGTCATGGCATTGACGCTGTAGAGGGCCTGCTTGGCCCCCTCAAGATCCCCGGCGGCCAGCGCCGTGTTGCTCTCGATGGCTTCGGACCCGCCGCGCAGAATGGTCGCGTTGCCCGACTTCAAGCAAAGCGCAGCCGCGTCGATGGTCACGTTGGGACGCGATTCGTAAATGATGCCGATGAGCCCCACGGGGATCCGCACTCTGGCCAGATGCAGGCCATTGGCAGGTACGCTTCGGTCGATGATCTGGCCCACCGGATCGGGGAGATCGGCCACGGTTTCCACTGCCGATGCGATCGCTTCCAGCCGTGCGGGATCGAGCCGCAGGCGATCGAGCAGTGCCCCCGTCAGCCCGTTGGCTTCCCCGGCCGCGATGTCACGCGCATTGGCCGCCAGCACATCCGGAGCGGCAGCGCGCAGCGATTGGGCCGCCAATTTCAAAGCGGCCGATTTTTCGGCGTCGGTCTTGCCTGCAAGGATGCGTTGAGCGGCCCGTCCTGCCGTGGCAAGACGCTCCACCAACGCGGTGCATTCGATATCGTCGTTACGCTGCGTAGCCATGGGCGGGCGCTTATCATCGCCGCCGGGAATTGTCACCGACTCGATTCCCTTTTGACCGATTCGCGACGTTACACGACATGGTTAACAATTTGTTTTTCGATTCATTTTCCGATTCTTAGCGAGTCTCAACGATTCATCGTGCGACTCCACCGACTCGACCGTTACAACACGTCTATCGATAGACCTCGACCCTGGCGCAGCTAAGTTCCGCCGCTGGACGCGGGACAGGCGTGGGGTCGTTACCTTGATAAGACTGAAGGGGATGAGGCTGCAGGAGCGGCTGCGAAGCTGGTTCCCGGATCGCGAATTTTTCATGCGGTCCCAGGGGCAGGTTCGATTCATCAAAGTCTCCTCCCGCGCGCAGATGCTAGGCGCTGGCGCCGTACTCGGCGCGCTGCTCGTCTGGGCGGGAACGATGAGCGCGGTCGCGGTCGGGCAATATCTCGATCAGCGCAATCGGCTTTCCCTGCTCGAACGCGAAGCCAAGGTCGAAACCGCCGAAAGCCGCTTTTCCGCCTATCGTGGCGATCTGAGCAAAGTGGCCGACGATCTCAAGCGCCGCCAGGACGTGATCGAGGAACTGACCGACACGCTCGATCTTCCGCAAGAGAAGAAAGGCAATGACACCGTTTCCGATTCGAGCAGCGAAGCGGCGAAAACGGTCAAGAAAGTAAGCGCCGCATTCCCCGAAGCACGCGGCCTGGCTGCGATGGAAGCCCGGCAACTCGCTTATGTCGAACGGCTGACCCGCTATGCCGACACCCGCGCCAGATTGACGGCGGATGCAATCCGCAAGCTGGGCCTCAATCCCGCACTCATGCTGGCCAATGCACGCGACGCACAGGGCGGTCCGCTCGACATCGTGACGACCAGCCGCGATGGAACGCTCGATCCGCGTTTCGAACGGCTTGGCTTGAGCCTGGCGCGCATGGAAGCGCTGCAGAACGGTCTCGACGGCATTCCGCAGGTATTGCCGGCCGACATGAACGGCATTTCGTCCGGCTTCGGGTTCCGCCGCGATCCCTTTACCGGCCAGGGCGCCATGCACGCCGGTCTCGATTTCCGCGGCCCCATCGGCGCGCCGATCCACGCGGCGGCCAAGGGAATCGTTTCTTATGTGGGCCAACGCTCAGGTTATGGTAACGTTGTGGAAATAAGCCATGGAAACGGCTTGCTGACGCGGTACGCGCATATGTCCGCCTTCCGCGCCAAAATGGGCCAGGAAGTAGAGGCGGGGGACATTATCGGCGCGATCGGCAGCACCGGCCGTTCGACCGGACCTCACCTCCATTTCGAGGTGCGTATCAATGACCGCGCGGTCAACCCGCGCCCCTTTTTGGAGGCAGCGCCAAATGTTCTCGAAGAAGCCCGCGGAGGAACCGCGGCCAATCGCCGATAGGCAGCAAGGCAGGACCATGTCAGGCAATTCCACCTTTTCCGTGATCGGATCCGATGTCAGCATCAAGGGCGATGTCACCGCCTCGGCCGACCTTCACGTCGATGGCCGAATCGAAGGCGACATTTCCTGCGCCTCGCTCGTGCAGGGCGAAAGCAGCCAGATCCACGGATCGATCGAAGCCGAAACCGCCCGCCTCGCGGGCAAGATCGTGGGATCGATCCATGCGCGCGAACTGGTGATCCTGCGTTCGGCCCGGATCGAAGGCGACGTGCATTACGATGCGCTGACGATTGAGCAGGGCGCCGAAGTGGATGGCCGCCTTTCGCACCGCGCGCCCGGCAATGCCCGTTCCGCGGCAGCGTCCAGCGATTCGGATGAAGA
>JAFKKS010000477.1 GCA_017304555.1 Hyphomicrobiales bacterium
TCGGCCTGGTGATTTTCCTTGTCGGCCTCGTCTACGCCTTCAGCCGCAAGGAGCGCGCCGCCGCCAATCCGTGGGGGCCCGGCGCCACCACGCTGGAATGGACGCTGCCGTCGCCGCCTCCGTTCCACCAGTTCGAGGTGCTGCCGCGCATCAAGTGATGCGCGTGCCGCCGGCCCAGAGGCTCACGGCAAGGCGGCATCGGGAAAGACGACCGGACGGCGGGATTTTTCTGCCGTCCGGCTTCGAGTTGAAGGACGTCGCGCTGGCCCCGCCGCATGAAAACGGGGCCAGCCGGACGCCCAGAAGGTCCCGCAAGGGATTCGCCGAGGATTTGCAATGTCGCTGATCAGCGAAACCGAGAAACTGACGACGACCGCACCGGAGCCCAGCATGGCCACGGTCGGCGACTATCTCGCGCTGCTGAAGCCGCGGGTGATGTCGCTCGTCGTCTTCACGGCGCTGGTCGGCCTCGTGATCGCGCCGGGCCAGATGCATCCTGTGCTCGCCTTCACGGCGCTTCTCTGCATCGCGGTCGGCGCAGGTGCGGCGGGCGCGCTGAACATGTGGTACGACGCCGACATCGACGCGCTGATGCAGCGCACGGCCGACCGGCCTATCCCGGCCGGCCGCGTCACGGGCGGCGAGGCGCTGGCCTTCGGCATCACGCTTTCGGTCGGCTCGGTGGTCGTGCTGGGCCTGTTCACGAACTTGCTGGCCGCCGCGCTGCTCGCCTTCACGATCTTCTTCTACGCCGTCGTCTACACGATGTGGCTGAAGCGCTCGACGTCGCAGAACATCGTCATCGGTGGTGCCGCGGGCGCGTTCCCGCCGGTGGTCGGCTGGGCCGCCAAGACCGGCGGCCTCGATCTCGACCCGGTGCTGCTGTTCCTCATCATCTTCTTCTGGACGCCGCCGCATTTCTGGGCGCTCGCGCTGTCACGTGCGCAGGAATATGCGCGCGCCGGCGTGCCGATGCTGCCGGTTACGGCGGGCGAAGCCGCGACGCGCAGGCAAATTCTTTTCTACACCGTATTGCTGGCGCCGCTTGGCGTCACGCCGTGGCTGTTCGGCAGCGCCGGCCTGGCCTATGGGCTTACCGCGATCGCCGGCGGCATCATGATGCTCTGGCTGGCCTTCCGCGTCTGGTATCCGGGCTCCGGCAAGGCCTCGCTTGCGGCTGGCAAGCGGCTGTTCGGCTATTCGATCCTTTATCTGTTCGTTCTGTTCGCGGCCCTGCTTGCGGAGCATGGCGTGCGCGCCATGTTCGGTTGAAGCATGGTATCGGCATGAGGCATGACGGAAAATCACCCAGAGCCTGGAATTGTGCTCACACCAGAGCAGAAACGTCGTCGTCGCGCGCGCTCGGTCGCGATTGCGTTGGCGCTCGGCGCATTGGTTATCTTGTTTTATGTGGTGACGCTGGTGAAGGGGCCCGGCGTTCTCAATCGGCCTATGTGAACGGCTAACGCCAATGACGGAAAACGGACACGACCCTCACCGCAAACCGACACCGCGCCGCGACATCTATGTGGCGGCGGCGTGCGGCGCCTTTGTCGCGTTGATGGTCGGCGCCGCCTATGCGGCCGTGCCGTTCTACAACTGGTTCTGCCGCACCACCGGGTTCGCCGGCACGCCGCAGATTTCCGAAGTCGCGCCGACTTCGACGCTTGAGCGGAAGGTCACGGTCCGTTTTGACGCCAATATCGCGCCGGGCCTGCCGTGGAAGTTCGAGCCCGAGCAGACCTCCGTCGACGTCAAGATCGGTCAGGTCGCGACGATCTTCTACAAGGTGACGAACCAGGCCGCGCGCGAGACCTACGGACAGGCGTCCTACAACGTCACGCCGCCGACGGTCGGGGGTTATTTCACCAAGATCAACTGCTTCTGTTTCACCGAGCAGACCATGGCGCCGGGCGAAACGCGGGAGATGCCGGTCGTCTTCTATGTCGACCCGAAGATCGCCGGCGACAACGAACTTGACGATCTCAACACCATCACCTTGTCCTACACTTTCTATGCGGTGAAGCCGCCGGCCCGCCCGGTCGCCGCCGCGGAACCGGCGCAGCGCGCCGGGAAGATTTGAACGGGAGACTTGAGGCAATGGCCGACGCGCATACCAAGCACCACGACTACCACTTGGTCGATCCGAGTCCGTGGCCAATCGTCGGCTCCATTTCCGCGTTCATCCTTGCGATCGGTGCGATCACCTGGATGCATAAGATGACCGCCGCGGCGCCGATGATCTTCTTCGCCGGTGTCATCGGCGTCCTCTACACCATGATTTCGTGGTGGCGCGACGTCATCCGCGAGGCCGAATATAAGGGCGACCACACGCCGGTCGTGCAGATTCATCACCGCTACGGCATGATTCTATTCATCGCCTCCGAGGTGATGTTCTTCGTCGCTTGGTTCTGGGCCTACTTCAACACGGCGCTGTTTCCCGCATCGGTCCCGGAGGTTATGCGCACGGAACTGCTGGGCGGCGTCTGGCCGCCGAAGGGAATCGAAACTTTCGACCCCTGGCATCTGCCGCTTCTCAACACGCTGATCCTGCTC
>JAFKKS010000478.1 GCA_017304555.1 Hyphomicrobiales bacterium
GCGAGGAGACGGGTGGGGTCATTCAAGCTTGTCCCCACCCGGCCGCGCTTCGCGCGTCCACCCTCCCCTGCGGGGAGGGATGAGGCCTGCGGCTCGTCTTAGATACTTTTCAGGAGCATCTCATGCTCGATCGATTGAAGCATTTCTTCCGCGCGCCGGAGACGAAGGCGTCGCGCACCGCGCGCGTGATCGCGATGCAGGGCGGCGGGAGTGCGCGCTGGACGCCGCGCGACTATGCCGCGCTCGCCCGCGAAGGCTACACGACCAACGCGATCGTGCATCGCGCGGTGAAGCTTGTCGCGGAGAATGTCGGCTCGCTCAACCTGCTCGTCTACGAGGGCGAGACGGAGCGTGAGACGCATCCGCTGCGGGCGCTGTTGGCGCGGCCCAATCCACGGCAGGACGGGCCGGCGTTCCTGGAGAGCGTCGCGACGTATCTTCTGCTCGCCGGCAATGCCTATGTCGAGGCGGTGACGCTCGACGGCAGTCCGCGCGAACTCTACGCGCTGCGGCCGGATCGGATGCGCGTTGAGCCCGGCGCCGACGGCTGGCCCGAGGCTTATGTCTACAGCGCCGCGGGACGCAGCGTCCGTTTCGCGCAAACCGCCGCGCCTATTGCACCGATCCTGCACATTGCGATGCTGCATCCGCTCGACGATCACTACGGCTTCAGCCCGCTCGAGGCCGCGGCCGTTGCGGTCGATACGCACAACGCCGCGGCGCGCTGGAACAAGGCGTTGCTCGACAACGCCGCGCGGCCCTCCGGCGCGCTCGTTTATTCCGGGCCGGAAGGGGCACTTCTTTCCGAGCCGCAATTCGAGCGGCTGAAGCAGGAACTCGAGGCGACGTATCAGGGCGCGGCGAACGCGGGGCGGCCGCTGCTCCTCGAAGGCGGGCTCGACTGGAAGGCGATGTCGCTTTCACCGAAGGACATGGATTTCCTGCAGGCGAAGCATGCGGCGGCGCGCGAGATCGCGCTCGTCTTCGGCGTGCCGCCGATGCTGCTCGGCATTCCCGGCGACAACACCTACGCGAATTACGCGGAGGCGAACCGCACGCTGTGGCGGCAGACGGTGCTGCCGCTCGCCAACCGCATCGCTTGCGCCCTCGCGCAATGGCTTTCGCCCGCGTTCGGCGATGATTTGCGCATCGTCATCGACACCGAACAGATCGATGCGCTCGCCACCGATCGCGCGGCGGCGTGGGAGCGCGTCAGCGCCGCGTCGTTCCTCACGCTCAACGAGAAGCGTGAGGCGCTGGGCTATTCCCCGCTGGAGGGCGGGGACCGGATTTAGGGGGGCGGGCCACCAAACCTCATCCTGAGGAGCGGCCGCAGGCCGCGTCTCGAAGGATGGCCGAGAATGCCGCCGTCCTTCGAGATGCTCGCTGCGCGAGCTCCTCAGGACGAGGCGAAAACGCAAGCAGGAAACCGGCGTCTATCGCCCCCAATCGTCGCCGTCGCCCGGCAACCCCGGATCGCCGCGCGGTCCGCGCGGACCAGGGTCGCCACGCGGTCCCACCATGCCACGCGGTCCCACCATGCCACGCGGTCCGCGATCGCCTTGCGCGCCCATCGGACCCGGCGGGCCAACAGGGCCGGGAAGGCCAGCCGGACCTTGAGGTCCTGCTGCGCCTTGCGCTCCGCGTTCGCCTGGATCGCCTTTCGGTCCCGCCGCGCCGGCCGAACCTGCTGGACCCTGTGGCCCCTTCGGGCCGGCGACGCCTGGCGCACCAGGAACGCCGGGCGGCCCTGCGGGACCGCGCTCACCTTTCTCGCCGCGCGGGCCCACCGGTCCGCAATTCGCGATCACGAAGCGTAGCGTGTCGGCGCCGGCGCGCAGCGTGCCGATGCAGTCCGGCGGGATGTAGACGATGCGGAACGCGAAGCGGCCGCTGGCGTCGGCGGTGACGCTGTAGCGCTCGTCGAGCACGACCATGAAGTTCGGTGACGTGGTGCGTCCGACGACGACGAGATTGCCGGCCGCGATCGTCGCATCGCGCAGCCGAATCTCGGCGTGCGCCGCGAAGGACGTCACGAGAGGCGCGGCGAGCACGCACGCGAACGCAACAAAAACGGCAGCGCGGAAACGCATCACTCATTCCGGTCGGACAACGGGCGGAGCCTGACGACCGCAGGGGTGGAAGTCAATGCGCTGCCGCAACCCGAGCGCAAGCCATGGACGAACTGATCCGCACTTTTGCCGTGCGCGGCGACCTCGCGCACCTCGCCTTGTTCCTGTGGGCGAGCGGCGCCAGCGCGCTTGCCTGGTTCGCGCTGCGCGAGTTTGCCGCCGCGATGCGCCGCTTCGACGATTTCGTGCGCGAACTCGCACGCTTCAACGACAGCCATGGAGCTTCCGATGGATACATTGCACACCGTTCTGCGCGCCATTCGCGGTGAAACGCAGCCGCGCCGCGACCACCTGCATGTCTTTCGCGAGTTCCTCGGGCATCTCGATCGCGCGGCCAAACGTGGCCCACGCAAAGCTGTGACCCCACGCGCGAAACGCATCACGCGCAAAGGAAAGCGTTAGGGACCGCGCGCGACGAGCC
>JAFKKS010000479.1 GCA_017304555.1 Hyphomicrobiales bacterium
CTTCTTGGCGATGGCGAGGTTCTTCGTGCCCTTCACGATGCCAGCCGCTTCCATCTCCCAGCCGGTGCCTTCCTTGGGGATGATGACGTCGATCGGCGCGCCCTTCGTCTTCTCCGAAGCGCCACGCATGTCGAGCGCGATGCCGGCGACGTGCTCGCCGCGCGCCGCTTGCACGCACGGCGCGGAGCCCGAATGCAGATAGGCCGCGATGTTCTCATGCAAGCCGTCCATGAACTTCCAGCCTTCCTGTTCGCCCATCATCTGCAGCCAGCCACCGACCATGAGATAACCGGTGCCCGATGATGCCGGATGCGGCATCACGATCTTGCCCTTGTATTTCGGATCGAGCAGGTCCTTCCACGACGTCGGCGCTTTCACGCCGAGCTTGCCGGCCTCGACCGTGTTGTAACAGATGACGCCGAGATAGGCGTCCTGTCCGGTCCAGGCATAAGGGTCTTTCGTGTCGCGGAATGCTTCCTTCAGCGCATCCGCGCCTTTCGGCTTGTAGGGCTCGAGCAGCCCCATCTTTTCGAACAGAAGAAGCGCGGTCGCGGCATGACCGATCACCGTGTCCGCGCGCGGATTGTCTTTCTCGGCGATGAAGCGCGCCGTGATGACGCCGGTGGAGTCACGCGTCCACACGACTTCCGCCTCGGGAACTTCCTTTTCGATCGCCTGCTTGTAAGGCCCGAGCTGGTCGTTCTCGAGCGACGTATAGATATTCAGTTTCGTCTTCTGCGCTGAGGCCGGCGCTGCAAAAGCAAGCGCCGCTAAGCCTAGAAATGCGGCAGTCCACCCGATCCGTTTCATGCCTTCCCCCTGTTCGGCACCGGCCTTATGCCGGCCCTTGTTGCCTGTGTTCTTACGGTGAAGCTTTGGTGACACCTCGCTTCAGCCGCCGACTTGCCAAAGTCGACTTGCCAAGATCGTGCCAGCCTTTCCCCCTGAAAGGCAAGATGGACGGATTTGCCCCAAAGGTCGCATCCGTCCCCTTGATTTAAGCCGGCCAAGGCAAGGAATAGGTCTTGACGTTGGTGAAACTCTTCATCGCTTCCACCACGCCTTCCTTGTAGCCGAGCCCGGAATCCTTGATGCCGCCGAACGGCGACATCTCGATGCGGTAGCCCGGGACTTCCCAGACATTGACCGTGCCGACATCGAGGTCGCTGATGAAGCGGGTGATGTAGTCGAGCCGGTTGGTGCACACGCCCGAGGACAGTCCGAACGCCGTCGAGTTCGAGATCTTGATCACCTCGCTGATATCGTTCGGGCAGCGGATCATCGGGATCACCGGTCCGAACGTTTCTTCTTTCACCAGCTCGGCATCATAGGGGATATGATCGACGACCGTCGGCGGGAACAGCGCGCCCTCGCGCTTCTCGCCGTACAGGCGCTTGGCGCCCTTCGCGACCGCATCCTCCACGCGACGCTCGAACAGTGCAGCGGATTTCTCGTTGATGACGGTGCCGACATCGACTGTCGGGTCCATCGGATCGCCGGCCTTGAGCTTCTTCGCCTTGGCGACGACGAGTTTGGAAAACTCGTCCGCAACGCTCTCGACAACGAGAATGCGCTTCACCGCCGTGCAGCGCTGGCCGGAATTCTTCGTCGCGCCGGTGACGGCAAGCTCCGCCGCCTTGTCGAGGTCGGCGTCCTCCATGACGATCAGCGGATCGTTGCCGCCAAGCTCGAGGATGACGCGGCGATAGCCCGCCTTCTCCGCGATGTATTTTCCGACCCGCACCGAGCCGGTGAAGGTGATGAGGTCGGCGTCCGGATCGGTGATCATCGCGTCGCCCATGGTCGACGGATTGCCGGTGACGACCGAAAGCATCTCCGGCGGCAGGCCCGCTTCGTAAAGCACGTCGGCAAGCGCGAGCGCGGTGAGCGGCGTCAGTTCCGTCGGCTTGAGCACCAGGCGGTTGTTGGTTGCAATTGCCGGCGCGAGCTTGTGCGACACCATGTTGAGCGGATGGTTGAACGGCGTAATCGCCGAGATCACGCCACCGAGCGGCTGACGCGTCGTGTAGATCTTGCGCGTCTTGCCGTTGGGCGAGATATCGCAGGAGTAGATCTCGCCGTCGTCCTTGATCGTCAACTGCGCGGCGAACGACCAGACGTCGTAGGCGCGGCTCGCTTCGTAGAGCGAGTCCTTCCAGCACAGACCGGATTCCGCCGTGATCAGGCGCGCAAAGTCTTCCTTGCGGTCGCGCAGCATCTCCGCGGTCCGCATCAGGATCTGCTGCCGCTCGTAGCGCGTCAGCTTCGGCTTGAATGCTTTCGCCTTGGCGAAAGCCTCGCGCACATGCTGCGGGCTGGCGGCTGGAACGGTGCCGACAACTTCCCCGTTGTAGGGGTTGTGGACGTCGAGGCGCGCGTCGGTCTCGACCCGCTTGCCGGCGATGCGCATCGCCTCGTGGATGACTTTCCCTGCGGCCGGCTTGGTCTTGATGTTCATCAGTCTCTAGCTCCCCTAGGCGCAATGACGCGCGTCAATCGAGGCATCATCCCTCCCCGGAGGGGAGGGTGGCTCCGAACGAGCGGAGCGAGT
>JAFKKS010000480.1 GCA_017304555.1 Hyphomicrobiales bacterium
GTGGTCGTCACCTTCCTGCAGCTCCCAGCCCTTTGCCTTGGCGATCTCATAGCCAATGATGTCCCGCGCCTTCTGGGACGACCAGCCCATGCTCTTCGTCATCTGCTTAACGTCGGCAAGAGCTTCGAACGCGCGGGTGCGGTGGTCCGCGAAGTCGTCGATCGCCTCCATTAGCGGCGCGTTGGCGACCGCGATGGCCGTGGCTCGCTCGAAATCAATCTCATGCGGAGAATGCGGTATGGCGCTTTCGACGAGTTCTCGCAGGTTATCGAGCGTCAAACTTTGCTCCGAGAGGCCAGCCCGGCGTCGCTGAAGCTCGGCACTGACGTTGCGGCAGTCATGACAGATGAGAGCGCTGCGGTACGAGCCAATAGTGATTTGGCTCGCCGCATCGAGGCGCCGTCTTGCTAGACTCTCTTCGTCGTCCTCGGGAACGTATTCGACAACCCGGTGAATGCGAGCGGTCCATTTTCCGCGGTTCGATTTTCGGCAGATCTCACGCTTCGACCGGCCGCAGCAGGGACACAGCCAATCCGGTCCCGCCTGGATCCAGATTTTTGTTTCGCCCTGAGCAGACTCGACAGCAGCGAACTCGCTATCCGTTGGTGGGCGGACGATGGCCTTGCGCTTCGGCTTTGGGGATTGACCAGCGCTGTCATTGCAAACAGAGCGAGCCTCGATAAGCGCACCCAAGCGATGCCGATAGCCTGGAGGGACAGCGGCTGCGAACAGCCGGTAGACGATGTCGCGTTCCTGAATGGGACCGAGAAGCCGCTGGCCAGGGGCGACCTCTCGGCGATGCCGTCCGCTTGCGATGCGTTGCGCCATGCGCGTGGCGAAGTCGATGCGATCGGCAAAGTCGTCCTTGGCCCCCAGCCAGGCAGACCGAGCCTTCTCAACGTCGATCTCGTGCGTGCGGCTTTCCGCAACCGTGATGAAGGTTGCGATTTGCGAAGGCGCAAAGGTGAAGTCTGCGTCTATCTCCCCCGTCAGTTCGAGTTTAGCGCGCCCCTCCGCCAGGTTGCAGTCGATGCAGATCAGCGTCGACTCGAAGCGCTCGATCAAAGGCATAAGGGCATCCTTCGCGCGGCTGACCTGAATGTTGATGTCTCGCTCCTCACTTCGTGGATTGCGCTCGCGGAAGATCCGCTTGGTGAGATCGCCGATATGATCGTGATGGTATTCCAGACGGCAGAGCAGCACCCCGCCGGGACTGACCCGAGCGATCTGCTGCTTCTCGCGCTGGCAGCATGGACAGCTCCACAGCGTCCATGTCGATGCCCACCCGCTGTTCAAGTCCAGTTTCGTTGTCCCGAATCTCTCGAGTAATGCTCGCGTCTGGGCGCTCCATCGTCCGTCGCGCATATGCGCGATCTCGGCGAGCGCATCATCGGCGAGGGCCTCTATGTTTGGAATCCGGATGACAGCCTCGATCCCCGGTTGTCCGTCTACGGCCATGGTTCTTCATCCTCCGCCGGGGGGACCAGTGTTCCATCATGTTCAAGATCATCGTCGATTGAACGAGTGATAGGGAATTCCCCCGCCAGCAGCTTGTCCTTGCTGAGCAGGCCGGCGTCCTCAAGCATCTCCATGTCGGGCAAATCGCGCAACGTGTTGAAGCCGAAGTGCGACAGGAAGCCGTTGGTGGTGACATAGGTGTAGGGCGCGCCGGGCTGGGGCGCGCGCGGGCCGGAGGCGATGAAACCGAGACCGCGCAGGTGGCCGATCAGGTCGCGGCTGACCTCCTTGCCGAAGAACTGGCCGAGCTCGCCGCGGGTGATCGGCTGGTAATAGGCGATGCACATCAGGATCAGCGTTTCATGCTGGGAAAGCGGCCGCACCTGGTCGCCGAGGCCGGTCGCGGTCCGGATCGCCGTCGCAAACACCTTGCGGGTGCGGTGCTGCCAGCCGCCGGCGACGGCGACGAGTTCGTAGGGACGGCCGCGCAGCTCGTCGCGGATGTCGTCGATGATCAGGTCGATGTTGCACTCCCGGCCGACGACGCGCGCCAGGACCTCGCGCGTCACCGGCTCGGGCGAGGCGAAGATCACCGCCTCGACGCGGCCCATCCACTCGCGCCAGCGCAATTCCGGCGGCAGGTCGGCGAGCTCGACGTCCAGGCCTTCCTTTTGTCGCGCGCGCCGGCCCATCTCAGAGCCCATAGAGTCGGAAGGTCGGCCGGCCGGTCAGCTCGCGCACCGCGCCGAGCGAGACCAGGCGCTCGAACAGCCGTCGGCTGGATCGGTCGCTCGCCGATTTGCCCTGCTCGGCGGGCTGGGCATCCTCGCTCATCAGGATGGAGACGGTGAGGTCGGCGTCTCGGCCGCGCAGCTTCGGCGCGACCGCGAGCAGGTGCGTCGCCCGGCGGGCAAGATCGTTGTAGAGGTCGATCGCCGTGACGGCCGCCGTGGCGTAGGCTGTGCAGAGCGCGCTCATGAACACGGTCTCGCCCTCGAGGTGCTGCGGCGCCTTGCGCAGCGTGCCGCGCGACAAATGCGCCGCGAGCAGCGGCACAGGCGCGGGCCAGCGAAGCTGGTGCGCGAGGACGG
>JAFKKS010000279.1 GCA_017304555.1 Hyphomicrobiales bacterium
GAACATCGGGTCCGTCGCGGAGCTTCTCGCGATGGATCGCACGACGCTCACCGCCGCGCTCAAGCCGCTGGCGCGTCGCGGCCTCGTGCGTGTGTTTGCCGACAAGGAGGATCGCCGCAGCCGTCGCATCGCCTTGACGCCGGCGGGCGAGGCGTTGCTGGCGCGCGCCGTGCCGATCTGGGAGCACGCGCATGCGCGCCTCGACGCGCTGCTCGGCGCGCGCGGAGCAAGTCTCCGTGCCGATCTGCAGAAGCTCGGTTGAAATGGCCATTCAGCCGAGAAGATCAGACCGTGCTACCGAGTCACGACGCCGAGAGGCCCGCCGCGCCCGTTATGGCGCGGCGTTAGGGCGCGGGCGTCGCGAGCGGTTTGCCCTTTTCGACGACGTAAGTCGCCAGCACCTTCGCGCCTTGCGAACCGGATTTGGCGTCATGCGCTGCGCCGGGAGGCATCTGGTAGCTGTCGCCGGCTTTGAGCGGCTTGTCCGGCTGGCCTGCGACCATCAGCACCAATTCACCTTCGATCACATAGCCGGCTTCGACGCCGGGATGCGTGTGGCGTCCGATATTCACGTTCGGCGCAATCTCAGCGATGCCGATCACCGTTTCATAGCCTGCGCCCGGTACTTCGAATTTCTGCAGCGGGATGCGTTTGATTGGCGGTGCGGACTGCGCGCTCGCTTGTAGTGCAACGAACGCGAATGCGCAGATGAGCGCAGCAGCGGCGGCAGGCCAGATGAATTTGCGCATAACGTCTTCCCCCTTCGACACGTGAGCCGAAAGGTATCATACGCCGCTCACAGTCCTGACGCTGTGATTTTTCGAGGGAGACGAAGTTGGAGGGATGGCCGGTGCCCCAGGGAGTCGAACCGAGATTCTCCCGTTTTTCACACGGGCGCTCTGCCGATGAGCTAGACACCGATAATCCACCGCGAGATTTGACGCCTCGACGCATGAGAAGATGGTGCGTGAATACGACAAGTGCCAGGCGAAAGCGTGCACGATGCGTGGAAAGTGCAGGGTGCTTTTCGGACCGGCAGGCGCTGCCGGCCGGAGATACCACCGCAGGCTTTCTGCAATACAAGTGTCTTGAGATAAAATTCCTCAGAACGTCGGCCGTATGCGGCGACAATATGAACCCGTCGGGTGTTCACACGTTGTGGCATAATCGACGGATGCCTGTACCCGTATCTGTGTGAGTAGGAGTACGCTATGGCTGCGCCGCGCCCTTACTGGAAGGGACACCTCAAGCTTTCGCTGGTTTCTTGCCCAATTGCGCTCTACAGCGCCGCGACGTCGAGCGAGCGCGTGTCGTTCCGTCAGATCAACAAGCAGACAGGCCACAGGCTTCGTCAGCAACTGATCGACGAAGTCACGCGCGAGCCGGTGGAGAGCGCCGACAAGGGGCGGGGCTATGAGATCGGCAAGAACGTTTATCTTCCGATCGAGGACGATGAACTCGATGCGGTCGCGATCGAGAGCAGCCACACAATCGAGATCGACCGGTTTGTGCCGCGTGCGCAGATCGACGAACGCTATTTCGACAGCCCCTATTATTTGGCGCCGACCGACGAGGTGGGGCAGGAGGCTTTCGCGGTCATCCGTGAAGCGATGCGTAGTGAAGGCATGGTGGCGCTCGCGCGCATCGTCCTCGCGAAGCGCGAGCGTGTGATCATGCTGCAGCCATGGGATAAGGGCTTGCTCGGCACGACGCTGCGCTACGGCTACGAGGTGCGCGGTGCCGACGAATATTTCGAGGACATCCGCGATGTAAAGGTCGCACCCGACATGCTCAAGCTCGCCAAACACATCCTCGAGACCAAGGCGGGCGATTTCGAGCCGACGGAGTTCAGCGACCGATACGAAGACGCGGTGGTCGATCTGCTCAAGCGGAAACAGGCCGGCATGCCGGCGCCGCGCGCGAAGCCAGTGCCGGGAACGACGAACGTCATCAGCCTGATGGACGCGCTGAAGAAGAGCCTCGGCAGCGCGCCGGCAGTGGCGCCGAAAAAGTCTGCGGGCGGCAAGCGCGCTGCGGCGAAGGAAGAGGCGATGCGCAAACAGCCGCAGGTCAAGCTGCCGATCGCGGGCGGCAAGAAAGCGGCCGGGAAGGGCGCCGAGAAGCCCGCGGATAAGCCGGCCGTCGCCGCGCCGTCCGCGTCACGCGCGAAAGCGCGCCGCCGGTCGGCGTAAACAATAAGGGGTGAAGGAGAGCGCCATGTGCCGCAACATTCGCACGCTATTTAACTTCGAACCGCCCGCGAGCGAGGATGAGATCCGCGCGTCCGCGCTGCAGTTCGTCCGCAAGCTCTCCGGCTTCAACAAGCCGTCACAAGCGAATGCGGCGGCCTTCAACCGCGCGGTGGACGAGGTGGCCGATACGGCCCGCCGGCTCCTCGGCGCGCTGCATACGCACGCGCCGACGCGCGATCGCGAAGTCGAGGCGGCGAAGGCACGAGAGCGTTCGCGCGCACGCTTCAACTGAGATCGTTTGATGCGACGATGAACGAGGCGGCTGACGCAGCGAACCGCGCACCATACGGAATCGCGATTTTCAACAGGCACTGCCTGAATTTCAGAAAGAACATATTGCGAACAAAGAACAGATCGTGTACATTGCTCCATATCAGTTACACACCGTGCACGCGGGGTGGTGGCATTGCCGCTCCGCCGAATCGTAGGCCATAAGGAGCCGCTAGATGCCCCCCGCAGCCAATCTTCGCGTTGTCGAAAGCCCCGCCATGGATAAATCCAAAGCCCTCGATGCCGCGCTCTCCCAGATCGAGCGCGCCTTCGGCAAAGGCTCGATCATGCGGCTTGGCAAGAACGACAAGTCGATGGACATCGAGGTGATCTCGACGGGTTCGCTCGGGCTCGATATCGCGCTCGGCGTCGGCGGCCTGCCGCGCGGCCGCGTGGTGGAGATCTACGGACCGGAATCCTCGGGCAAGACGACGCTGGCGCTGCACGCCGTTGCGGAAGCGCAGAAGAAAGGCGGCATCTGCGCTTTCGTCGATGCCGAACATGCGCTCGATCCGGTGTACGCCCGCAAACTCGGGGTCAATGTCGACGACCTTCTGATCTCACAGCCCGATGCCGGCGAACAGGCGTTGGAAATTGCCGACACGCTGGTGCGCTCCGGCGCGGTCGACGTGCTCGTGGTCGACTCGGTCGCCGCCCTCGTGCCGCGGGCGGAACTCGAAGGCGAGATGGGCGATAGCCAGCCTGGTCTGCAGGCGCGGTTGATGAGCCAGGCGCTGCGCAAGCTCACGGGCTCGATCAACAAGTCGCGTACCATGGTGATCTTCATCAACCAGATCCGCATGAAGATCGGCGTGATGTACGGTTCTCCGGAGACGACGACCGGCGGCAACGCGCTGAAATTCTATGCATCTGTGCGTCTCGATATCCGCCGCATCGGCGCCATCAAGGAGCGCGACGAGGTGGTTGGCAACCAGACTCGCGTTAAAGTGGTGAAGAACAAGCTGGCGCCGCCGTTCAAGCAGGTCGAGTTCGACATCATGTACGGTGAGGGCGTTTCCAAGATGGGCGAACTGATCGATCTCGGCGTCAAGGCCGGCGTGGTCGAGAAGTCCGGCTCCTGGTTTTCTTACGACAGCCAGCGCATCGGGCAGGGCCGCGAGAACGCCAAAGGCTTTCTCAAGTCTAATACCGACATGGCAAATGCGATTGAACTCGCGATCCGCCAGAATTCAGGCTTGATAGCCGAGAAGATCCTCGCCGGAGAGAAGGAAGAGGATGACGACGAAGCGGAGGATTGAGAGCATCGATCCTGGGAAGCATCGTCTATCGGGTCAGAGATTACGGGTGCTGCGGCCGGTTACTTGAGCCGATAGCGGTTTGATCTCGAACGGCGCCACGTCCATCCGCTACGGCGGTATTAGGGCGGGCGCCGTTTGCACTTTTCTGGACTCATTGTCGGGCCGCCGCTAAAACCGCTTTAGAAACATTGCGCTAGGGCAGCAGGCGGATCAAACGGTCCGTGCAACGGGCCCGGCATTAGCCAGGGCGGTTCATGAGCGGCGTTAACGACATTCGGTCGACCTTTCTCGATTACTTCGCCAAGAACGGCCATGAGGTCGTGGCGTCGTCGCCGCTCGTCCCGCGCAACGACCCGACATTGATGTTCACCAATGCCGGGATGGTGCAGTTCAAGAACGTTTTCACGGGCCTTGAAAAGCGCGCTTATTCGCGCGCGGCCACATCGCAGAAATGCGTGCGCGCCGGCGGCAAGCACAACGACCTCGACAATGTCGGCTATACCGCGCGGCATCTCACCTTCTTCGAGATGCTCGGCAACTTCTCGTTCGGCGACTACTTCAAGGATCGCGCGATCGAGCTCGCCTGGAACCTGATCACCAAGGACTTCGGGCTGAAGAAGGACAAGCTGCTCGTCACCATCTACCACACGGACGACGAGGCGGCGACGTACTGGAAGAAAATCGCCGGCTTCTCCGACGACCGCATCATCCGCATCCCGACCTCCGACAATTTCTGGGCGATGGGCGACACCGGTCCGTGCGGCCCGTGCTCGGAGATTTTTATCGATCGCGGCGAGCATATCTGGGGCGGCCCGCCGGGTAGTCCGGAGGAAGACGGCGATCGCTTTCTCGAATTCTGGAACCTCGTCTTCATGCAGTTCGAGCAGGTGACGAAGGAGGAGCGCGTGCCGTTGCCGCGTCCCTCGATCGACACCGGCATGGGCCTGGAACGCATGGCCTGCATCCTGCAGGGCGTGGACAGCGTTTTCGAGACCGATCTTTTCCGCCATCTGATCGACGCCACCGCATCCGCGATCGGCCGCGCGCCGGATGAGCAGACCGTAGCCTCATATCGGGTCATCGCGGACCATCTGCGTTCGTCAGCCTTCCTCCTTGCGGATGGCGTTCTGCCGTTGAACGAAGGACGTGGTTACGTTCTGCGCCGCATCATGCGGCGCGCCATGCGGCACGCGCAGCTCCTGGGCGCAAAAGAGCCGCTAATGTGGAAGCTCGTGCCGCCGCTGGTGCGCGAGATGGGGCAAGCCTATCCCGATCTCGTTCGTGCCGAGGCGCTGATCACTGAAACGCTGAAGCTCGAGGAGACGCGTTTCCGCCGCACGCTTGAGCGCGGCCTCACGATCCTCGACGAGAAGAGCGCGTCGCTAAAAAAGGGCGACATGTTCGACGGCGACACCGCCTTCACGCTCTACGACACTTACGGCTTTCCGCTCGATCTGACGCAGGATGCGTTGAAGTCGCGCGGCATCAGCGTCGATATCGCTTCGTTCACCGACGCGATGGAGCGCCAGCGCGAGAAGGCGCGTGCGTCGTGGGCAGGCTCGGGCGAAGCCGCGACGGAAGCGATCTGGTTTCCGCTGCGCGAGAAGCTCGGCGCCACCGAATTCCTTGGCTACGACACTGAAGTTGCGGAAGGCGTCGTCACCGCGCTCCTGCGCGACGGCAAGGAAGTCGATGAACTCAAGGCGGGCGAGGGCGGCCAGATCGTCCTGAACCAGACGCCCTTCTACGCCGAATCCGGCGGCCAGTTGGGCGACACCGGCACGCTCAGCGGCGAAGGCGTGCGCATCAGGATCACCGACACACAAAAGCGTGCGGGCGACGTCTTCGCGCACTTCGGTACGGTTGAGGAGGGCGCGCTGCGCGTCGGCGCGCCGCTCGCGCTTGAAGTCGATCATGCGCGCCGCAGCGCGATCCGTGCCAACCACTCCGCGACACATCTGTTGCACGAGGCGCTGCGCCAAGTGCTCGGCGATCATGTCGCGCAGAAGGGCTCGATGGTTGCACCTGACCGCCTGCGCTTCGATTTTTCGCATCCGAAGCCGATCACCGTGGAGGAACTCGAGAAGGTCGAGGATATCGCCAACGATATCGTGCTGCAGAATGCGCCGGTGACGACGCGGCTGATGGCGATCGAGGACGCGCGCGCGTCGGGGGCTCGCGCGCTGTTCGGCGAGAAGTATGGCGATGAAGTCCGCGTCGTTTCGATGGGTGAAGGTGGTGGCAACACGCTTGGCTGGTCGATAGAGCTTTGTGGCGGCACGCATGTGCGTCGCACCGGCGATATCGGGATCATCGCCGGCGTCACCGATAGCGCGGTTGCGGCCGGCGTGCGCCGCATCGAGGCGTTGACCGGCCGTGTCGCGCGCAAGCATGCCAATGCGCAGGCGGTGCTGGCGAAGGAGGCCGCGGCCGAGTTGCGCGCGCCGCTGGAAGAAATGCCGGCGCGCATCGCCGGCCTGCTTGATGAGCGCAAACGTCTAGAGCGCGACCTCGCCGAGGCGCGCAAGAAGCTTGCGATGGGCGGCGGAGGCAACAGCGCTCCAACCAGCGCGCTACGCACCGTCGGCGACATCAAGCTGATGGCCCGCGCCGTCGAAGGCATCGAGGTGAAAGACCTCAAGAGCCTCGCCGACGAAGGCAAGAAGCAAGTGGGCTCCGGTGTCGTTGCGATCGTCGGCGTTACGCCGGAGGGCAAAGCGGGTATCGTCGTCGGCGTCACCGCCGATTTGACACCGCGATTCAACGCCGTCGATCTCGTGCGCCGTGGTGCAGAGGCGCTCGGCGGTAAAGGTGGCGGCGGGCGGCCGGATATGGCGCAGGCCGGTGGGCCGGACGGCGCCAAGGCAGACGCGGCATTGGCGGCGATCGAGGCGGCGCTCGGGGGGCAATAGCGGCGAGCCGTGCGGGCGGCCGCCGGCAGGCACGAGGCTGCACGTTGGAATATCCGGATTGGCTCAACGACGCGCTCGTCTTCCTTGCTGCGGCGGGAATTATCGTGCCGTTGTTCCATCGCGCCCGCATCGGCGCTGTGCTGGCGTTCCTGGTCGTCGGCGTGATTGTCGGGCCGTATGGGCTGGGACAATTCTCGAACGGCAGCGACTGGCTCTCCTATGCGGTGATCGAGAAGCCGGAGCGCGTACAGCCGCTCGCTGAGCTCGGTGTCCTCTTCCTCCTCTTCGTGATCGGGCTCGACCTCTCGCTCGAGCGCCTGTGGTCGCTGCGGCGCTATGTCTTCGGCCTCGGCGCCTCGCAGTTCCTCATTTCCGCGTTGGCGCTCGCCTTGATCGCGACGGCGGCGGGCATAAGCGGCCCCGGCGCCGTCATTATCGGCCTCTGCTTCGCGATGTCTTCGACCGCGGTGGTCCTGCAACTCCTCGGAGAGCAGGGCCGTCTCACCAGTCGATCGGGGCGCGTTGCGTTCTCGGTTCTGTTGTTCCAGGACTTGATGGTCGCGCCCGTGCTGCTGGCGGCGGGGCTTCTGGCACGCAGCGGCGACGGCGTCTGGCGTGAGCTTGCACTGGCGGTCGGCGAGGCGGTGATTGCCATCACGTTGATCGCGCTCGTCGGCCGCTTTCTGGTGCGCAAGCTCCTTCGTTTTGCTGCGCGTACCGGACGGCGCGATGTCATTATGGCGGTGACGATCCTCACCGTCATTTCCGTCGCCGGTGCGACAGGTGTCGCGAATCTGTCACCCGAACTTGGCGCCTTCCTCGCCGGCTTGTTGCTTGCGGAGACGGAGTACCGGCATCAGATCGAGATCGATCTCGAACCCTTCAAGGAATTGCTGATCGGCGTTTTCTTCGTGTCGGTCGGCATGTCGATCCGCGTCGAGCTCGTGCTGCATCACGCGCTGTGGATCATTGGGGCACTTGCGATTCTGATGGCGGTGAAGGCCGCGCTTCTCTTTGTCGCCAGCCGTGCCTTCGGTGTCGATCGAGCGACATCGATCGAGAACGCGCTGCTTCTCTCGCAGGCCGGCGAATTTGCCTTTGTGGTGCTGAGCACCGCGCGGGGCTCGTTCGATGCGACTACGGAGAACCTGCTGTTCGCTGTCGTTGGGTTGAGCATGATGCTGACGCCGCTTCTCGCTTTCCTCGCGGGCCTTATCGGCCAGCGCTTCTACGAGCGCGACCAGGCCGGCGCGCTGCCGCCTGAAGACATGCTCTCCGAGCTGCAAAATCATGTTGTTATCGGAGGTTATGGCCGGGTCGGGCAGTTGGTTGGAGAGCTTCTCGCCGCCGAGAACATTCCGTTCATCGCGCTCGACGCCGACAGCGAAACCGTGAAGTGGCATCGTCAGCAAGGCCGTCCGATCTATTTCGGCGACGCTGGCCGGGTGGAGATGTTGCAGCGCGCGGGCGGGTCGCATGCAAGAGCTTTTGTGGTGACCGTCAATGCCGCTGCCGCGGCGGAGCGCATGGTCGCGGCGGCACGCAAGCAAAGCGTGGAGGCTCCGATTTTTGTGCGCGCCGCGAGCCCCGAGCACGCCTCGTCACTCTTCCGTCTTGGCGCGCACAGCGTCATTCCGGAAACGGTCGAGGCGAGCCTGCAACTCGCACGCCATGTGCTCACCGGTCTTGGCGTTGCTGAGGAGGTGATCGAGCAAAAGCTTGAGGAAAGCCGCGTGCGCCAGTTCGCGCAATTCGAGGCAAAGGCGTGAGCGTCGACGGGGCTGCGCAATTCGTTGTCCGGCCGGCAGGCTCCGATGATGCGCCGGATATGTTGCTGGCGCTGGTGCAGGAGGCGTTCCGCGATTTGCCGATCGATCCGCCCTCCAGCGTGTTCAAGGAGACGGTTGCTGATTTTGCGACACGGCTTCGGTCGCAGACGGTATTCGTCGCGCAGGCGGGCGCGGAATGTATCGGCACGCTCTTTTGCATTAGGCAGGGCGAAGCGCTTTACGTCGGGCGGCTGGCGGTGCGGCCGGACTGGCGGCGGCGTGGAGTCGCCGGTGCCTTGATCGATGCGGCCAAGGCGCACGCACGAAACATCGGCACGCACCGCATGACGCTTAACGCGCGCATCATGATGCCGGGCAACGTCGCGCTGTTCCGCAAGCACGGCTTCGCCGTGACGGGCGAGGGGACGCACCCAGGCTTTGCCGCGCCGACGTTTTACACGATGGTGCTGACGCTCGCTTGAAAGCTATTCTCTCATCTTCGGAATTTGTACGCATCTCTAGGATCGCTCCGCATGAACACTCCCCACGCGACATCCGCAACAGGCGCCGAGAGTGACGCGCGCACGACATTGGCGAGCCTCGACACGCCATGTCTCGTCGTCGATGCGGTGCGCATGGAGCGCAACATCGCCCGCTTGCGCGAGCGGCTAGACAAGCTGGGTGTATCGTTCCGCCCACATCTGAAGACCGCCAAATCGGTCGACGTCTCGCGCCGTGTGATGATGGCCCTGCACGGGCCGGCGACGGTCTCGACATTGCTGGAAGCGGAGATTTTCGCCCAAGCCGGCATCACCGATCTGACCTATGCGGTAGGTATCGCGCCCGACAAGATCGCGCGCATCGCCGCCTTGCGGCGGGCAGGTGTCGATATTGCCGTTGTGGTGGATAGCTGCGAGCAGGCCGTTGCCGTGGCGGCCGGTGGCGACCCGGCGGCGCCGATCCCTGTCTTGATCGAGATTGATTGCGACGGGCATCGATCCGGCGTTGCACCAGACGATCGTGCGCTCCTGATTGAAATCGCGACCGCACTGGGTTCCGGCGGCGGCGCCACTCTGCGCGGCGTTCTCACGCATGCCGGCGAAAGCTACAGCGCGCGCGCGCCGTCGGAATTGGAGGCTGCAGCCGAACAGGAACGCGCCGCCGTGGTGCAGGCGGCGGAGATACTGCGTGGTGCAGGCTTTCCAGTTTCGGTCGTCAGTGTCGGCTCGACGCCGACGGCGCATTTCGCGAAAAACCTCGATGGCGTGACAGAAGTACGGGCAGGGGTATTCGTGTTCTTTGATCTCGTCCAGGCCGGGATCGGCGCCTGCACCGTCGACGATATTGCGTTGTCGGTGCTCACGACGGTCATCGGGCATCAGAAGGCGAAGGGGTGGACCATCGTCGATGCAGGCTGGATGGCGATGTCGCGCGACCGTGGCACGGCCTCGCAAGCGGTCGATCAGGGTTACGGCGTCGTCTGCGATATCCATGGGCGGCCGCTCGAAGACCTGATCGTTATCGGCGCTAATCAGGAACACGGCATTATTGCGCCGCGCGGCGGCACATCCGGCGCCGGTCTGGATTTTCCCATCGGGACGCGCCTGCGCATCCTGCCCAATCATGCCTGCGCGACTGGCGCTCAGCATGATCGCTATCACGTCGTCGAAGGAACGGGTGACGCCGTGGTCGCCACCTGGCCGCGCTTTTCCGGTTGGTGAGCGGCCGTGTGGGCAAAAAAATAGCGCGGATCGCTCCGCGCTATTGATGTTTTGAACGCAGACTGGTTTAGGCCGCGGCCTTCTTCAGGTTCTCGTCGATCTTGTCGAGGAAGCCGGTGGTCGAGAGCCACTTCTGGTCAGCGCCGACGAGGAGCGCGAGGTCCTTCGTCATGAAGCCGGACTCGACCGTGTCGACGCAGACCTTCTCAAGCGTGGCTGCGAACTTCGCGAGCGCCGGGTTGTTGTCGAGCTTGGCGCGATGCGTGAGGCCGCGCGTCCAGGCAAAGATCGACGCGATCGAATTCGTCGAGGTCTCTTTGCCCTTCTGGTGCTCGCGGTAGTGGCGCGTGACGGTGCCGTGCGCGGCCTCCGCCTCGACCACCTTGCCGTCCGGCGTCATCAAGACCGACGTCATGAGGCCGAGCGAGCCGAAGCCCTGCGCGACCGTGTCGGACTGCACATCACCGTCGTAGTTCTTGCACGCCCATACGTAGCCACCGGACCATTTCAGCGCCGACGCGACCATGTCGTCGATGAGGCGGTGCTCGTAGGTGATCTTCTTTTCTTCGAACTGCGACTTGAACTCGGCGTCATAGACCTGCTGGAACAGTTCCATGAAGCGGCCGTCATATTGCTTCAGGATCGTGTTCTTGGTGGAGAGGTACACCGAGTAACCGCGGTTGAGGCCGTAGTTCAGCGAGGCGCGGGCGAAATCGCGGATCGAGTCGTCGAGGTTGTACATCGCCATGGTGACGCCGGAGCCGGGCGCCTTGAACACCTCGCGCTCGATCACCTTGCCGTCGTTGCCCTCGAACTTGATCGAGATCTTGCCGCCCGTGGGGAACTTGAAGTCGGTCGCGCGGTATTGGTCGCCATAAGCGTGGCGGCCGATGACGATCGGCTTCGTCCAGCCAGGCACCAGGCGCGGCACGTTCTTGCAGATGATCGGCTCGCGGAAGATCGTGCCGCCGAGGATGTTGCGGATGGTGCCGTTCGGCGAGCGCCACATTTCCTTGAGGCCGAATTCCTTCACGCGGCCTTCGTCCGGCGTGATCGTCGCACACTTCACCGCGACGCCGACTTCCTTGGTCTTCTCGGCCGCGTCGATCGTGATCTGGTCGCTGGTCTTGTCGCGGGATTCGACTCCCAGATCGTAGTAGAGCAGGTCGACGTCGAGATACGGATGGATCAGCTTGTCCTTGATGAGCTGCCAGATGATGCGGGTCATCTCATCGCCGTCCATTTCGACGATCGGATTTGCCACTTTGATCTTTGCCATGGGAGATGAACCTCGTCAGAGCGCGTTTTTCGTGTGTGAACGGGGGGAGGGCGCGAAGGGCGCCTTCGGCGCGGTCGCTATAGCACCTGGCGAAGCGGGGAGAAAGGGCGGGAAAGGGCCCGTCTTTGCGGTTCCCACCGGATCGCGGCCGCTGGTCAAGGACGCTCGGCCGCAGGCGGCCCTAGCTAACGGGGAAGCCGCAGGACCGCATATTGTGCATAGCCGCGATACGGGCGCTGGAACCAGAGGGTTGCCTTGCGCCCGGCGATATAGCCGAGCTGGCGCCTCAGGTCGTCGCGGGGCGTGACATGAAAGCGGGCGAGCCAGGCTCGCAGCGCCGTCTTGAACCAGGGCGGCAAATCGGCCTGGTTTCCGAAGTCGACGATGTGCAGAGCCCCTCCGGGCACGAGTGCAGCCACCGCTCGGTCCAACGCACGATGCCAAGCCGGGATCATCGAGAGGCTGTAGGAAAAGAAGACGTGCTGAAAGCCTTCGATCCCGAATAGCGACTTCGGGTCGAAGTCGGAAGCGTCCGCCTGGGCGAAACGGATGGACCCGCCCAAGCCCGCATTGAGCACGGAGGACTGTGCCGTCTCCAGCATCTCACGGGAAATATCGATGCCGAAAAACTGCGCTCGGGGATGCTGGCGCGCCGCGACAATCAGGTTGCGACCGGTTCCACAACCGACTTCCAGGATGCGATCATCCGGCGCGGGCGCGAGGCCGGCAATCAGGGTGTCGCGACCCAGGAGATAGAATTTGCGCGTTGCGTCGTAGATTTGCCATTGCGGACCATAGATGCGGTCCATCAGCGCGGCGGTGCTTGCAGTGTCCGTCACATCAGTCTCTCAGCCGATAGAGATGAAAGCCGCCGTAGATGCCCGAGCGATCGCGCACGGTGAATGCGCTCGATTGCTCGGCTTCGTACTCCCACCGCGCTAAAATCGTGGGATCGAGCCGGCCCGGCAGCAAGTTTGGCTCGCACGCCGTCCGGAAAATCACGCGCGCGCGCGGTTTCGCCGTGCGCGAGATCGCGGCCCATAGTGCGTTGAGCTGCGCGTCACTCATCCAGTCCTGCGCATCGAGGAGCACGTAGCGATCATGGGAACGATCGTCGCAGTCCTCCAAATAGCGCGTCAGCGAACCGTGGCGAACGTCGACGCGCTCCGCGCGGTCACGCACGAGGGTAAAGTTTTCGCGCTTCAGATAGGGCGGCATCGGCCCTTCGCCGCCGGCCGGATAGGTGCGGCCGAACGCCTGCCAAGCGAAATAGTTGCTTTCGATCGGGAAGCCGCATGCGAGGCGTTCCACCCGCTCGCGCAACACCGCCGCGACGTTCCCACCGCCGGACGCTTCGAGCGCGCCATACTGCGCCGGCGGGATGCCAAGCCCGTAAAGTGAAACGCGCCGGCTTGTCGCCCAGCGGATCAGGCGCTTGTCGAACAGAGGCGCAAGTTTTGTCTCGAAGACGTCGCGTTGCTGTTCGCGGGTGCGAGCGCGCAAGACCTCGCGAAGATCGACGCCGTAAAGGCGAGCGATGACGTGCGTCAGACCGATGAAGTAACCGAGAAGGCCGTGGTGATAGGCGTTGCGGGCAAAGATCGAAATGCGGCGCGATCCAAGGCAGCCGAGGGATCGGCCCTCCCAATAGGCGCGGCTCGCGTCGTCTAGTCGCGGCGCGAGGAAGCGCCAATAGGCATCGATGTTTGCCTTCTCGTCGGCGGCGCCGAAGAAGCGGAAGAAACTGTCCCAATCGGGAAGGCCACGCGCGGCGGCGAGTTTCAGGCGGTTAAGCGCGACGTGCGCGCCGTTGAGATCGACGGCGGTGATGCGTGCCGGATCGTCGATCAGATACGAAAGCACGTTGCAGCCGCCGGAGGCGATGGCGACCACGTGGCAGTCGGGCGTCAGGCGAAGGGCGGCAAGGTCGACCTCGGGGTCTTCCCAGATCTGGGAATAGACCAGCCCGCTGAATGCCCGCGCGAACAGGTATTCGAGGAGCCCATCCCGCGAAAGCAATGGGCTTTGGCGAATGGCCGAGTGAAGTCCTTCATTCGGCTTCTTGAGTGCTCCAACCTGCAAAGTATGTCCCCCACGCGGCGAATCGCGTGGCAACTCTCCGACGGTTCGTTATTAGTTTGATGACAGCGGGTGCCCGCGCGCGCTCGGAGAGAGAAGCTAGGATGCCTGGAGCAGGAACCGACAAGACCAAGCGGTGGGTCGAGCAGCCCGCGCCTATCGTGGTGCTCGTTGAGCCGCAACTCGGCGAAAATATCGGCGCCTGCGCGCGAGCCATGGCCAATTTCGGCATTTCGATCCTGCGGCTGGTGCGCCCCCGTGACGGCTGGCCGAACCCGCGCGCCCGCGTGACCGCGGCGGGGGCCGACCGGATACTCGACGATGCGCAGCTTTTCGACACGCTGGAGGAAGCGATCGCGGATTGCACGTTTGTCTTAGCCACCACGGCACGGGCGCACGATCAGGCGAAGCCAGTCGTCGATGCCGTCGGCGCGGCGGCGCTTGCGTATCCGCGCGTGAGCGCTGGGGAAAAGGTTGCGCTTTTGTTCGGGCGCGAGCGTTGGGGCCTGCAGAACGAGGAGGTGGGCCTCGCCGACCAGATCGTGACCTTGCCGGTCAATCCCGCCTTCGCCTCCCTTAACCTCGGGCAGGCGGTGCTGATCCTCGCCTATGAGTGGTTCAAATGCGCGACCGGCGGGGCGCTGCCTTTCACCACGCGGCAAAGATCCGCGCCGGCGGCGAAGGAGCAGTTGCTAAAGTTCTTCGAGATGCTGGAAAGCGAGTTGGAAAAGGTCGAGTTTTTCCGGCCGGCGGAAAAGCGCGCGACCATGCAGATCAACCTGCGCAATATCTTCAACCGCATGCAGCCGACACGCCAGGACATGCTGACTTTGCACGGCGTCATCGCGGCGATCGCGGCCGGCCGCAAGGGGCCGGCGCGCGGCGGCGTTCTCGATGGTGGCGATGCCGTGCGGCTGCGCACCGTGCTGGCAGAGCATGCACGCGAACAGATGCCGTCCTCGGGAGGGCCGATGCGCGGCCTCACCAAGCTGCTGCGGCGTAATCCAACGGACGAGGAGCGCGCGTTATGGACCGCTCTCGTCAACGATCGCCGCTTCGCGGGCGAAGGCTTTGGGCGGCAAGTGCCTGTCGGCCCGCACATCACGGATTTCGTCTCGTTCCCGCTGCGTACGGTGATCGATCTCGTGCCGGACGAAGAGAGCGAGGAGGCGTCGGCTGCGCGTAAACGCAAGCGCGAATGGCTCGGCGCGCGCAATTATCGCATCATCCCGGTCGCGAGCCGTGATGTCGCGGCGGGCCTTGCAAGCGTTCTTGATGCGCTACGGCTGGCGCTCGATGAAAGCCGCGTGCCTGCCAAAGACTGAATCATGCCACGGGTTTTCCATTCTTTGCGTTCAAGGAATGGCAACGGGCGCGCAGTTATTTCGTTTAAGGGTCGTCTGCCACGCCGCGCCGAAACGGTGAGCTCGGGAGAATGAAATGCTGCGCCATATGCTGATAGCCGCTGTCGCGGTCACGACGTTTGCTGCGACCGCGCCGGCGCAGGAGTTGAACCCGCTGGTGCGGGAGCGCATCGCGATTGCGCAACGCGATCAAGCTGGCGGCGGCATTCGCGTCCAGGTCGGCGTCAATATGTTCATGCCGGGGGCGACGGATGACAGCACGGCCGCTGATCAACTGCGGGAACAAGCGCGGCGCACCGTCTACAAGATGGCGGCGCATGAATGCGATGTCATCCTGGAGGTGCTGGCGAAGGAATGCCGGCTCGAGTCGATCAACGTCAATGTCAACGCGAACCGCCACTACAACAATAACAATGCCTCGCCGGGCTATCAGGTGAACGGCAACATCGGCCTGCGTGTGGTGTTGAAATAGCGCGGCGAAAATCGGCGCTTACCGGCCGACCATCCATCATTGTCACCAACGCCCTTAATTGACGGACGCCCGGGTCGGCCCCGGGCATGACGGCACATCGCCGGGCGCGATTTATCCCGCCGCCTTGATCTCCGCGATCGCCTTTTCCATCAGTTCATCCATGGTGCGGCGGATCTGATGGTCGGACTGCGCGACCGACTTGGCGTCGAAGTCTGCGCGGATCTTCTTGAAGACGTCATGGTCGCCCGCTTCCTCGAAGTCCGCCATGACCACTTCCTTGGCGTAGGCGCTGGCGGCTTCTCCGCTCAACCCAAGCTTTTCCGCTGCCCACAGCCCGAGCAAACGGTTGCGACGCGCGCCGGCCTTGAACCGAAGTTCTTCGTCGTGTGCGAACTTCTTCTCAAAACCTTCCTGGCGCTTATCGAAATTGGTCATGGTGTCCTCTCGTGGCGAGACCTCGGGGGCCGCGCCGGCGGCATGGCCATCCGGCATAGCGGCCTTGCATATGGGATGAAAATGGCCAAATCAACAGCGGCCGATGTCGCAGCGGGCGGCCACCCGGGCGGTGGCTAAGTCCAGGCTCCGATTGTACTGGCGGGCTCGATCGGGTAGGGTCCGGCCAGCGGGCGGACACGTTTCCAGTTAAATGAGTCGCGCCCGGTTCAGCACCGCCGCGGACCTCACTTTTTACCGAAGGAGCCTCGGCATTCCATGGATTTCCACAAGCCACGGTACATACCGATGAGCCGACGCCGTCGTATTTATGAAGGCAAGGGCAAGGTCCTTTACGAGGGGCCGGAGCCCGGAACCTTGATTCAGCATGTCAAGGACGATGCGACGGCTTTCAACGCCAAAAAACACGAGAGAACAACCGTATTTCCGAATACGTCTTCCAGCACCTCAACGACATCGGCGTGCCGACGCATTTCATCCGTCGGCTCAATATGCGCGAGCAGTTGATCCGCGAGGTCGAGATCATCCCGCTCGAGGTCGTGGTGCGCAATGTCGCCGCGGGCTCGCTGTCGACCCGCCTTGGCATCGAGGAGGGGACACAACTCCCGCGCTCGATCATCGAGTTCTATTACAAGAACGACGCACTCAACGATCCGATGGTGTCGGAAGAACACATCACCGCGTTCGGCTGGGCGACGCCGCAAGAGATCGACGACGTGATGGCGCTCGCCATCCGCGTGAACGATTTCCTCTCCGGCCTTTTCCTTGGCGTCGGTATCCGCCTCGTCGATTTCAAGATGGAGTGCGGGCGCCTTTGGGAAAACGACATGATGCGCATTGTCGTGGCGGACGAGATTTCGCCCGACTCGTGCCGGCTCTGGGACATCAAGACCAGCGACAAGCTCGATAAGGACCGTTTCCGGCGCGACCTCGGCGGCCTGGTCGAGGCCTATACCGAAGTCGCCAAGCGTCTTGGCATCATGGGCGAGAACGAGCCGCCGCGCGGCACCGGCCCGGTGCTGGTGAAAGGCTGAGCGAGTGTCGATGAAAGCGCGTGTCACCGTCACGCTCAAACCCAGCGTCCTCGATCCACAAGGCAAGGCCATCGAGGGCGCGCTCCGCTCCCTCGGCGTTCCGCATGTGACCAGCGTGCGGCAGGGGAAGATCTTCGAGATGGAGATCGAAGGCGACGATCGCGTCGCCGCCGCGGAAGCGGCGAAAGCCGCCGCCGATAAGCTCCTCGCCAACACCGTGATCGAGAACTATCGCATCGAGGTCAGCGGCTAAGCGTCGTTGGCTGCCGAGATCGAACGCAGATGAAATCCGCCGTCATCCTTTTTCCCGGTTCCAATCGCGAACGCGACGCGGCGCGAGCATTGCGCCTCGTCTGCGGCAGCAATCCTGCGATGGTCTGGCACGGCGACACGGAGTTGCCGGCGGGCACCGACCTCGTCGTGTTGCCGGGCGGCTTTTCCTACGGCGACTATCTACGCTGCGGCGCCATTGCAGCGCGCTCGCCGATCATGGATGCGGTGCGCGCGCATGACGCGCGCGCCCGCAAGGCCTGCGATGAGGTGAAGGGCAAGAAGATCAAGCTCTATACGATCCGCGTCATCGAAGGGAACCGCTCGCTGCTGCAAAGCTGCGCAACGTCGGGCGACACGTACAAGGAAGTGGCGAACGCCGACGAACT
>JAFKKS010000481.1 GCA_017304555.1 Hyphomicrobiales bacterium
GAGGAGCGCGTGCTCAGGATGCGCTTCGGCATCGGCATGAACACCGACCACACGCTCGAAGAGGTCGGCCAGCAGTTCAGCGTGACCCGCGAACGCATCCGCCAGATCGAGGCCAAGGCCCTACGGAAGCTGAAGCATCCGAGCCGGAGTAGGAAGCTTCGGAGCTTTTTGGATAACTAGCCGAGCGCCGGTTGTTCTTTGGACCATTGCGCGGCTCCCCAGCGGGAGAATTCGCCAGTTAGTCTGTCGAAGGAGCGCAATCGGCCCCGCCGAAGCGGCGTTGGCGACCGTCAAGCTGAGAGTATTGACACGAATCGGATGCCAATGAAATAACGGCGCTCGCAATGGTTGTGGAGACCGTCTGTGGGTAACAAAGAGAAACCAATTCGATATCGCAAGGTTAGAGAGGACGCAGAGATTGGGCCGTTCCTTACCAAGATCGAGAAGCAACTCGGCCTTCCCGGGGGATCGGTTAAGGTCGTGGGTCCCAATGGAAGAAAGATTCGATCGGACGCGTCGGTGGCGGCTATCCGTAAGAAGTGGGATTAGTTAGCGAGCCTTAGGAATTGCAGTGGGAAAGGGGCCAGACCATTCGTCTGGCCTTTTTTGCATATGGAGAATACTAAATGGCACGAATATTGGAATTCGCAGATGCACTAAAAGAAACACATACTTCGCGCCGCCATCTTTTGCTGGGAAACGGGTTCAGTATTGCATTGTTTCCAAATATATTCCGGTATGGCGCTTTATTGGATAGCGCAGATTTCACGAACGTGCCTGAAGCGCGGAATGTGTTCGATCTCTTGGGAACAACCGACTTCGAGGCTGTCATTCAAGCTCTGCGACATTCGGCTTCCGTGTTGCCTGTTTATTCGTCAGATGCGGCTGCCGCTGCAACGATGACACGCCACGCAGAGGCGCTAA
The DNA here is from genome assembly GCA_017304555.1 of Hyphomicrobiales bacterium. GTDB lineage: Bacteria > Pseudomonadota > Alphaproteobacteria > Rhizobiales > Xanthobacteraceae > JAFKKS01. The sequence continues at coordinate 925 of JAFKKS010000481.1, forward strand.
AGGAAATTCTCGTGAGAGCGATTGCGGCAGCCCACCCTGCGCGCCCGAGCGAGGTAACCGAAGATCAGTATGTCGCGTGCAGGACGTTTCTTGCAAACTTTGTCGGCGCCTCTCGAATTCTGCAGAATGGCAAGAAGGTCGATCTGCGCGGCAACATATACACTTTGAACTACGACTTGCTTTTATACTGGACACTTCTTCATGATCAGGTGGTGCGCTGGGATGCGTCCGACCCTCTTGCGTCCTTTGTGGTGCAAACAGAGGAGTTGGAACACGACGATGGTTTTCGCGCTCCCGAAAGCGACCCGAACGCAGCCTATGTGACATGGGACGCGGAGGGCAGAGCGTCTAGTACACAGAGTATCCACTTCCTCCACGGCGGGCTGCACCTTTTCGACTATGGCGCGGAATTGCAGAAGCGTTGTTGGGAACGGTCGGGAGGGGTACCTCTCATCGACCAGATCAGAGCCGCACTCAATGACGATAAATTTCCCCTGTATGTTGCTGAGGGAACCACTGCCGCCAAGCTCAGCCGCATCCGCCACAGCGGGTATCTCCAGAGGTCGCTTAAGAGCTTCGCGGAGATCGCTCGCAAGCCAGATGCGGCTCTCTTCGTATTTGGCCATTCGTTGGCCGCCAACGACGCGCATGTTCTTGGGCGCATTTCGAAGGGTAAGATTTCCAGCGTCTACGTGAGCTTCTACGGTGATCCAAAATCCAGCGACAACAGAGATCTTGTCGCAAGGGCCGAGAAGCTGGCTTCCGAGCGAGACGAGAGCGCCCCTTTGGATATTGCCCTCTATGATGCGGAAAGTGCCCATGTTTGGGGTTGATCTGTCGTGAATACGGTAAATCGATAGAGCGTGCTCGGAGATTCTATCCGCCCCTTCGATTCAAGTCCCACCCCGTTGACACCCTCCGCCCCATCCGCTTAACCGACCCTCTTCGGTCAGGGATTTGTCATGCTCGACAAGAGTTTCGACGCGGCGAGCGTTGAGCCGCGGATCAGTGCGGCATGGGACGCGGCGGGGGCGTTCAAGGCCGGCGCCGGCAAGCGCGCCAAGGGGCAAGGCGGCACTGCTGCCGGTGCCTCGGTCGGCGGCCGTGCCGGCGGCGCATCCGACAAGTCGGGCGAGCCCTATTCGATCGTCATCCCGCCGCCGAACGTCACCGGCTCGCTCCATATCGGCCACGCGCTGAACAACACGCTGCAGGACATCCTGGCGCGCTTCGAGCGCATGCGCGGGCGCGACGTGCTGTGGCAGCCGGGCATGGACCATGCCGGCATCGCCACGCAGATGGTCGTCGAGCGCCAGATGATGGAGCGGCAGGAGCCCAACCGCCACGCCATCGGCCGCGAGAAGTTCGTCGAGAAGGTCTGGAGCTGGAAGGCCGAATCCGGCGGCATGATCGTCAACCAGCTGAAGCGCCTCGGCGCCTCCTGCGACTGGTCGCGCGAGCGCTTCACCATGGACGAGGGCCTGTCGCGGGCGGTCATCAAGGTCTTCGTCGACCTCTATCGCGACGGGCTCATCTACAAGGACAAGCGGCTGGTCAATTGGGACCCGAAGCTGCAGACCGCGATCTCCGACCT
>JAFKKS010000280.1:0-15754 GCA_017304555.1 Hyphomicrobiales bacterium
CTGCGCAAGCTGCTCAATCCGGGCTCGGAGCCCGATCCGATCCGCACCGTGCGCGGCGCCGGCTACGCGCTCGACGACCGCTTCGTCAAGGCGGCGGAGTAGCGGTCCTTTGCTTTCACAACGCGCAAATAGAACCCCCGCAGACACGCTGCGGGGTTTTGTTTTCGGAAATGAAGAAGCGAAAGGTGTTGCAGATCCTCTTTCACCTCTCCCATGGGGAGAGGTCGATGCACAAAGTGCATCGGGTGAGGGAGTACGGTCTCTCGATAGATTTTACGCCCTCACCCCAACCCTCTCCCCACGGGAGAGGGAGTTCCGCCTCATCCAGACGCTCATCAATGCCTCCGATCGCCGCAGCGAACACGGTCTGCCCGCTTTACGTTTCTTTACATTCGGGACAATCCGGCGAAACCGCGCCTCCTTAAGTTCCTCGCATCGGGCGTGACGCCCAACGCAATCGAGGAACCGCCATGAGCAACACCGACACCGAAACCGCCGCCACGCCCCCGTCGCAACCGCCGGCGACGGCGTCCAATGGCCAGCGCGGCTGCCGCGGACGCGGCGGCGCGCTGCGGCGCGTGGTCTTCATCACCGTGCTTCTGCTGATCGGCGGCTTCATCGGCGCCGTCATCACCAAAAGCTCGTACGGCTTCGGCTGGCATCACGGACCGCATTCCTGGATGCAAGGCGGCCCGGGCGGACCGCCGGCCTTCGCCTCGCGCATCTTCTTCCCCGGCCGCATCGAGCGCGGCGTCGACTATGTGCTGAGCGCCGTCGACGCGAGCGGCGACCAGCGCAAGAAGGTGACCGCGGTGGTGCAGAAGGCGGCGGACGATCTTTACGCGCTGCGTGCGCAGCATCTCGACGGCCGCAAGCAGCTGCGCGAGGCGCTGTCGGCGCCGACGATCGATCACGCGCGCGTCGAGGAATTGCGCGCGGCGCAGTTGAAGCTTGCCGACATCGCCTCGCAACGTCTCACCGAAGCGCTTATCGCCGCGGCGGAAGTTCTCACCCCGGCGCAGCGGGCGGAACTCGCGCAACGCGTCGAACGCCACGAGCGCTGGTTCCGCGGATAACCGCTTTTCTTTCCTCCCCCTGAAAGGGGGAGGTCGGATCGCGAAAGCGATCCGGGTGGGGTCGTTGTCCCCGAACGCCCCCCACCCTTCCCTCTTCCTTAAGTGAGAACAGAGCGGCGTCATGTCCGCACTTGTTGCGGGCATCCATGTCTTTCTTTCACAGCCTTAAGTAAGACGTGGATGGCCGGGACAAGCCTAGCCATGACGAAGTTCCATGCGGATGGATGCTATAAGCCCGTCATGACCTCGCGCCTTCTCATCATCGACGACGACAAGCGGCTCGCGGAAATGGTCGCCGACTATCTCGGCGAAGCCGGCTTGCGCGTCACCGCCGCGCCGACCGCGCGCGAGGGCGAAACGCTGCTCAAGCGCGAAGCCTTTGACGCGCTGATCCTTGACCTGATGCTGCCGGACGCCGACGGGCTGGAAGTGTGCCGCCGCATCCGCCAGGCGTCCGACCTTCCGATCCTGATGCTGACCGCGCGCGGCGACGCCATGGACCGTGTCGTCGGATTGGAGATCGGCGCGGACGACTACCTGCCGAAACCGTTCGAGCCGCGCGAACTGCTGGCGCGCGTGCGGGCGCTGCTGCGGCGAAGGGGCGCGAGCGCGCCGCGCGACGCGTTACGCTTCGGGCGGCTGGAGATCGACCGCGGCTCGCGCCGCGTCACCATCGACGGCGAGGAACGCGCCCTCACCTCGCACCAGTTCTCGATGCTCGTCGCGCTCGCCGAACATGCCGGCCGCGTGATGTCGCGCGACGCGCTGATGGATCTGATGAAGGGCGAAGCACTCGAAGCGTTCGACCGTTCGATCGACATTCACGTCTCGCGCATCCGCGCCGCCATCGAAGACGATCCGAAGAACCCGCGCCGCATCATCACCGTGCGCGGCGCCGGCTACGTCTTCGCGCGCGAGCAGGATCGCTGACGCGATGCGGCGGCTTTATCTCCAATTCTATCTCACCATCATTGCCATCCTGCTGCTCATCGTTTTCACAATGGGCGCGCTGTGGCGCTTCGGCTCCGACGAGCAGCGCTTCGAGGAAGCGTTCTCCGTCGCCGGCGAACTCGCCACCAGCGCCTTGCCCGGTCCCGACGCGCCCGTCGCGCAGCAGAGGGATGCGCTCGAACGTCTGCACGAACGGCTGCGCTCCGACCTCTCGCTCTATACGCGCGACGGCGCGCTGATCGCGCAGGCGGGACGGCCGATGCCGCCGCATGTGCGGCTCGACCGCGAGCCCGGCTGGATGCGCGGGCCCGGCGGGCCGGCGTGGCTCCTCAAGCTCAACGATGGGCGCACGCTCGTCGTCGCACTGCCGCATGGCGGGCCGTGGCGGCCGGGCGCGTATCTTCTCATCGGCCTCGCGGCGATCGCGTTCGCGGTCGGCCTCGGCGCCTATCCGATCGCGCGGCGGCTGACGCGGCGGCTCGAGCGGCTCAAAACCAGCGTCGATCAATTCGGTGGCGGCGACCTGAGCGTGCGCGCGCCGGTGCAGGGAAAGGACGAGGTCGCCGCGCTCGCGGCAAGCTTCAACCAGTCGGCGGCGCGCATCGAGGAACTCGTTCGCTCGCACAAGCTCCTGCTCGCCAATTGCTCGCACGAGCTGCGCACGCCGCTCACCCGCATCAACATGGCGCTCGCCCTGCTCGGCGAAAACGCCGATCCGAAACTCACCGCGCATCTGAAGGCCGACATCGCCGAGCTCGACCAGCTCATCGAGGAGATCCTGCTCGCAAGCCGCCTCGAAGCCGTCGGCACGCCGGAGCGCGCGGAGACGTTCGATCTGCTCGCACTTGCGGCTGAAGAAGCGGCGCGCGACGGCTCCTCCGTCGATGGCGTCAGCGCCCCCGTGCGCGGCGACCGCGTGCTCCTGCGCCGCCTCGTGCGCAACCTGATCGACAATGCGCGCCGCCACGCCGGCGACGAAAGCCCGGAGATCACGGTCGCGACGCACGCCGGCGGCGCCCTCCTGACCGTGCGCGACCGTGGCGCGGGCGTGCCGATCGAGGAGCGCGAGCGCATCTTCGAGCCGTTCTACCGGCCGGCGGGATTCGCCGAAAGCGGCCGCGGCGCCGGCCTCGGCCTCGCGCTGGTGCGCCAGATCGCGCGCAGCCACGGCGGCGACATCACCTGCGAGGCGGCCGACGGCGGCGGCACCCGCTTCGTCGTGCGGCTGCCGGCGGCGGAGGGATGATCGAGGCTGACAAAGAACGCCGGTGGCGTCGCTATAATGTTGGGCTAGTCCAGGTCCAAGGCCCTGCCACAGTTGGTCAGCATGAAATATTTCGTCGTCAGAAACGGTGTCGCGTCATCCTCCGGAAACATTTGGAACCGAGCGCGGACGGCGCGTGCCGTTAGACCCGCCACTTGATCCCAAAATGAGGTCGACCGGACGTTGTCCGCATAATCATCGAAAGAAACGAACGCACAGCAGTTTGGATTGGTCGCTTTGAATTTCGCGATGTCCGGATACGGAACCAAGGTGATCGTCCGAATGAATAACCGGCCGTCCTTGTGGGATGTACCCTGAATGAATTTCGTGCTGCCGGCCTCGCGCATGGCGGCATTCATGAATTCATCGTCCGACAGGTATCGGTGCTCAGCAAAGCAATAGCCGCTGTAACTCAAGGCTCCTCGGCCAACGAAAAAGGTCACAAAAGCGGCGACGACCAGGGCGGCCGCCCATAGTCCAACTTTGTCCGCTCGCGTCATGCGTGTACGGAGCGCCCCAACCCGCCCTACGTCAACCCGCCCTCATCTGAGCGGTTAAAACCGCCTTGCTGAATGGGCATCGCCGCCGCGATCCGAAGGCAAACGTTTGACCGTTTGACCCAATTTTCCGGGTTAAATGTTCTAGCGCCGTTCTCGCGTTCGCGGTGCAAGTTATTGAGATCGTTGTGGTGAGCGCGCAGGGATTCGAACCCTGGACCTACTGATTAAAAGTCAGTTGCTCTACCAACTGAGCTACGCGCTCCCGGGGTGGGCGTTGTGTAGGGGCCCGGTCCGACAGGGTCAAGAGTCGTGCAACAAAGAAGGCGCTGCACGCAAGCCATGAGCGCAGCACAGGCTGTCGGTCGTTCAATCACCTCGGAGTCCGCTCTCAGCGCGCAGGCCCCCCATCGGCTGGAGCGTGGAAGGAGCAGCGAACCAAGTCGATGCCTTGCGTTCGCGCAGATTGAAGCTGCCCTCAATTTCCGCCGCAGGAGCGTGAATAGAAGCGTTGTCGCGTGACGTTAGCCGTCATCAAAAATCATCCGCGATCTGCGTCGCGCGCTACAGCGTCACCGGAGGGGAACCATGCGGCCGTCGCGCAGGAGTTGCGGCGCAAAACGGCATGGTTTGAAAACGGCCATTTAAAATTCGTATGCACGCGCTTGAAGACCGTCGAAGCGATCGAACGGCCAGCGACCGTTCGTCGCGTGCGGTCAAACGCGACGCGTCAAACATACATTAAATTTTCGGCTTAAATTATTGAAATTTCTTCCGATTCGTTGGCGGAACACGTCGCGCGAAAAAGTCAGCCCGTTGCTCACAGAAACCGAGACATAGCGCCGTCCCGAAATTCGCAGGTTCCCCCTTTGAGAATCGCTTCTATCTTGCCGTCACATTGTGGGGACGATTTGCCGACACATTGATGATGATTGGTGCCAAACGAATCGATCGCAGTCGTGTGCGGTCGTTTCACCGTGCTTCGCACGGACGTTCTGCAGACCAAACCTTGGCAGCGAGGAGATGACGTTCACTGTTCGATTTGACCCACTCGCGACTTTAGGGGGACGCGATGGCTCACTCTAAGAAGTACGCCGACCTGAATATCAACGCGCTGCTCGATCTGCGCGATGACATCGAAGTTCGGCTCCACAATCTGCGTGACATGCTGGTCAGCCATCTGGAGGCACTCGGTGGCGACCATGCAAAGCTTGAGCGCTTGGCTCGGACTGGGCGTCCGCATGGGCTGACCGGCCGTAAAATCGCAGCGAAATACAAAGACCCGGAAACAGGCGCCACGTGGGCCGGCCGCGGTGCGGTGCCGCGCTGGTTGGCCGCTTACGAAGCGGAAGGCCGACATCGGGAAGAGTTTGCGATCGAGCCGACGCCCACCTGTGACGCCCACAAAAAGCACGGAAGCTAGTCGTCGGACGATGCAGGTGTGTCCTTCCCGAGCGTGCGCCGAGCGTTAGAGCGTAGGGTTCGTCACCGCGAGGTAGGCGATGCGACCGAGTGCGCCGAGCAACAGGATGAACGCCGCGGTCGATTGGATGAAGAAGCCGGGGAAGCGCTTATTCGGCTCGGCGATGTAGCCGCGGAAATAGATGATCCGTCCGATGATCCACACCAGGCCGAGAAGCGCGGCGACCGTCGCGTTCCAATAGATCGCGAACAGCCACATCGAAGGCAGGAAGATCGGCATCCATTCGAGCATGTTCGCGTGCGCCCGTATGGTCCGTTCGAGCACGGGATCGCCGGTCATCGTCGGCGCGAGAATGCCGGTTCTCTGGTGCGTGCGCGCAACCTGCAACGCCATGCCGAAATAAGCGAGGCTGGTCAGTAAGGTGACGATGGCGACGGAATAATAGGCTTGCATATCGCGCGCACTCCGTTTTGCGTTCGTCCTGCCTGGTTTCCGTAGTTGCGGTTATAAATCGCTTCGCGCGCGGGCGCGAACGCGCTCTGCGACTGGCAGACTCGCGGCGACGGCTTCGTTTGTGGCGATTGCTTGGCCGCTGCCAGAAATTCTGCCTGATGACGCCTGTTGCGGTGCGCGGTAAAATCCTCCCCGCCGATTCACGGCGTTCACTCGGGAGATTTCAATGAAGGCCCTCGTCATTGCTCTCTTCGCCGCGTCGATGACGTTCGCAAGCGTCGCAGCTAACGCCGCCAGCTGCAGCGCGCAGGCGCAAGAGAAGAAACTCGCCGGCGCCGCCAAGACCAGCTTCATGACGAAATGCGAGCGCGACGCCGGCACCGCCTGCGACGCGCAGGCCGCGGAGAAGAAGCTCAACGGCGCCGCCAAGACGAGCTTCACCAAGAAGTGCAAGACCGACGCCGTCGGAAACTGAACGTCCCGCTATCGACGCACCGCGAAGGGATGGGCCGCTCACGCCCATCCCTTTTTATGACGTGGATGCCCGCAACACGCGCGGGCATGACGGCCTCAATAAACGACCGATTTCACGGCACGCATTTCCGATCACTCCTCGGGGCGCGTTACAGCACCACGATGCCAGCGTGCTTTGCCTTGTCGTCGGGCTCGACGTGCACGGAGATCAGCGCGTCCGGGTAGTCCTCGCGGATGGCGCGCTCCAGGCGGTCGCAGATGTCGTGCGCGTGCGACACCGTCATCGTGCTCGTCACGACGAGATGGAAATCGATGAACATCATGCGTCCGGCGTGGCGCGTGCGCAGGTCATGCGCTTCGATCGCGCCCTCGGCATTGGTGGCAATCAACTCGCGGATGCGCGCCAGCGTCTCGGGCGGCACCGCCTCGTCCATCAGGCCGCCGAGCGATTCCTTCATCACGCTCCATCCCGCCCACAAGATCTGAAGCGCGACGAGCGCGGCGAGCGCAGGATCGAGCAGCGGCCATCCCGTCACCGCCGCCAGCGTCACGCCGGCCAGCACGCTGACCGAGGAGATGACGTCGGTCAGCAAGTGGCGTCCTTCCGCCGCGAGCGCCGGCGACTTGTGCTCCCGCCCCTGCCGGATCAGCAGCCACGACCAGCCGGCATTGAGCACGCTCGCGGCGCCGTTCACCGCCAAGCCAGGCCACGACAGGTCGAGCAGCTTCGGCGTGCGGAAAGCGAGATAGGCCTCGTGCAGAATGGTGACGGCGGCGATGGTGATGAGAACACCGGCGAACACGGCCGAGAAGTATTCCGCCTTCTGGTGCCCGTAAGGGTGCCCGGCGTCGGCCGGCTTGGCGCTCAGGCGGACGGCGAGCAGCGCGGCAATGCCGGTTGCGACATTGACGACGCTCTCGACGGCGTCCGACCACAGCGCGACGCTGCCGGTCAGCACATAGGCGACGTATTTGAGCGCCAGGACGGCGATCCCGACGACGATGCTGCCCAGCGCCAGCCTTTGAATGCGGTCCATGGCGCCGCTCTGTCCTTGCCGTTCCTCAGTGTGATGGCGCCTGTCTAGGCGGCTGCGCCGATCAACGCAAGCCTCTGATTCTAAAATGCAAATCAGTCGCAACTGCAGCTACAGACGGAGCCACAGGGCGCCTCACCGCGCGCGTTCGCTTCACCCGCCGGCGGACGGTTATAATACCGCCGCGGCGGTCCTGAAGACCGCGGGAGAGAACGGATGCCCAACTGGCTGATCGGCGCAATCATCGGTTTCGTGATCGCGTTCGTGCTGTTTTATTTCAAGCCATGGTGAGGCTTTGCGCATAAGCGACATTAACCATCGCGCACTTGCGGCCTTGCGTAGCGAAAGCATCGGCCCTCCTATCTTGGTTAAAGGAAACGGGCGTTTGCGCCCGCCTCTCCCGTCGTGCTGTTGCGTGCGTCATTGATGATCGAGCGTGAGAAAGTCGGCCGCAGCGCCGCCCCTGCCAAGAGCGGCAAAGCCACCGAGCCATCGGAGGCGGAGGTCGTCGCAGCCGCGCGTGCGCTGTGGCGCTTCGATCTCTGCGGCGTGCTGCTCGACGGCGGCGAGCATGTGCTGTGCGACGACGCGCGCGTGCCGGCCCGCAAGCGACACTCCCGTTGCCCCTGCCGCGACAAGAGCCGCGCGCTCTTGAAGGCCGCTGCTGCGAAACGACCGAAGCCGCAGATCGAAAAGCACATCGTCGACAAGGCAATCGCCGACAAAGTTATCGCCGACAATCCGACCGCGAACGAAGCCGTCGCAAACAGCGCACCTGCCGAAGCCCCCGTCGCGAACAACTCCGGCACGGAGAACGCGGCGCCGGACAAGCCCGCGGCGTCGGAGCCGGCGGCCGAAAAGCCCGCCCTGTCGCCGGCTCCCGCCGCCTGCCCCGACATGGAGGCGCCGTCGCTGCCGCAAGCGCCGAGCGTGGTGCCGCCGCACGGCGAGCCGATACGCGAGCCGCTCGCGTGGCAGCCGATCGCGACGGCGCCGCGCCCGCGGCCGGAGGACGACGGCAAGCGCGTGCTGCATCTGTTGTTCGACCCCAAGGCTGGCGTCACGCCCGGCTACTGGGTGGCGGACCCGTGGGGCGGCGGCGACTGGTTCGGCACGTCGGCCTCGATCGAAACCCTGCATCCGACGCACTGGATGCCCCTGCCCGACCCGCCCTGACTTTCGCCGGATCAGCGCGGCGCCGCGATCTTAAGGTGCAAGCCCGACACCCCACACCAGTCGGAAAGAAAGCGGCAACCATAGGTAAAAGGTCCGCAAATTCCGCGATCCGATTCACTCTTCATTGGGGTGGCGCAGCGTAATTTCGCCTGAGCAGCTTGGGCGGCGGAGTTGCGGCTTCCGGCATGGACGTCAACACCCTTTTCATCCTCACGATGCACGTCGAGGCGATGCTCGGCATCTTGCTGCTGCTCGTCTGGCTGCAGAACAAGAGCACGCATGGCGTCGCCTGGTGGGGCAGCGCGCATTTGATGCGCAGCGTTTCCGTCGCGCTCTACGGCACCTATGGCTGGGCGCCGAACCTTGTCTCCATCGACCTTTCGAGCGTGCTTCTCTTCACCTCGTTCGGCGTGACATGGACCGGCGCGCGCGTCTTCGCCGGACGCAAGCCGCTTCCCGGCTCGCTCTGCGCCGGCGCCATCCTGTGGCTCACCGCGTGCCAGATCCCGGGATTCACCGACGCGCTCTATCTGCGCGGCCTGCTGGGGGCGAGCATCATCGCGACCTTCAGCTGGGCGACGGCTTATGAGTTCTGGCGCGGCCGCGGCGAAAGCCTGGTGTCGCGCTGGCCCGCCATCGTCCTTTTGTTCAGCAACGGCGCACTGTTCCTGATGCGCACGCCGCTGGTGACGGCCGTCTCGCAGCCAATCAACGATCACGGCATCCTCTCCAGCGCGTGGCTCACGGTGATGAGTGCGGAAGCGCTGCTGTTCACCATCGCTATCGCCTTCGTGCTGCTGGCGATGGCGAAGGAGCGCGCGGAGCTGCGTCAACGCACCGCCGCGATGGTCGACCCGCTCACCGGCCTCGCCAACCGCCGCGCCTTCCTCCAGTTCGGAGAAGAAACGATCCGCGCGCAGGTCAAGCGCGGGCGGCCGGTCGCCGTCTTCCTCCTCGACTTCGATCACTTCAAAACCGTCAACGATCAGTACGGGCATCTCGTCGGCGACATCGCGCTGCGTACGTTCGCCGAAACCGCGACACGAAGCCTGCGCACGTCCGACATCGTCGGACGTATGGGCGGAGAGGAATTCGCGGTCCTGCTCAGCGACGCCAATCGCGACAACGCTTATCTCGTCGCCGAGCGGCTGCGCACGAATTTTGAATCGGCTGCCGTCGCGCTCGGCGTGCACAACAAGGTCCACGCCACGCTCAGCATCGGCGTCTCCATCATCCAGGAACCGACCGACGATCTCGCGTTGCTGCTAGAGCGCGCCGACCGCGCGCTCTATCGCGCCAAGGCGAAGGGGCGCAACCGCGTCGAGCTTTCGGAACTGCCGGGCGACCCGAGCCTGCCCGAAACACCCGACGCGCCGGAGCGGCTCAGCACGGCGGCGTAAGTCAGGTCGATTAAACCAGCGAAGCTGAACTCCGTCATGCCCGGCTTTATGCCGGGCATCCACGTCTTTCTCTACGTCGCAAGCAAGACGTGGATGGCCGGGATAGAAGAGCGTTCACGCCCGTCTTCGACGGGCGATGCCCGGCCATGACGGAAAAATCAACAACGACAATCAACGCGGCGCGATATCGCCCGCGTCCCAGCACTCGCGCGTCGTCGCGCGGAACGCTTCGAACGTGCCGTTCGCAATCGCCGCCCGCATCCCGCCCGTCAGGTCTTGGTAGTAAGCGAGATTGACGGTCGACAGCAGGATGGCGCCGAGCATCTCGTTCGCCTTCACGAGGTGATGCAGATAGGCGCGGCTGTAGTCGCGCGCGGCGGGGCATGTACTTTCCTCGTCGAGCGGACGTGGGTCGGCGGCGTGGCGCGCGTTCTTGAGGTTCACCGGGCCGCGCCGCGTGAACGCAAGGCCGTGGCGGCCGTTACGCGTCGGCATCACGCAGTCGAACATGTCGATGCCGCGCGCCACCGCTTCGAGGATGTCCTCCGGCGTACCGACGCCCATCAGGTAACGCGGGCGATCGGCGGGCAGCACCGGCGCCACCGTCTCGATCATGCGCAGCATGACGTCTTGCGGTTCTCCGACGGCGAGGCCGCCGACCGCGTAGCCGGGAAAGCCGATGTCGACGAGGCGGCGCGCGCTTTCGACGCGCAGCTCCGGATCGTCGCCGCCTTGCACGATGCCGAACAGCGCGCGGCCGGGCGACGCATTCTCGAACGCGCGCTTGCAGCGTTCCGCCCAGGCGAGCGAGAGCGCCATCGCGCGCGCGATCTCGTCACGCGCCGCCGGCAGGCGGATGCACTCGTCGAGCTGCATGACGATGTCGGAGCCGAGCAGCGTCTGGATTTCGACCGCGCGCTCGGGCGTGAGCCGATGCGTCGAGCCGTCGAGATGCGAGCGGAAGGTCACGCCGTCCGCATCGACTTTGCGCAAAGTCGCGAGCGACATCACCTGGAAGCCGCCGGAGTCGGTGAGGATCGGATGCGGCCAGTTCATGAAACGGTGCAGGCCGCCGAGCGCGGCGACCTCTTCGGCGCCGGGGCGCAGCATCAGGTGATAGGTGTTGCCGAGCAGGATGTCGGCGCCGGTCGCGCGCACCGCTTCCGGCAGGATGCCTTTCACCGTCGCCTGCGTGCCCACCGGCATGAACGCGGGCGTGCGGATGACGCCGTGCGGCGTGACCAGCGTGCCGGTGCGCGCGGCGCCGTCGGTGGCGGCGATCTCCAACGCGAAATCGTCAGGCATCGGCGCCGGATCGCGACCGAAAAAGCAAGCATGCGTCGCCATAAGAATAGAACCGATAATCGCTCGCGATGGCATGGGCGTAGGCACGCTGCATCGTCTCGAGCCCGCTGAACGCCGCGACCAGCATGAATAGCGTCGAACGCGGCAGATGGAAATTCGTCACCATCAGGTCGGCGGCTTTGAAGCGATAGCCGGGGGTGATGAAGATGTCCGTCTCGCCGGAGAACGGCTGCACGCGGCCCTGCGCATCCGCCGCGCTTTCAAGAAGCCGCAGCGCGGTGCTGCCGACGGCGACGATGCGCCCGCCTTTGCCGCGCGCCGCGTTGAGCGCGGCCGCCGTCTCGGCGCTGATCTCGCCCCACTCCGAATGCATGGCGTGATCCGCCGTGTCGTCGGCCTTCACCGGCAGAAACGTACCGGCGCCGACATGCAGCGTGACGAAATGCACGCCGATGCCGCGCGCGCGCAAGGCGTCGAGCATGGCATCGGTGAAATGCAGGCCGGCGGTCGGCGCCGCGACCGAGCCCTCTTCGCGCGCGAACACGGTCTGATAGTCGACGCTGTCGCGCTCGTCCGGCGCGCGGCGCGACGCGATGTAAGGCGGCAGCGGCATCGCGCCGCGCTCGGCGATCGCCTGATCGAGAACCGGACCGTGGAACGCGAAGGAGAGCGTCACCTCGCCGCCCTCGCCTTTCGCCTCGACGCTGGCGTCGAGTTGGCCGAGGAAACAGACTTTCCCTTCCTCACCGAAGCGCAGCGCGTCGCCGGCAGTCAGCTTCTTCGCAGGCTTGGCGAAAGCGAGCCAGCGCGATCCGTCGAGGCGCTTGTGCAGCGTGACTTCGATGCGCGGCCCTGCCCCGTCCGGCCCGAGGCGGCGGCCGGTGAGCCGCGCCGGGATGACGCGCGTCTCGTTGAGGACGAGCGCGTCGCCCGGCCGCAGCAGGTCCGTCAGGTCACCGAAGCGGCGATCTTCCCACTCCGGATTTTCGCCCGGCCGCACGACGAGAAGCCGCGCCGCGTCGCGCGGCTCGGCCGGGCGCAGCGCGATACGTTCGGGGGGAAGATCGAAGTCGAAAAGGTCGGTGCGCATGCTTCTTTCGTCGCCGGGCATAGCCCGTCGAAGGACGGGCGTAAACGCCCTATTGTCCCGGCGATCTCGCTTAGGATCTCACAGTGCCTATTGAATCGAAATGGCCGGGACAAGCCCGGCCATGACGAGTCTTTCGAATTACGCCACAGCGCGCGGCACCTCAGGATGACGACAGCTACGCCGCCATGGAGGCCTTGACGATCTTGTCGGGATCCTGGACCGGCTCGCCGCGCTTGATCTTGTCGACGTTCTCCATGCCCTCGATGACATTGCCCCAGGCGGTGTACTGGCCATCGAGGAAGGTCGCGTCGTCGAAGCAGATGAAGAACTGGCTGTCGCCGGAATCCGGGTTCTGCGCGCGCGCCATCGAGACAGTGCCGCGCACATGCGGCTCGGCGTTGAACTCGGCCTTGAGCTTCTTGCCGGAGCCGCCGGTGCCGTTGCCGTCCGGGCAGCCGGTCTGCGCCATGAAGCCGTCGATGACGCGATGGAAGACGATGCCGTCGTAGAAGCCGAGTTTCACCAGTTCCTTGATGCGCTCGACATGGTTGGGGGCGAGATCGGGACGCATTGCGATCTTCACCGTCCCTTTCGTGGTCTCGAGGATCAGCGTGTCTTCGGGGGTTGCCATGGGATTGTCCTTTTTGCTTGGCCCGCCGCTTATGCGGGCAACGGAATGGGTCGCGCGAAGCGGCCCGTGAGGTGGGCCTACTTGTCGGCGGCGATGCGCGCGGTCTTGATGCGGTCGGGATTGACGACGGGTTCGCCGGGTTTCAGCTTGTCGACCACGTCCATGCCGCTCACGACTTGGCCAACGACCGTATACTGACCGTTGAGATGCGGCGCGTCAGCGTAAGTGATGAAGAACTGGCTGTTCGCCGAGTTCGGGTCGCGCGCGCGGGCCATGCCGACGATGCCGCGCTTGAACGGCGTCTTGGTGAACTCGGCCTGCAGGTTCGGATGCTTCGAGCCCCCGGTGCCGTCGCCCTTCGCACCGTCGCCGGTCTGCGCCATGAAGCCGGGGATGACGCGATGGAACGGCGCGTTATCGTAAAACTTCTCGCGCGTCAGGAGTTTGATGCGCTCGACGTGCTTCGGCGCCAGGTCCGGCCGCAACTGGATCGTCACCATGCCCTTGGTGGTGTCGAGCTTGAGGGTGTTCTGCGGGTCCGACTGGGCGGAGGCCGGTGTCGCAATCAATGCGGCGGCTAATGCGGCAAATAGCAAGGCGCGTTTCATGAATTGTCCTGCATCAATGGGAAACGAAGATAGAACTTTGGCTGCCGACCACCGCTCGCCCCCGTGGAAGCGGGGACCCAGAACCAAGACCACTGGATTCCCGCTTTCGCGGGAATGAGCGGAGTGTGAATGCAAGGCCTTACGAAACCACGTGCGCTAAGCCTTCGCCTTGAACTTCGCCGCCAACCGCTTCGCGACCGCCGCCGGAACGAAGGACGTCACGTCGCCACCCATGCCGGCGATTTGCCGCACCAATGTGGCGGTGATCGGGCGCACCGGCGGCGTCGCCGGCAGGAACACGGTCTGCACGTCCGGCGCCATGGCGCCGTTCATGCCCGCCATCTGCATCTCGTAGTCGAAATCGCTGGCGTCGCGCAGGCCCCGGATCAGCACCGTTGCGCCGTGCTCCTTGGCGGCGGTCACGACGAGCCCCTTGAAGGTCGTACAGACGAGTTCGCACGTCGCGGCACGGGCGAGCGGCCCGCAGACCTCCTCCAGCATCGCGGCACGCTCTTCCGCCGTAAAGATCGGCGTCTTGCCGGGATGGATGCCGATCGCGAGCACGAGCTTGTCAGCCAGCCGCATCGACTGGCGCACGACGTCGACATGGCCGTTGGTGATCGGATCGAACGATCCGGCATAGAGGGCGATGCGCGGCATGGGGCGAGTCTATCCTGCTGGTTGCTGAGGAGCACCTACGACACAAGAAACGGCTTCTGAGAAAGAGTCGAGCCTGTCATTCCGGGGCGCGGCTGAAAGCCGCGAACCCGGAATCCATATCCCCAGTGCTGCGGTGTATGGATTCCGGACTGGCCGCTTCGCGGCCATCCGGAATGACACGCTAGGTCGGCGACTCATCGCCGCCGTCCCCGTTGTCGCCGTTGCCGTTGTCCCCATGTCCGTTCTCGCCGTTCGCGTCTTCGCTGAGACGCTCGACGGAGACGACGCGCTCGCCCTCGGCGGTCGCGAACACGCGCACGCCCTTCGACGCGCGGCTGGTCATGCGGATGCCCTCGACCGGCACGCGGATCAACTGCCCGCCGTCGCTGACCAGCATGATCTGGTCGGCCATCTCCACGGGGAAGGCCGCAACGAGATGACCGATCTCGTCCATCTTGCCGATGTCGGTCGCGCGGATGCCCTTGCCACCACGCCCGGAGACGCGGAACTCGAACGACGACGAACGCTTGCCGTAACCGAGTTCGGTGATGGTGAGCACGAACTGTTCCGCCGCGCCCATTTCGGCGTAGCGCTCCGACGAGATCGACGCACCGGCGTCCGCCGCCTGCGTCTCCGGCGTCGGCTCGCTCGGCTCCACGCCGTCGCCCGCCTCCGCCTCTTCGCCCGTCGCCGCGCGCCGGATGGCGCCCGACTGCTTGAGATAAACGGAGCGTTCTTCCGGCGCCGCTTCGAAGTGATGCAGGATGGTGAGCGAGATCACCTTGTCGTTGTCGCCCTGCAGCGCGATGCCGCGTACACCCATCGAGGTGCGTCCCTGGAACACGCGCACGTCGGTCGTCGGGAAGCGGATGCACTGGCCCGCCGAGGTGGTAAGCAGCACGTCGTCCGCCTCGGTGCAGATCTGCACATCGACGATCTCGTCGCCCTCGTCGAGCTTCATCGCAATGATGCCGGAGCGGCGCACATCGGAGAAGTCGGAGAGCTTGTTCCGCCGCACGGTGCCGCGCGTCGTCGCGAACATCACGTCGAGGCTCGACCAGGTGCTCTCGTCTTCCGGCAGCGGCATGATCGTGGTGATGCGCTCGCCCTGCTGCATCGGCAGGATATTGATCATCGCCTTGCCGCGCGCCTGCGGCGCCGCGATCGGCAGACGCCAGACCTTCTCCTTGTAGACCTGGCCGCGCGAGGAGAAGAACAGCACCGGCGTATGCGTGTTGGCGACGAACAGCCGCGTGACGAAATCCTCGTCGCGCGTCTGCATGCCGGAGCGCCCCTTGCCGCCGCGCTTCTGCGCGCGATAGGTCGAGAGCGGCACGCGCTTGACGTAGCCGTGATGCGAGACGGTGACGACCATATCCTCGCGCTGGATCAGGTCCTCGTCCTCGACCTCGCCTTCGTGCTCGAGGATTTCGGTGCGGCGCGGCGTCGCGAACTGGTCGCGCACGGCGGTGAGTTCATCCTTGACGATCGTCAGGATGCGCGCGCGCGAGCGCAGGATGTCGAGATAGTCGGTGATCTCCACCGCGAGCTTGTCGAGCTCTTCGGCGATCTCGTCGCGGCCGAGCGCGGTGAGGCGCTGCAGGCGCAGGTCGAGAATGGCGCGCGCCTGCTCGTTCGACAGCCGGTAGGTCTGATCGTCCGAGAGGCGATGGCGCGGATCGTCGATCAGCGCCACGAGATCGGCGACGGCC
>JAFKKS010000280.1:15817-17999 GCA_017304555.1 Hyphomicrobiales bacterium
CAAGGTGTGCGCGCGGTCGCGCGCCTTGCCGAGCAGATATTTGGTGCGCCGGGAAACGACCTCCTCGCGGAACGCCACGAACGCGCGCAGCATATCCTTGAGGTTCATCACCAGCGGGCGGCCGCCGTCGAGCGCCACCACGTTGGCGCCGAACGTCGTCTGCAGCGGCGTGAAGCGATAGAGCTGGTTGAGCACGACGTCCGCCACGGCGTCGCGCTTGATCTCGACGACAACGCGGAAACCGTCGCGATCGGATTCGTCGCGCAGCTCGCTGATGCCTTCGATCTTCTTCTCGCGCACCAGCTCGCCAATGCGCTCGACCATCGAGGCCTTGTTCACCTGATACGGAATTTCCGAGATAATGATGGCTTCACGATCCTTGCGGATCTCCTCGATCGCGACCTTGCCGCGCATCACGATCGAGCCGCGGCCGAGGTGATAGGCGCCGCGAATGCCGGCGCGGCCGAGGATGACGCCACCGGTCGGGAAATCGGGTCCCGGAATGATCTTGATGAGGTCGTCGATGCCGAGTTCGGGATCGTCGATCAGCGCGACGCAGCCGTCGATCACCTCGCCGAGATTGTGCGGCGGGATGTTCGTCGCCATGCCGACGGCGATGCCGCCCGCGCCGTTGACCAGCAGGTTCGGGAAGCGCGCTGGCAGAACCACCGGCTCCTTCTCGTTGCCGTCGTAGTTCGCCTGGAAGTCGACCGTGTCCTTGTCGATGTCGTCGAGGAGCGCGAGCGCCGGCTTCGCGAGACGCGATTCCGTGTAGCGCATCGCCGCCGGCGGATCGCCGTCGACGGAGCCGAAATTGCCCTGCCCGTCGACCAGCGGCAGGCGCATGGAGAAATCCTGCGCCATGCGCACTAGCGCGTCGTAGATCGCGGTGTCGCCGTGCGGGTGATACTTACCCATCACGTCGCCGACGATGCGCGCGGACTTGACGTACTTCTTGTCGGGCGTGTGCCCCTGCTCGTACATCGAATAGAGGATGCGCCGGTGCACCGGCTTGAGGCCGTCGCGCACGTCCGGCAGCGCCCGCGCCACGATCACGCTCATCGCGTAATCGAGGTACGAGCGGCGCATTTCGTCGGTGATGGAAACAGGACGAATGTCCGAGGGACCAGGGCCCCCCGGGCGCGTATCTTCAGTGTCGGGCAAAGGCGAATCTCAAGTCGTTAAGCGTGGGCTGAAACCTACCGCAACCGGCCTCAAAAGACCACGGAAATCGGCCTTTTGTATGTATGAATTCTGCCTCTTTTTTCAATGGGTTGGGAGGGGGAAAGCCAGCCCTTTCACCTCGCCCCGCTTGCGGGGAGAGGTCGGACCGCGCAGCGGTCCGGGTGAGGGGGACGTAGCGAGATCATTTCTACCCCGAAAGTGCCCCTCACCCCAACCCTCTCCCCGCAAGCGGGGCGAGGGAGCGCGCCTGTGCATCTGGAAACCCTTACGGGTCCAGAACGCAGTAAGCTGAACGATCTCTATGAGGGAATACCGTGCCGCCCGGTCTCACCGAATATCTCATCGCCGCGCTGACGACGCTGGTGGTCGTGGTCGATCCGATCGGCCTCGCGCCGATCTTCGCCGGGCTGACGCAAGGGCTGCCGGCCGCCATGAAACGCGGCATCGCCTTCCGCGCCAGCGCCATCGCGGTCGGCATCCTCGCGGCGTCGGCGCTGGTCGGCCAATGGCTGCTGACGAAGCTCGGCATCAGCCTGCCGGCGTTCCGCATCGCCGGCGGGCTGTTCCTGTTCGCGATCGCCTTCGAGATGGTCTACGGCAAGCGTACCGATCGCCAGTCCAACACGGCGCAAAATGCGGCCGAGACGGACACGGCCGAGAAGGACCGCGCGGCGCATATCGCCGCCTTCCCGCTCGGCATTCCGCTGCTCGCCGGGCCGGGCGCCATCGCCGCGACGCTCCTCCTCGCCGGGCGCGCGGCGGGCGATCCGTCGTATCTGGCCGGCCTGATCGGCGTCATCGTGCTGGTCGGGCTCATTGCCGCGACGTCCTTCTGCGTCGCAGCGGCAATCACGCGGCTGCTCGGCGTCGTCGGCAACCTGGTGCTGACGCGATTGCTCGGCGTCATCCTCGCGGCGCTCGCCGTGCAGTTCGTCATCGACGGCGTGCGCGCGGCGGCGGGGATGTAGCCCGGCGCGTGAGCACTACCTTGACATGG
>JAFKKS010000281.1 GCA_017304555.1 Hyphomicrobiales bacterium
GCAGCGCGGTGACGAGCTGCCGCCCGGCGTGATGAAGATGGTCAAGGTCTTCGTCGCGGTGAAGCGCAAGATCCAGCCCGGCGACAAGATGGCGGGCCGCCACGGCAACAAGGGTGTGGTGTCCAAGATCGTGCCGTCGGAGGACATGCCGTTCCTCGAAGACGGAACACCGGTCGACATCGTGCTCAATCCGCTCGGCGTGCCGAGCCGCATGAATGTCGGGCAGATCCTCGAGACGCATCTCGGCTGGGCCTGCGCGGGCCTCGGTCTCAAGGTCGGCGAAGCCTACGACGCCTACATGGCGAAGCAGGATCCGAAGCCGATCCGCGAGACGCTGAAGAAGGTCTACGGCGACGAGGCGACGATCAAATCGCTCGACGACGAGCAGGTGGTCGAGCTCGCGGGCAATCTGCGCCGCGGCGTGCCGATCGCGACGCCGGTGTTCGACGGCGCCAAGGAGAGCGATATCGAGAACATGCTCGACATGGCCGGCGTCGATCACTCCGGGCAGGTGACGCTGTATGACGGCCGTACCGGCGATTCCTTCGATCGCAAGGTCACGGTCGGCTACATCTACATGCTGAAGCTGCACCACCTCGTCGACGACAAGATCCACGCGCGTTCGATCGGCCCGTACTCGCTCGTCACCCAGCAGCCGCTGGGCGGCAAGGCGCAGTTCGGCGGCCAGCGTTTCGGCGAGATGGAGGTATGGGCGCTCGAGGCTTACGGCGCGGCCTACACCCTGCAGGAGATGCTGACGGTGAAGTCGGACGACGTGGCCGGCCGTACCAAGGTCTACGAGGCGGTGGTGCGCGGCGACGACACGTTCGAAGCGGGCATTCCGGAAAGCTTCAACGTGCTGGTCAAGGAGATGCGTTCGCTCGGTCTCAACGTCGACCTGCACAACTCGAAGCAATCCCGTGCCCCGGACGGCACGGCGGAGGCTGCGGAGTAATTGCGACGCGCCGCCTGTGGCGGCGCGCGGCGAATAGTGAGTAGCGAATAGCGAGTAGCGAACTGAAAAGAGCGAATGAAGGCGAACGGCTGAGACGGCGGCACTATTCGCTACTCGCCATTCGCTATTCGCTTCTTCTCCGAAGGAGAACACGATGAACCAAGAAGTGATGAACCTTTTCAGCCCGACGGTGCCGGCTCAGGTCTTCGACCAGATCCGCATCTCGATCGCGAGCCCGGAAAAGATTCTGTCGTGGTCTTACGGCGAGATCAAAAAGCCGGAGACGATCAACTACCGCACGTTCAAGCCGGAGCGTGACGGCCTGTTCTGCGCGCGCATCTTCGGCCCGATCAAGGACTACGAGTGCTTGTGCGGCAAGTACAAGCGCATGAAGTACAAGGGCATCATCTGCGAGAAGTGCGGCGTCGAGGTGACCCTCTCGCGCGTGCGTCGCGAGCGCATGGGCCATATCGAGCTTGCCGCGCCGGTCGCGCACATCTGGTTTCTGAAGTCGCTGCCGTCGCGCATCGGCCTTCTGCTCGATATGACGCTGAAGGACCTCGAGCGCATCCTGTACTTCGAGAACTACGTCGTGATCGATCCGGGCCTGACGCCGCTCAAGGATCGTCAGCTCCTGTCCGAGGACGACTACCTCAAGGCGCAGGACGAGTACGGGCAGGATTCGTTCACGGCGCTGATCGGCGCCGAGGCGATCCGCGAAATCTTGAAGTCGCTCGATCTCGAAAAGATCGCGGCGGACCTGCGCGTCGAGATCGCCGAGTCGACCTCGGAGCTGAAGCCGAAGAAGCTTGCCAAGCGTCTGAAGCTCATCGAAGCGTTCACGCAGTCGAACAACAAGCCGGAGTGGATGATCCTCACGCAAGTGCCGGTCATTCCGCCGGACCTGCGTCCGCTCGTGCCCCTCGATGGCGGCCGCTTCGCGACCTCCGACCTCAACGACCTGTATCGCCGCGTCATCAACCGCAACAATCGTTTGAAGCGGCTGATCGAATTGCGCGCGCCGGACATCATCATCCGCAACGAGAAGCGCATGCTTCAGGAGGCGGTGGATGCGCTGTTCGACAACGGCCGCCGCGGCCGCGTCATCACGGGCGCCAACAAGCGGCCGCTGAAGTCGCTCGCCGATATGCTGAAGGGCAAGCAGGGCCGGTTCCGCCAGAACCTGCTCGGCAAGCGCGTCGACTATTCCGGCCGTTCAGTGATCGTGGTCGGTCCGGAGCTCAAGCTGCACCAGTGCGGCCTGCCGAAGAAGATGGCGCTCGAGCTGTTCAAGCCGTTCATCTATTCGCGGCTCGAAGCGAAGGGCCTGTCGACGACCGTCAAGCAGGCGAAGAAGCTCGTCGAAAAGGAGAAGCCCGAGGTTTGGGACATCCTCGACGAGGTCATCCGCGAACATCCGATCATGCTCAACCGCGCGCCGACGCTGCATCGCCTGGGCATCCAGGCGTTCGAGCCGGTGTTGATCGAGGGCAAGGCGATCCAACTGCATCCGCTCGTCTGCGCGGCGTTCAACGCCGACTTCGACGGCGACCAGATGGCGGTGCACGTGCCGCTGTCGATCGAGGCGCAGCTCGAAGCGCGCGTCCTCATGATGTCGACCAACAACATCCTGCACCCGGCCAACGGTTCGCCGATCATTGTGCCGTCGCAGGATATCGTGCTCGGCCTCTATTACGTCTCGCTACAGCGCGAGGGCGATCCCGGAGAGGGCACGCCGTTCGCGAACATGGCCGAGATCGAGCACGCGTTGCATCAGCGCACGATCACGCTGCACAGCAAGATCAAGTATCGCTGGATCGGTATCGACGAGAAGGGCAACACCTTCCGTAAGATCTACGACACCACGCCCGGCCGCGTGCTGCTCGGCCAAGTGCTGCCGCGCAACGCCAAGATCCCGTTCGACATCGTCAACAAGCTGATGACGAAGCGCGAGATCTCCAACATGATCGATACCGTCTACCGCCACTGCGGTCAGAAGGAGACGGTGATCTTCTGCGACCGCGTCATGGCGCTCGGTTTCTACCACGCGTTCAAGGCCGGCATCTCGTTCGGCAAGGACGACATGGTCGTGCCCGCTTCGAAGTGGAAGATCGTCGAGGAGACGCGCGCGCTCGCGAAGGAATACGAGCAGCAGCAGAACGACGGCCTCATCACGCCCGGCGAGAAGTACAACAAGGTGGTCGATGCCTGGGCCAAGTGCACCGACAAGATCGCCGACGAGATGATGCGTGAAATCTCCTCCGTGAAGAAGGAGGCGGATGGCAAGCGCGATCGTCCGATCAACTCGATCTACATGATGGCGCACTCCGGAGCGCGCGGTTCGCCGGCGCAGATGAAGCAGCTCGCGGGTATGCGCGGCGCGATGGCCAAGCCTTCGGGCGAGATCATCGAGAGCCCGATCATCTCGAACTTCAAGGAAGGCCTGTCCGTGCTCGAGTACTTCAACTCGACCCACGGCGCCCGCAAGGGTCTGGCCGACACCGCCTTGAAGACCGCGAACTCGGGCTACCTGACGCGCCGTCTGGTCGACGTTGCGCAGGACTGCATCATCACGCAGGAGGACTGCGGCACGTCGTCGGGCATCAAGGTCCGCGCGATCATCGATTCCGGCACGGTCGTCGCCTCGCTCGCGATCCGCATCCTCGGCCGCACGACGGCGGAGGACATTCGCGATCCGTCCTCGCACAAGGTCATCGTGAAGAAGGGCACGGCGCTCGACGAGAGCCATGTCGATCTGATCACGCAGGCCGGCGTGCAGGAGGTGCGCATCCGTTCGGTGCTGACCTGCGAACTCACCAACGGTGTGTGCGGTAAGTGCTACGGGCGCGATCTCGCGCGCGGCACGCCCGTCAATATGGGCGAGGCCGTGGGCGTCATCGCGGCGCAGTCGATCGGCGAGCCGGGCACGCAGCTTACGATGCGGACGTTCCACATCGGCGGCGCGGCGCAGATCTCGGATTCGTCGTCGTTCATCGAGTCGAACTTCGACGGCATCATCAAGATCAAGAACAAGGCGCTGGTGCGCAATTCCGAGGGCGAACTCGTCGCCATCGGGCGCAACATGACGGTCGCCGTCACCGATCCAGATGGCACCGAACATGCCGTCCACCGCATCCAGTACGGTGCGCGTCTCAAGGTCGACGAGGGCGACAAGATCAAGCGTGGCCAGCGCATCGCCGAATGGGATCCGTATACGCGGCCGATCCTCACCGAGGTCGATGGCTATATCGCCTTCGAAGACCTGGTCGAGGGTCTGTCGATGTCGGAGACGATCGATGAGTCGACCTTCATCGCCAAGCGCATGGTCACGGACTGGCGGACGGGTTCGCGCAGCCAAGCCGATCTGCGCCCGGCCATTGTCATCAAGAACAAGGATGGCAAGGACGGGAAAGTGCTCAAGGTCAGCCGTGGCGGCGACGCCCGCTATCTGCTGGCCGTGGACGCGATCATTTCTGTCGACCCCGGCTCGCATGTGAAGGCGGGCGATGTGATCGCGCGTATCTCGATGGAAGGCGCCAAGACGCGCGACATCACCGGCGGTCTGCCGCGGGTGGCGGAGCTGTTCGAGGCGCGCCGGCCGAAGGAAGCGGCGGTGATCGCCGAGATCTCCGGCACGGTCCGTTTCGGCCGCGACTACAAGAACAAGCGGCGTCTCAGCATCGAGCCGAGCGAGAAGGGCGTCGAGCCGGCCGAGTACCTGATTCCGAAGGGCAAGCACATCCATCTGCAGGATGGCGATCTCATCGAGAAGGGCGACTACATCGTCGAAGGCAACCCGGCTCCGCACGACATTCTGGCGGTCAAGGGCGTCGAGGCGCTTGCGGCCTATCTCGTCAACGAGATCCAGGAGGTCTACCGGCTGCAGGGCGTGCAGATCAACGACAAGCACATCGAAGTGATCGTGCGGCAGATGCTGCAGAAGGTCGAAATCTCCGACACCGGCGAAACCGATTTGATCCACGGCGACCAGATGGACCGGATCGAGTTCGACGAGGTCAACGCCAAGGCCAAGGAGGAGGGCAAGAAGCCGGCGGTTGCGCATCCCGTGCTGCTCGGCATCACCAAGGCCTCGCTGCAGACGCGTTCGTTCATCTCGGCGGCGTCGTTCCAGGAGACCACGCGCGTGCTCACGGAAGCTGCCGTCAACGGCAAGCACGACACGCTCGACGGCCTCAAGGAGAACGTCATCGTTGGCCGGCTGATCCCGGCTGGCACCGGCTCGCAGATGAGCGAGCTGCGTGAGGTCGCCGGCAAGCGCGACACGCTGATCCTCGACGAGCGCGAGAAGGAGGCGGCGCAAAAGGTCGCCGCCACGCCGGAGGCTCTGCCGGCGGCAGAGTGATCTGGAAGCACGTCGTTGCAATAAAGAGGGGCCGCCTTTCGGGGCGGCCCTTTTCTTTTTGCTCCGTCACGCGGCAACGGAATTTACCGCGTGCTCGTTGCGAACGAGGTTCACGCCGGCCGGCTCGGCGGTTCTATTTTTATCTATTTTACGACGAAGCCAGGGAGAGTTAGAAAGCTCCGCTTAAAGTTGTGGCAGAGCTATGGATCGAGAAGCGTTCGTTGATCGTCTCTACGAGGCGGCTGTCGTTCCCGAGTTCTGGCCCGACGTTCTGCGCATGATTGGCGAGATCGCGGGGGCGCGAGGCGCCATTCTGCTCACGTCCAGTGCGGCGGATCTTCGATGGGTCGCTTCCGCTGAAGTCCACGACGATATGACGGCCTTCGCCGAGGGCGGATGGCATAGCCGCAATACGCGATTGCCCCGACTGCTTGCCGCGCAGCATGCGGGGTTTCTGCGCGAAATCGACATCTTCGACACGGCCGAAGAAATCGACCAGGACCACAACATTCGGGATTTCTTGCGCCCGCGAGGCCTTGGATGGGGGGCAGGTTCGGCCATTCCGGTGCCGAGCGGTGACTTTCTCATCTACAGCATAGAGCGCGAATTCAAGCACGGCTCGATCGAGGACGAGGCGATTGCAATGCTGGACCGGCTGCGTCCTGATTTGGCGCGGGCGGCGCTGATGTCGGCGCGGCTTGCGCTTCAGCGTGCGCAGGTGGCTACGGATGCTTTGGGGGGTGTTGGGCTGCCGGCCGCGGTGCTTCGCGACGGCGGCCGTGTTCATGCTGCCAATCCGCTATTTCAGTCCTTGATGCCGGATGTCATACAGGACCGGCGGGAGCGGCTGACGCTGACCGATCAGGCCGCGGACGGACTGTTCGCCAAAGCGCTGGCTCGGGGCTATGAGGCGGGCGCTGGGCCTGTCGTGTGTTCCGTTCCTCTCGCGGCGTTCGAGAACCGGCTGCCGATGATCGTTCATGTGCTGCCTGTTCGCCGTTCGGCGCACGATATTTTTTCGCACGGAACCACGATCGTTGTGATCACGCCGGTCGATCGCGCAAAGGTTGCGACAGCCGAGGTGCTCCAGGGACTCTTTGATCTGACGCCGGCGGAGGCGCGCGCGGCGCGGGCCATCGCTGCGGGGCAATCGGTTGCGCAGATCGCCACGGCCGGAAAAGTGAGCAGCGAAACGGTGCGCACCCATGTAAAGGCTGTCCTGGCGAAGACAGGCCTTAACCGCCAGACTGACCTGGCGGCGCTTCTTGCCGGTACGGTCCTGGGAGTTTTGTAGAGGGCGAGGGGCTTGTGTCTTGCCCGTCCCGTCCATTGCGTTTCAAGGACGTTGCGCCGGCGGCGAAGTTGCCGAATCGTTGCGTTGCAGCAAAAGAATGAGCCGCCTTCGGGCAGTTCTTTTCCGTTCCGGCCGGAGGAAGTGGAAAAAATTACAGTCGGAGTGCTTTCGGACAGCCGAATTAGGCGCTTTTTGCCGGGCGGATGCTTGACGGGCCGGGCGGCGGCGGGTACATACCGCGCACTTTCCGGCAGGCGGTGAGTTTCTACGTCGGCACGGCGCGCCTAGCGCCTCGACCCATGAACCTCAAACGCTGCCCTGACAGTAGCTGTCAGATCACTGGGTTCAAGACCGCGGAGACGAAAGCCGCCGCGGTCCTCTGAGGTTACAAGCGCCTTTCCGCGGTTCCAAAGCGGATGGCGTGATTTTGTTTTGCGCGGGCGCGTGTTGTGCCCGTTTCGTGAGGACGCTGGGGCCGCGGCCCCGAATGGGTGCAGATCGAATGCCGACGATCAATCAGTTGATCCGCAAGCCGCGGACGCAGGTGAAGGCCCGCAAGAAGGTGCCGGCCCTGCAGCAGTCGCCGCAGAAACGTGGCGTTTGCACGCGCGTCTATACGACGACGCCGAAGAAGCCGAACTCGGCTCTCCGCAAGGTCGCCAAGGTTCGCCTGACCAACGGCTTCGAGGTGATCGGCTACATCCCCGGCGAGGGGCACAACCTGCAAGAGCACTCGGTGGTCATGATCCGCGGCGGCCGCGTGAAGGACTTGCCGGGCGTGCGCTATCACATCCTGCGTGGCGTCCTCGACACCCAGGGCGTCAAGAACCGCAAGCAGCGCCGGTCGAAGTACGGCGCGAAACGTCCGAAGTAAGGAGCTGCGCGAATGTCCCGTCGTCACCGCGCAGAGAAGCGCGAAATCCTTCCCGATCCGAAGTTCGGGAACGTCGTTCTGACGAAGTTCATGAATTCGATCATGCATCACGGCAAGAAATCCGCCGCGGAGCAGATCGTGTACGGCGCGCTCGATACCATCGAGAGCAAGTCGAAGCAGAATCCGATCGGCGTGTTCCAGCAAGCCCTCGACAACGTCATGCCGACGATCGAGGTTCGCTCGCGGCGCGTCGGCGGCGCCACGTATCAGGTGCCGGTCGAGGTGCGTACCGATCGCCGTCAGGCGCTCGGCATTCGCTGGCTCATTTCGGCGGCGCGCGACCGTAACGAGAAGACGATGACGGAGCGGCTCTCGGCCGAGTTGCTCGATGCGTCGAACAATCGGGGGAATGCCGTCAAGAAGCGGGAAGACACGCACCGGATGGCGGAAGCCAACCGCGCCTTCTCGCATTACCGCTGGTGACGCGCGTTACGCGCGCCTGAAGGACTTCCTATGCCCCGCACGAACAAAATTGAGGACTACCGCAATTTCGGCATCATGGCGCACATCGATGCTGGAAAGACGACGACCACTGAGCGGATCCTCTTCTACACCGGCAAGAACCATAAAATCGGCGAGACGCACGAAGGCGCCGCGACGATGGATTGGATGGAGCAGGAGCAGGAGCGCGGCATCACCATCACGTCGGCTGCGACGACCGCGTATTGGAACGGCAAGCGCCTGAACATCATCGACACGCCCGGGCACGTCGACTTCACCATCGAGGTGGAGCGTTCGCTGCGCGTGCTCGACGGCGCGGTATGTGTTCTCGATTCGAACCAGGGCGTCGAGCCACAGACCGAGACGGTCTGGCGCCAGGGCGACAAGTACAAGGTTCCGCGTATCGTCTTCGCCAACAAGATGGACAAGACGGGCGCCGACTTCTTCAAGTGCCTCAAGGATATCGTTGACCGCCTCGGCGCGAAGCCGGTGGCGATCCAGCTGCCGATCGGCGCGGAGAACAACTTCAAGGGTCTGATCGATCTGGTGCGCATGAAGGCCGTCGTCTGGGAAGACGAGGGCCTCGGCGCCAAGTTTGGCGATGCGGAGATTCCGGCCGACCTGCAGGACCAGGCCAAGGAATATCGTGAGAAGATGATCGAGGCGGCTGTCGAGCTCGACGACGCAGCGATGGAGGCCTACCTCGAGGGCAAGGAGCCCGACGAGGCGACGCTGAAGCGATTGATCCGCAAGGCCGTGATCGGCGGCGCATTCTATCCGGTGCTGTGCGGCTCGGCCTTCAAGAATAAGGGCGTGCAGCCGCTACTCGACGCGGTCGTCGATTACTTGCCGTCGCCGCTCGATGTTCCGGCAATCAAGGGCATCGACGACAAGGGCAATGAAATCGAGCGCCATCCGGACGATAGCGAGCCGATGTCGTTGCTGGCGTTCAAGATCATGGACGACCCGTTTGTCGGCACGATCACCTTCTGTCGCATTTATTCAGGCATTCTCCAGAGTGGCACTGGCGTCGTGAACTCCACGCGCGAGCGCAAGGAGCGTGTTGGCCGCATGCTGCTGATGCATGCGAACAATCGCGAGGACATCAAGGAGGCCTATGCCGGCGACATCGTCGCGCTTGCGGGCCTCAAGGAAGTCCGTACCGGCGACACGCTCTGCGATCCCAACAAGCAGGTGATCCTGGAGAAGATGGAGTTCCCCGATCCGGTCATCGAGATCGCGATCGAGCCGAAGTCGAAGGCCGACCAGGAGAAACTAGGCATCGCGCTGGCGAAGCTCGCGGCTGAGGATCCGTCGTTCCGCGTGTCGACGGACCAGGAGTCGGGGCAGACCATCCTCAAGGGGATGGGCGAACTGCATCTCGACATCAAGGTCGACATCCTCAAGCGCACCTACAAGGTCGACGCCAATATCGGTGCACCTCAGGTCGCTTACCGTGAGAAGATCACCAAGACGGTCACGAAGGACTACACGCACAAGAAGCAGACCGGCGGCACGGGCCAGTATGCGCGCGTTAAGTTCGTCGTCGAGCCGAACGAACCCGGCGCCGGCTACGCCTTCGAGAGCAAAATCGTCGGCGGCAACGTGCCGAAGGAATACATCCCCGGCGTCGAGAAGGGCTTGGACTCGGTGCTCGGCTCCGGCGTGCTCGCCGGCTTCCCGGTCGTCGATCTCAAGGTGACGCTGATCGACGGCGCCTACCACGACGTCGACTCCTCGGCGCTGGCGTTCGAAATCGCGTCGCGCGCGGCGCTGCGTGAGGCGCTGCGTGAAGGCAGTTCGGTCCTGCTTGAGCCGATCATGAAGGTCGAAGTGGTGACGCCGGAAGACTACACCGGCTCCGTCATCGGCGATCTCAACTCGCGGCGCGGGCAGATCCAGGGTCAGGACATGCGTGGCAACGCGAACGTCATCAACGCAATGGTGCCGCTCGCTAACATGTTCGGTTACGTCAATACGCTGCGCTCCATGTCACAGGGGCGTGCGACATTCACTATGCAGTTCGACCACTACGAACAAGTGCCGTCGAACGTTGCTCAGGAAGTCCAGGCGAAGTTCGCCTGAGTTCGTCAACACAGTCTGCGAGAGGCGCGGAGAGAGACCAATGGCCAAAGAGAAATTTGAGCGGACGAAGCCGCATTGCAACATTGGGACGATTGGTCATGTTGACCATGGGAAGACGTCGTTGACGGCGGCGATCACGAAGGTTTTGGCGGAGAGCGGTGGAGCGAGCTACACGGCGTACGACCAGATCGACAAGGCGCCGGAAGAGAAGGCGCGCGGGATCACGATCGCGACGTCGCATGTTGAGTATGAGACGCCGAACCGTCACTACGCGCACGTGGATTGCCCCGGGCACGCGGACTACGTGAAGAACATGATCACGGGCGCGGCTCAGATGGACGGCGCGATCCTGGTGGTGAGTGCCGCCGACGGCCCGATGCCGCAGACGCGTGAGCACATCCTCTTGGCGCGCCAGGTCGGCGTGCCGGCGCTGGTCGTGTTCATGAACAAGTGCGACATGGTGGACGATCCGGAGCTTCTGGAGCTGGTTGAGCTCGAGGTGCGTGAGCTTCTGTCGAAGTACGAGTTCCCGGGCGACGACATCCCGATCATCAAGGGCTCGGCGCTGGTGGCGCTGGAGAACGGCGACCCGAAGCTCGGGCACGACGCGATCTTGGAGCTGATGAAGAACGTCGACAGCTACATCCCGCAGCCGGAGCGTCCGGTTGACCAGCCGTTCCTGATGCCGGTCGAGGACGTGTTCTCGATCTCGGGCCGCGGCACGGTGGTGACGGGTCGCGTCGAGCGCGGCATCGTGAAGGTCGGCGAGGAAGTTGAGATCGTCGGTCTGAAGGAGACGCAGAAGACGACGGTGACGGGCGTTGAGATGTTCCGCAAGTTGCTCGACCAGGGGCAGGCGGGCGACAACATCGGGGCGCTGCTGCGCGGCACGAAGCGCGAGGACGTGGAGCGCGGTCAGGTGCTGTGCAAGCCGGGTTCGGTGAAGCCGCACACGAAGTTCAAGGCGGAAGCGTACATCCTGACGAAGGAGGAGGGTGGCCGTCACACGCCGTTCTTCACCAACTACCGTCCGCAGTTCTACTTCCGCACGACGGACGTGACGGGCGTGGTGACGCTGCCGGAAGGCACCGAGATGGTGATGCCGGGCGACAACATCTCGATGGAGGTGACGCTGATCGTTCCGATCGCGATGGAGGAGAAGCTGCGCTTCGCCATCCGTGAAGGCGGCCGTACCGTCGGCGCAGGCGTCGTCGCAAGCATCATCGAGTAAAGCGAATAGCGAAATAGCGACTGGCGAATAGAAGATATCTATTCGCTACTCGCTACTCACTACTCGCCGGTTGGGCCGCGCGGGTTGATTAGAAACGAAGAGACAGCAAAATGAACGGCCAGAACATCCGCATCCGGCTCAAAGCGTTCGATCATCGCATCCTCGATGCGTCGACGCGCGAGATCGTCAATACGGCGAAGCGGACCGGCGCGCAGGTGCGAGGGCCGATCCCGCTGCCGACCCGTATCGAGAAATTCACGGTCAACCGCTCGCCGCACATCGACAAGAAGTCGCGCGAGCAATTCGAGATGCGGACGCACAAGCGGCTTCTCGACATCGTCGACCCGACGCCGCAGACGGTGGACGCGCTGATGAAGCTCGACCTCGCCGCCGGCGTCGACGTCGAGATCAAACTCTAAACCGCTGACGCGGACGAAGGACGATAACAATGCGTTCCGGAGTGATCGCACAAAAGGTGGGAATGACTCGCGTCTTCACGGACGCGGGTGAGCATGTGCCCGTGACGGTGCTGCGCCTCGCGCAGTGCCAGGTCGTGGGCCATCGCACGCCTGAGCGAAACGGTTATGTCGCGCTCCAGCTCGGAGCAGGGACACGCAAGACGAAGAACGTCTCGAAGGCGGAGCGCGGACATTTCGCGGTCGCCAAGGTCGAGCCGAAGCGTAAGGTCGTGGAGTTCCGCGTCGAGGCCGAGGATCTGATCCCGGTCGGCGCCGAGATCACGGCGGATCACTTCGTGGTCGGGCAGTTCGTCGACGTGACCGGCACCTCGATCGGTAAAGGTTTCGCCGGCGGCATGAAGCGCTGGAATTTCGGCGGCCTGCGTGCGTCGCACGGCGTGTCGATCTCGCATCGTTCGATCGGTTCGACCGGCGGCCGTCAGGATCCGGGCAAGACCTTCAAGAACAAGAAGATGCCGGGTCACCTCGGCTCCGAGCGGGTGACGACGCTGAACCTCAAGGTCGTGCAGACCGATGTGGAGCGCGGCCTCATCCTCGTCGAAGGCGCCGTTCCCGGCTCCAAGGGTGGTTGGATCACGGTGCGCGACGCGGTGAAGAAGTCGCTCCCGAAGGACGCGCCGAAGCCCGGCAAGTTCAAGCTCGCGAACGGCGAGGGCGACAAGCCGGCGGCGAACGAGAAGACGGCGGCGCCGGAAGCGCAAGCCGAGCAGGGGGCCTGACATGGAACTCAAGGTCACGACCCTCGACGGTAAGGAATCGGGATCGGTCCAGCTTTCGGACGCGATCTTCGGTCTCAATCCGCGCAAAGATATCCTGCAGCGTTGCGTCGTCTGGCAGCTCTCGCGCCGCCAGGCCGGCACGCACAAGGTGAAGAACCGCTCGGAGATCGCGCGCACCGGCAAGAAGCTTGGCAAGCAGAAGGGCGGCGGCACCGCCCGTCACGGCTCGCAGCGCGCCAACCTGTTCCGCGGTGGCGGCCGTTCGTTCGGCCCGCTCGTGCGCAGTCATGCGATCGAGCTGCCGAAGAAGGTGCGGGCTCTGGCGCTGCGTCATGCGCTGTCGTCGAAGGCCAAGGACGGTGGCATTGTCGTCATCGACCAGGCCTCGCTGAAGGACGGCAAGACGAAGGCGCTGAAAGAGCAGTTCGGCAAGCTCGGCTTCGTCAACGCGCTGATCATTGACGGCGCGAGCGTGGACGAGAACTTCGCGCGCGCCGCCCGCAACGTGCCGCAGATCGACGTGCTGCCGGTGCAGGGCATCAACGTCTACGACATCATGCGGCGTCAGAAGCTTGTGCTGACGAAGGCCGCGCTGGATGCGCTGGAGGCGCGCTTCAAATGACCTCGAAGTCGATCGAGCCGCGCCACTACGACGTCGTTCTCTCGCCCGTCATCACCGAGAAGGCGACGATGGCGTCCGAACGCAATCAAGTGATCTTCCGCGTCGCGAAGAACGCGACGAAGGAGCAGGTGAAGGAAGCCGTCGAGAAGCTGTTCGACGTCAAGGTGAAGAGCGTCAATACGCTGATCCGCAAGGGCAAGAAGCGCTCGTTCCGCGGCGTGCAGGGGCAGCTCTCCGACGTCAAGAGAGCGATCGTGACCTTGGTCGAAGGTCATCGCATCGACGTGACGACGGGTCTCTAGAGGTAGCGCGTCATGGCATTGAGAAAATACAAACCGATCACGCCGGGCCAGCGCCAGCTGGTGCTCGTCGACCGCTCGGCCCTGTACAAGGGCAAGCCGGTCAAGGCGTTGACCGAGGGCAAGAGCGAGAGCGGCGGCCGCAACAACAACGGACGCGTCACCGTGCGCTTCCGCGGCGGCGGTCACAAGCAGTCGTATCGCAAGGTCGACTTCAAGCGCGGCAAAGTGGACGTGAATGCGCGCGTCGAGCGGATCGAATACGATCCGAACCGCACGAGCTTCATCGCGCTCCTGAAGTACGACGATGGCGAACTCGCTTACATCCTGGCGCCGCAGCGCCTGGCGGAAGGCGACGTGATTGTCGCTGGCGAGTCGGTCGACGTGAAGCCGGGCAACTGCATGCCGCTCGGCAACATGCCGATCGGTACGATCGTGCACAACATCGAGCTCAAGATCGGCAAGGGCGGGCAGATCGCACGCTCGGCCGGGACCTATGCGCAGATCGTCGGTCGCGATCAGGACTATGTGATCATGCGGCTCAACTCGGGTGAGCAGCGCCTGGTGAACGGCAAGTGCCGCGCCACCGTCGGTGCGGTCTCGAACCCGGACCACATGAACACGTCGATCGGCAAGGCGGGACGCTCCCGCTGGCTCGGCCGGCGTCCGCACAATCGCGGTGTGACCATGAACCCGATCGACCATCCGCACGGCGGCGGCGAAGGCCGCACCTCGGGCGGCCGGCATCCGGTCACGCCTTGGGGCTTCCCCACCAAGGGTAAGAAGACCCGCAAGAACAAGTCGACGACCAAGTTCATCGTGTCGAGCCGCCACGCGCGGAAGAAGAAGTAAGGAAGGGCGAGCTTATGACACGTTCCGTTTGGAAGGGTCCGTTCGTCGACGGCTATCTGCTGAAGAAGGCGGATGCCGCGCGCTCGTCCGGTCGTCACGACGTCATCAAGACCTGGAGCCGGCGTTCGACCATCTTGCCGCAGTTCGTCGGGCTGACGTTCGGCGTTCACAACGGTCAGAAGCACGTTCCGGTGCAGGTGACTGAAGAAATGGTCGGGCACAAGTTTGGCGAGTTCTCGCCGACGCGCACGTTCCAAGGGCACTCCGCCGATCGCAAGGCGAAGCGCGCGTAAGGGACGCGGGAGCAAAACGATGAGCAAGAAAAAGCGTGAGCGCAGTCTGGCCGAGAACGAAGCCAAGGCCGTCGCGCGCAACATCCGGGTGAGCCCGCAGAAGCTCAACCTGGTCGCGCAGATGATCCGCGGCAAGAAGGTGGATGCGGCGCTCGCCGATCTGCAGTTCTCGCGCAAGCGTATCGCGGTCGACGTGAAGAAATGCCTCGAATCCGCGATCGCGAACGCGGAAAACAATCACGACCTCGACGTCGACGATCTCGTCGTCGCCGAGGCGCATGTCGGCAAAGGCCTGGTGATGAAGCGCTTTCATGCGCGCGCCCGTGGCCGTGCCGGCGCCATTCAGAAATTCTTCTCGCACCTGACGATCGTCGTTCGTCAGGTCGAGGAAGCGGCGTAAGCGGAGAGAGCCCGATGGGTCAGAAGGTCAATCCGGTCGGCCTGCGTCTCGGCATCAACCGGACGTGGGATTCGCGCTGGTACGCGGGCAAGGCCGAATACGGCAAGCTGCTGCATGAGGACATGGAGATCCGTCGTGAGCTCCTGAAGGCGCTCAAGCAGGCGGCGGTCTCGCGCATCATCATCGAGCGTCCGCACAAGAAGTGCCGCGTCACCATCCACTCGGCTCGTCCGGGCGTCGTGATCGGCAAGAAGGGCGCGGACATCGAGAAGCTGCGTAAGAAGGTCGCCGACCTCACGTCCTCGGACGTGGTGATCAACATCGTCGAAATCCGCAAGCCGGAGCTCGACGCGCAGCTCGTCGCGGAATCGATCGCGCAGCAGCTCGAGCGCCGCGTGGCGTTCCGCCGCGCCATGAAGCGCGCCGTGCAGTCATCGATCCGTCTCGGCGCCGAGGGCATCCGTATCAATTGCTCGGGCCGCCTCGGCGGCGCGGAGATCGCGCGGATGGAATGGTACCGTGAAGGCCGCGTGCCGCTGCATACGCTGCGCGCCGACGTCGACTTCGGCGTGGCGACGGCGTTCACGACCTACGGCACCTGCGGCGTGAAGGTCTGGATCTTCAAGGGCGAGATCCTCGAGCACGATCCGATGGCGCAAGACAAGAAGCTGGCCGAAGGCGATGCGGGCCGCCCGCGTCGCGACGCGGCCTGATACAAAGCCAACCGAAC
>JAFKKS010000307.1 GCA_017304555.1 Hyphomicrobiales bacterium
TGCGCGCG
Source organism: Hyphomicrobiales bacterium (assembly GCA_017304555.1). GTDB lineage: Bacteria > Pseudomonadota > Alphaproteobacteria > Rhizobiales > Xanthobacteraceae > JAFKKS01. The sequence goes on from JAFKKS010000307.1 coordinate 9, forward strand.
GTGGGGCAGGCGGTGTTCGACCGGTTCTGCCTGGATATGGACCACGGCCTGCGCGAAATCGGCATCAGCGACACGACCTTGGCGAAGAAGATGCAGAAGATCGGCGAGGCTTACTATGGCCGCGCGGCCGCTTACGACAAGGCGCTCGCCGGTGCGGACGACGCCGTGCTCGCGGCTGCGCTTGAGCGCAATGTCTTCGGCGCTCAAACGGCGTCCGATGGGACGCCATCGGCGCAGCGGCTGGCGCATTATGTGCGGGCGGCGGCTGAGGATTTGAGCCGGCAAGCGTCCGGCGAGATCGCGGCCGGTGTCGTAAATTTTCCCGACCCGCTCGCGGTTGAGGCGCGCTGAGCCGGTGGACGTGGAGGCGAGAATGACTGAACAAAAAGAGGCGCGACCCTGGACCGTTCCGATCGCCGTTGCCGACGTGCCGGAGGAGGGACGGCGCGTCGCGCTTCATGCCGACGACAAGGTGCGGACAGCGCTTGCTCGCCTGGCCGATGTGCTTGAAGTGCCGGAACTCGACGCAACTTTCGACCTCGCGCGCTACGGCAAGGATGGGCTGCGCGTCACCGGGCAGGTGGAGGCCGCCGTGCGGCAGACCTGCGTGGTGTCCCTGGAGCCGATGACCAGCGCCATCCGTGAATCGGTCGATCTCCTGTTCGAGCCGCCTGGCGATGCGGCCGATGCCGACGAGGAGGCTGAGACGCTCGCGGCCGACGCGAAGGAACCGCCAGAGCCCTTGATCGGCGGCCATGTGGACCTTGGTGCCGTCGCCACGGAATTCTTGCTGCTGGGCATCGATCCCTATCCACGCCGTCCGGATGCCCATTTCGAACCCCCGCGGGCCGAAGAAGAGCCCGCCGACCACCCATTTGCGGCCCTGAAGGGGTTCAAGGCGGGGAACAAGCCCTGATTGCATCTCGCGCCACCTGTGGCCGAGACGCTTCGCCTCTCTCCGATGCACAGTCGGGGCTTGTCGGACGTCTTGTGAACAGCCTCCGAGTGGGTATTGTCGATGACGATTGCCCCAATCATCGCTTTCAGATAGCCGCTCCGGCGTGAGGATTGCCGACAAGGATCATATGCCGCAGCCGGTTCGAATTTCGCTTGATGCCATGGGGGGCGACCATGGACCATCGGTTGTCGTCGCGGGTGCGGCTCTGTCGCACGCGCGCCATCCCGACACGACGTTCGTCTTCCACGGCGACAACGCGGTGATCGGTCCGCTGCTCGAGGCGGAGCCGAAACTCAAAGCCGTGAGCAGCGTTGACCATACGGACGTGGCGATCGCCATGGACGAGAAGCCGAGCCAGGCGTTGCGCCACGGCCGCTGGAAATCGTCCATGTGGCTCACGCTCGATGCGGTGAAAAAAGAACTCTGCGACGTCGCCGTTTCCGCTGGCAATACCGGCGCGCTGATGGCCATGGCCAAGTTCAATCTACGCACCATGGCCGGCATCGATCGCCCGGCGATTGCGGCGCTGTGGCCGACCCTGCGCGGCGAATCGGTCGTGCTCGACATGGGCGCGACCATCGGCGCCGACGCGCCGCAACTCGTCGACATGGCGGTCATGGGCAGCGCCATGGCGCGCATCCTCTTCGATATGGAGCGCCCGACGGTCGGCCTGCTCAATGTCGGCGTCGAGGAGATGAAGGGCCTGGAAGAGATTCGCGAGGCCGGCCGGATTCTGCGCGAATCCCAGTTCCCGGGCATGGACTATCGCGGCTTCGTCGAGGGCACCGATATCGGCAAGGGAACCGTCGACGTCGTCGTCACCGAGGGTTTTGCCGGAAATATCGCGCTCAAGACCGCGGAGGGCACCGCCAAGCAGATCGGCCAGTATCTGCGCAGCGCCATGAGCCGCACCTGGCGTGCACGGCTCGGCTACCTGTTGGCGAAGCCGGCGTTCGATGCCTTGCGTGAAAAAGTCGATCCGCGGCGCGCCAACGGTGGTATTTTCCTCGGCCTCAACGGTGTGGTGATCAAAAGCCACGGCGGCACGGATGCCGAAGGATTCGCCGCCGCCGTCGATCTCGGCTACGACATGGTCCGCTATGGGCTGCTGACGAAGATCTCCGAGACTTTGTCGCACCATCGGCGAACATCCGTCATTGAGGTTGCGTCGTGAAGGAAGTGCGGTCCGTTGTGCTTGGCTGCGGCAGCTATCTGCCGAAACGTATACTGACCAACGAAGAACTTGCTCAGAAAGTCGATACGTCCGACGCGTGGATCGCGCAGCGCACCGGTATCCGTGAGCGCCATATCGCGGCCGATGGCGAACTCACGTCCGATATCGCCATCGCCGCCGCCCGCGCGGCGCTGAAAGACGCCGGCGTCGAGCCGGAAAGCATCGACCTGATCGTGCTCGCGACCTCGACGCCGGATCAGACCTTTCCCGCGACGGCAGTCTCGGTACAGGCCGCGCTCGGCATCCATCACGGCGCCGCGTTCGAC
>JAFKKS010000308.1 GCA_017304555.1 Hyphomicrobiales bacterium
GCCCTTTTCGATCGCTCGCGTGGCCAGGAGCTTGCCGACCGCCTTGGCGGCATCGACGTTCGCCCCGGTCTTCAGACTTCCGCGCAAGTCCTTCTCAAGCGTGGAGGCCGACGCCAGCGTCGCGCCCTTCACATCGTCGATCACCTGCGCGTAGATGTGCTTGCCCGAACGGTGCACGGACAGCCGCACACGGCCGTTCGCCGCCGCCTTGACGGTGCGTCGCACAGACGCCCTACGGCGCAAGGTCCGGTCTCTGACAGTCGCCATCGCGCGCTCCGTTACTTCTTCTTGCCTTCCTTGCGGAAGATGTATTCGCCAACGTACTTCACACCCTTGCCCTTATAGGGCTCCGGCGCACGGAAATCGCGAATCTCGGCCGCGACCTGACCGACCCGCTGCTTCTCGGAACCGGTGACCACGATCTCCGTTGGCTTTGGTGTCGCGATCGCAACCCCTTCCGGGATCGGATAGACAACATCGTGGCTGAAGCCGAGTTGGAGCTGCAGATTCTTGCCCTGCACCGCCGCGCGGTAGCCGACGCCGGTGATCTCGAGCTTCTGCTCGAAACCCTTGGTCACACCGGTCATCAGATTCGCGACCAGCGTGCGATAGGTACCCCATTGCGAACGCGCACGCTTGGTCTGGAATCGCGGATCAACCTTGATCGCGCCCTTATCCATCGTGGCCGCAACGTCGTCATGCAGCACGAGCTGCAGCGCGCCCTTGGGTCCTTTGACCTTGATCGTCTGGCCTTCGACGTTCGCAGTGACGCCGGACGGGACAGCGATTGGCTTCTTGCCGATACGGGACATGGCTTTTCCTCGCTCTCCTCGGCTCAGAACACCGTGCAGAGCACTTCGCCGCCGACATTGGCGTCGCGTGCTTCATGGTCGGCCATCACGCCCTTGGGCGTCGACAGGATCGCAACGCCAAGGCCGTTATTGATACGCGGCAGGTTTCGCACCGCGACATAGACGCGACGGCCGGGTTTCGACACCCGCGAAATCTCGCGGATCACCGGCTCGCCGTCGAAGTACTTCAGCTCGATCTCAAGCTCGTTGCGGCCGTCCGTATGCTCCACGGCTGCATAGCCGCGGATGAAGCCCTCGTTCTTGAGCACATCGAGCACGCTGACGCGGAGCCGCGAGCCAGGTGTCGACACCTTGGACTTCTTGCGCATCTGCGCATTGTGGATGCGCGCGATGAGGTCGCCGATTGGATCATTCAACTGCATGCGATCCTCCTCACCAGCTCGACTTCACGAGGCCGGGGATCAAACCCTTGGACCCAAGATCGCGCAGCGCGATACGGCTGAGCTTGTGCTTGCGATAGAACGCGCGAGGCCGGCCGGTGATCTCGCAACGATTGCGGATGCGCGTGGCCGAAGCGTTACGCGGAAGTTCAGCCATCTTGAGGGTCGCTGCAAAGCGCTCCTCCATCGGCTTGGTCTTGTCCATGGCGATCGCTTTGAGCCGCGCTCTGCGGCCCGAATACTTCTTCGACAGCTTGCGCCGCCGATTGTTCTTCTCGATCGAACTCTTCTTCGCCATTCGTGTCTCCTAACTATCCGCGTCTGAAGGACGTGCCTGTCAAAGACCGACCTTCACTGCCGGAAGGGGAAGTTGAATGCGTTCAGCAACGCGCGCGCCTCGTCGTCCGTACGCGCCGTGGTGCAGACCGTGATGTCCATTCCCCAGACGTCCGACACCTTGTCGTAGTCGATCTCCGGGAAAACGATGTGTTCCTTGATGCCCAGCGAATAGTTGCCGCGGCCATCGAAACTCTTGGGGTTGAGACCGCGAAAATCGCGCACGCGCGGCAGCGCGATATTCACAAGCCGGTCGAGGAATTCGTACATCCGCGCCTTGCGCAGCGTCACCTTGCACCCGATCGCCTGGCCGTCGCGCAGCTTGTAGGTCGCGATCGACTTGCGCGAGCGGGTGATGACCGCCTTCTGGCCGACAATCAGCGACAGCGCCTCCGACGCCTGTTCGACCTTCTTGCGATCGGCGACCGCCTCCCCGATGCCCATGTTAAGGACGATCTTGTCGATCTTCGGCACCTGCATCGGGTTCTTGTAGCCGAACTGCTCGGTCAGGGCTTTGCGGACAACCGTGTCGAAATGCGTGCGCAACCGCGGCGTAACGCGCTCCTCAGGCTCCCGCGACTTCCGTTCGCCAGATGCCGCCTCTTTCTTCGCAGCAGCCTTTGCCTTCGCAGCCTCGGCCTTGGCGATCTGCTCAGGCGTCCGTTCGGTCTTCGGGGCGCGCGCCGGCTTGGCGCCCTTGCCGCCGTCTTTTTCTTTATCAGCCATCGATCTCGACTCCCGAACGCTTGGCGATGCGCACCCGGCGCTGACCGTCACCCTCGCCGACGATCTTGAAGCCGACGCGCGTAGGCTTGCCGTCCTTGGGATCGGCGAGCGCGATATTGGATATATGGATCGGCAACTCCTTGGAGATGA
>JAFKKS010000309.1 GCA_017304555.1 Hyphomicrobiales bacterium
TTTCCACATTCGTGCTCATAACGGAACATTAAGGTTAATGCGGAATGATCCGACTTGAGGATTCCAGCGATGCGGAATGCAAGAGGGCGGATAATGCGTGCGGCGGCAGTCTTGGGGTTAGCGGGGCTTCTCTTCGCAAACGAAGCGATGGCGGCGGACTATCTGCGCGGCACGGCTTACGAGGGGCCGACCGAGAGCTATAACTGGGCCGGCGTCTATATCGGCGGGCAGGTCGGATACACCGGCGCCGATTTCAATTTCGGTAGCGCGACGCAGTCGCAAGTTGCCGACATCCTGCGCTCCACTCTGCTCGAAAACGAAGCGCAGGCCTCGAAGTTGCCGAAACTGTCGAACGGTAGCGCGAATGGTACGAGCTACGGCGGCTTCGTCGGCTACAACGCGCAATGGGGTGAGGCCGTTGTCGGCTTCGAAGCGAATTACAGCCACACGTCGATCCTGAAAACCGCGAACGATGTGATCTCGCGCTCGTTCACGACGTCGGACAATTTCAGGAATGACATCACCATCATATCAAACGCGTCCGCGCGGCTGATCGACTTCGCCACCCTGCGCGCACGCGCCGGCTACGCAGCCGGTCCCTTCATGCCGTACATGATGGCCGGCCTCGCCGTCGGCGTGGTCGACTACTCGCGAAGCGCCACTGTCAATCTCACCGGGACCGACGTGTCGCCAAGTGCGCAGGATCCGAACGACGGCATTCCGCCGCGCCCGGGCTATACGCTGGTCGACTCTCGCACCGATGCAAAGAACGGCGCTATCGCGTTCGGCTATATGTTCGGCGCCGGCATCGACATTGGCCTGCTGCCGAATCTGTTCGTCCGCGGTGAATACGAGTGGGTGCAGTTCATCCCGGTCCGCGGCATTGAGATCCAGACGAATACGTTCCGCACCGCGCTAGCGCTGAAGTTCTAAAGCGTGGCGTTTTCAAACGGTCATCTCCGCGGAGGCGGTGATCCGGTATGTCGTGCGCTATCGGCTAAATCGATAATGAGAGCCGGACGCCTGCTTGTGCGGGCGTCACTGACTGCGCGGCGAATTCTGCCTATGCAACTTTAATCCTGTTGCTTTCTTCACGGCCTTTGCCTATCCCCGCCAGCGGGACACTCCTCCCCACCGAGGAGCTTCTATCTGGAAGGGTAGACTCATGACGAACGTGAAGCCCGGCGTGCGGCCGGCTGTTCCGCATTTTTCTTCCGGCCCTTGCCCGAAACGGCCCGGTTGGAGTCTGCAAACCCTCACCGACGCGCTACTCGGACGCTCGCACCGCTCCAAAGCGGGCAAGGCGAAGCTCAAGCGCGCCATCGAACTCACGCGCGAAGTGTTGGAGATCCCGGCGGATTACCGCATCGGGATCATGCCTGCTTCCGATACCGGCGCTGTCGAGATGGCGATGTGGTCGCTGCTCGGCGCCCGACCCGTCACCATGCTCGCCTGGGAATCCTTCGGCGAAGGCTGGGTCACCGACGTCGCCAAGCAGCTCAAGCTCAAAGACGCGACGCTCCTGCGCGCCGAGTACGGCGCGCTGCCCGACCTCTCGAAGGTCGATCCCAAGAGCGATATCGTGTTCACCTGGAATGGCACGACATCGGGCGTGCGCGTGCCGGACGCCGACTGGATCGCGGCCGACCGTGAAGGTCTGACGATCTGCGACGCGACGTCGGCGGCTTTCGCGCAACCGCTCGATTGGGCGAAGCTCGATGCCGTGACCTTCTCCTGGCAGAAGGCGCTCGGCGGCGAAGCCGCGCACGGCATGCTCGTTCTTTCGCCGCGCGCCGTCGCACGGCTTGAATCGTATCAGCCGGCATGGCCGCTGCCGAAGCTGTTCCGCATGACCAAAGGCGGCAAGCTCAACGAAGGCATCTTCGAGGGCGAGACGATCAACACGCCCTCGATGCTCTGCGTCGAGGATTATCTCGATGCGCTGCAGTGGGCGAAGTCGGTCGGCGGACTGCGGACGCTGATGGGACGCGCCAACGCCAACGCCAGCGTGTTGATGCGCTGGGTTTCGCATACGCCATGGGTTGCGTCGCTGGCGCAGGAAGAGCGTACGCGCTCCAACACTTCCGTCTGCCTCAAGATCGTGGCTCCCGAAGTGGCGGGGCTTCCCGCCGACGCGCAATGGACGTTCGTGCGCGCGATGGCGGCGCTGCTCGAGAAGGAAGGCGTCGCCTACGACATCGCGGGGCATCGCGATGCGCCGGCGGGCCTGCGCATCTGGTGCGGCGCGACCGTCGAAGTGCGCGACGTCGAAGCGCTGGTGCCGTGGCTCGATTGGGCCTTCGCGGAAGCACACGCCACCTTGTCGAAGGCGGCGTAACTGCTTTTTTCCCTCTCCCCTTGTGGGAGAGGGTGCCGAGCGGCGTGAGCCGCGAGGCGGGTGAGGGGTGAGATGTTGCCCCCACCGAATTGACCCCTCACCCCGCGCTGCCGCGCGCCCCCTCT
>JAFKKS010000310.1 GCA_017304555.1 Hyphomicrobiales bacterium
CGGTGGCCGGCGACGATGTCTATTTCCCCGCCGGCGCGTCCCAACTGACGAACAACAACGACATCAGCGGCCTGACCCTGAACTCGATCACGGTCGCGGGGGCCGGATACGATGTGACGGGGAACTTCATCACTCTGAGTGCCGGCATTTCGTCGAGCGGTTCCTCGAAATAATCGACCTCCCCCGAGACGAGGCCCTGCTCGGGCACGCAGGCGTCGTCTACTCGAAGTACGGCCTTAGCTTGGTCCGGCCGGCGGAACTGGTCGGCCGCTTCGAGGAGTTGCTGGTGGAGCGCGTCGAGACGGCAACGAGTCAGATCGAGGCGCGCGGTTCGACGGTCGCCAACTCCATCGTCAATCGCGTCGAGCAGCTCAATCAAACCGTCAAGACGGTGACGAGCGAAGCCGAGCGCGCGATCAGCACGCTCTCGAACGCTACCGTGGAGACGATTCGCAGCGGTGCGCAGGACGCGCAGCGTTCGCTGGTGATGCTCGCCTCCTCCACCGCCGATGCGGTGCGCACCGGCGCGCAAGATGCCGAACGGGCACTGCAGGGCCTGATGACGTCGACCGCGGGCATCGTCCGCGGCGGCACGACCGAGGCCGAACAAGCTCTCGAGACCGCCGCCCGCATCGCCGCCGACGCCATCCGCGCGAGCGCGCAAGACGCCGAGCGGGCGTTGAGCTTGCTCACGTCGAACGCGGCATCGACCATCGGAACGGGAACGGTCGACGCCGAACGGCGCATTCAGGCCGTCGCGGCCTCCGCCGCGGACACCATTACGTCCGGCACTGAGAACGCCGAGCGTCGCATCGCCGCCGTCGCACAGACGACGGCGGATTCGATCAGTTCCGGCGCGGAGAACGCCGAGCGGCGCATCTCGACGGTCGCCTCCGCGGCCGCCGAAACGATCTCGTCGGGCAGCGACAGCGCCGAGAAGCGCATTGCAGCCGCAGCGGCAGCCGCGGCCGAAACGCTCACGAGCGGCACCAATTCGGTCGAGCAGCGCATCATCGCCGCCGCCTCCTCCGTCACCGACACGATCGGCTCCAGCACGGAGCACGCGGAACGGCGCATCGGCACGCTCGCGATCTCGACCGCCGAAGCGATCCGGACCGGCGCCGACGACATCGAACGGCGCATCAACGGCCTCGCCGCCGCCGTCGTCGAGATCGTCGGCAAGAGCACGCACGACGCCGAACGCCTGCTCAACTCCACCGCAACATCGAGCGCCGACGCGGTCCGCCTCAGCGCCGAGGACGCCAAGCAGGTCCTTCACAACGCCAGCCAGTCGACGACGGATTCGATCCGCGAGAGCGCCGAACAGGCCGAACGCATCGTCGCCAATCTCACGAGCGGGCTCGGGCAGACGCTGTCGCATAACGCCGGCGAGGTCGAGCAGAAGCTGTTGGGGGTGAGCGCCGAGATCGTCCGCAGCATGAGCGGAAAGGCGGAGGAACTGACCTCCGCGATCAGCCAGCGCTCGCAGGAACTGACGGGAATCCTCGACGAGAAGAGCGGCGTCTTCCTCACCGCCTTCGAGGAGCGCAGCAAGGGCCTGAGCGGAGATGTCGCCCGCATCACCGAACAGACGATCAAGACGATCGAAACGCACAACACCGCACTCACCGGCGACCTGGTGCGTCTCACCGACCAGACGCTGAAGGCGATGGAGGCGCGCGGAACCACCATCAGCGGCGAGTTCACGCGCATCACCGAGCAGGCCCTCAAGGGGCTGGAGGGCAAGGGATCGAGCTTCACCACAGAGTTCGCCCGCGTCACCGATCACGCCCTGCAGTCGATCGACACCAAGGGAACGGCGCTCGCGCGCGGCATCCTTGCCAACAGCGAGGAGATCGTGCGGCTGATCACGCAGGCGACCGGCAGCGCGACCGGCGCCGTCGGAAAGGCCCTGTCGGAGTTCGAAGACAAGGCCCGGCTCGCCATCGAGAAGTCGCAGCGCACGTCGACCGCTGCCGTCGCGGAGATGCTGGAGACGCACAGCATGCTGCGCAACGACACCAGCGCCCTCTTCGATCGCCTGCGCGAAGCCAACGTCCTGCTGCAGGAAGTGCTCAGCGGCGCGACGCAGAACCTGGCGACGATCGAGGGGCAGCTCTCGACACGCGTCAACGACTTCGTCACGGCGCTGCATGAGATCGGCGATCGCAGCGGCACCGCGAGCGCGCATGTCGAGCAACAGGTCAAATCGTTCCATGACGTCACCAGCAGCGTGCTTGGCGACATCACCTCCATGGCTTCGCGCTTCGAGGAGCAGGCGAAGACCCTGACTGCGGCAGCGAGCGCTCTCGACCAAAGCCACCGGCGCGTCGAGACCGTTCTCGGCGAGCGGCACACCGCGCTCGACGGCATGGTCAACGAACTCGGCAACCGGGCGGAAAATCTCGACCAGCGCTTCACCCGCTTCTCCGGGCTGCTGCAGGAGTCGCTCGGGGCGGC
>JAFKKS010000311.1 GCA_017304555.1 Hyphomicrobiales bacterium
CCCCGACCCTCTCCCCGCAGGCGGGGAGAGGGAGCGCCCTGTGCCCGCACGATTACTCCCGGAACCACACCGTCGCGCCGGCGTCGACCGGGGTGAAGCCGGTGGCGCGCAGGCTGCGGCCGGTACAATCCTGCTGATCATCGATCTCGAATTTGAGATCGCGCGTGCACAGGATCACCGGGCCGCCCCAGGAGAGCGTCGCATCGCCTTTCGGGATGGTCGCGCCCGCCTCGTCGACCGCCTCAGCGAAGCTGTAGAGCTTGCGCGCGCCGGGCGGAATGTCAGGCTTGAGGCAAGCGCCGCGCGCGATGCGGAACCAGCCGCGCGTCGTCACGCCGGACGACCCCGACGCGCCTTTGCCGTTTTCGCTTTTGCCTTCGGCGCCGAGCGCGGCCATGACCGAATAGCGGGTGTCGTTGCACCACGTCAGCGAGGCGGCGGCATCGGTGCGCTTCTTCGCCGCCAGCAAAGTGTCGAAGAAGCCCGGCTTCCCCTGCATGTCGGGTGACAGGCTGTGGTCGCGGATGAACTGGCCGATCGCGGCTTCCGTCTTCTTGCCTTCGAGGCCGTCGATCGGGTTGGCGTCATAGCCGGCGGCGACGAGAAGGCGCTGGATGCCGGCGAGACGTGCCTGCTCCGCGTCGTAGTCCTCCTCCTCGGCGATGTTCGCGGTGAGCGCGTCGCTGTTGCCTTCCGATGGCTTCACCTCGTTGAACGGCATGAGGTAGTTGTTGCCCGATGGGCATTTATGCGCGCCGGCGATGATGAAATTGTCGTTGGCGACGCAGAGCTGCGGGCCGCCCGCTTGCGGCAACGGCGCGCTGCCGTAAACAGGGAGCGCGCGCGTCGTAACAAAAATCTTCTCGGCGGTGACCTCGCCCTGCAGCACGGTGCGGCACGCGCCGGGGGTGACGCGGAACCAGCCCTGCGTTGCCGTCGCGCCCTTGCTTTCCATCCCGAGCGCAAGGTCGAGGATGTAGCTCGTGCGATTGCAGAACTGCAGGTCGGCGTGTGCCGGCGCGACGGCACCCATCGTCAGCGCCGCGAACAACAGCGCCGACGCCAGATAAGGCCGCACGGACCGCGCTCCCGCCACCGTTCCCGCCCGTCCCCGTATCGCGCGAATCGCTCCCGCAACGAGGCATGCCCGCAATGTCGTTTCCGGGCAAGGCCGTTTCCAGGGCGACCCGGCTTGCGGCGGCCGCGCCGCTTCGCGACAATTGTGGGGGCACGGGAGAGAAACGCATGAAAGTCCGAAGCATCGAGACGCTGCACTGCGACGCCGGCTGGCGCAACTACCACTTCGTCAAACTCACGACGGACAGCGGCATCGTCGGCTGGAGCGAATACGACGAGGGCTTCGGCTCGCCGGGCGTCGGCGCGGTGATCGAGCGGTTGGCGGAGCGTGTCGCCGGGCAGGACGTGAACGCGCATGAGCGCATCTATGCCGATCTCTATTGCGCGACACGGCCAGCCGCCGGCGGTGTGGTCGGTGAGGCGATGGGCGCGATCGAGAACGCGCTCCTCGACGCCAAGGCGAAGCGGCTCGGTGTGCCGTGCTACGAGCTTCTCGGCGGCAAGATCCGCGACCGCATCCGCGTGTACTGGTCGCACTGCTGCACCTGGCGCATCAACCATCCGACCTACTACACGCCGATCACCGACATCGAGGGCGTGAAGGCGATCGGCCGCGAGGTCGGCGAGAAGGGCTTCACCGCGCTCAAGACCAACATCTTCCTCTACGAGAACGGCAAGCCGCGCGGCTTCCGGCCGGGCTTCGGCACGCCGTTCTTTCCCGAACTCAACATCGACAACACGGTGCTGCGCAACATCGTGATGCATCTCGAGACGCTGCGCGACGCAGCGGGCCCGGACGTTCAGCTCCTGATCGATCTCAACTTCCATGCCAAGACCGAAGGCTTCCTGAAGATCCTGAAGGCCATCGCGCATATCGACATGTTCTGGGTCGAGCTCGACACCTACAATCCGGAGGCGCTCGGTTACATCCGGCGCAAGAGCCCGCATCCGATCGCGTCCTGCGAGACGCTGATCGGCTTACGCGAATTCAAGCCGTTCCTGCGCGAGCAGGCGATGGACGTTGCGATTATCGACACGCCATGGAACGGCGTGTGGCAATCGATGAAGATCGCGGCGGCGGCGGAAGCCTGCGAGGTGAACGTCGCGCCGCATAATTTCTATGGGCATCTCTGTACGATGATGAACGCGCATTTCTCCGCCGCGGTGCCGAACCTGCGCATCATGGAGATCGACATCGATCGCATCGCCTGGGACGCGGAGCTGTTCACGCATGTGCCGGAATTCGAGAACGGGCATCTGGTGCTGCCGGACCGTCCCGGCTGGGGCACCGAGCCGAACGAAGAAGCGATCCGCAAATATCCGGCGAAGGGGATGGGCGGGCGCGTGAATGCGGGGATCTCAGCGCCTTAGGTTGTTCACC
>JAFKKS010000312.1 GCA_017304555.1 Hyphomicrobiales bacterium
GTCGGAGCGCGAAGCGATCCGGGTGAGGGGGCGTGCCGATAAGGCGCAGATTCGAGGAAACAGCCCCCCCCCCCCACCCTCTCCCCGCCTGCGGGGAGAGGGAGGCCGCTGCGGCCACGACGCGCTCGCGATTTAACCCCCCTTAACCATCTTCGTGAGTAGATGCGGCATGGCCCCGCATGCCCACAGAGCCCCGCGCCACGCGCGCCGTCTTGCTCGCCCTCTTGCCTGCGCATGCGGCGTCGGCGCCCTGTTGTGGCTCACTTTGCCGGGACATGCCGAGCAACCGCTGAAGATCACGCCGGATATCGCCGCCGAACAGGCAGGGGCAGCCTCCAAACCGGACGAGAAGAGCGCGCGCGAACAGGAATTGGCGCGCGTGCGCGCCGACCAGAAGCGCGCGGCCGAGACTCAGGCGAAGCTCAACGCGGAGATCGCCGCCATCGGGGAAGATCGCCGCAAGCTCTCGCAGGCGCTGGTCGAGACGGCGACGCGGCTGCGCGACATCGAAGCCCGCATCGGCGAGACGGAAGGCAAGGTCGCCGCGCTCGACGAGAACGCCAATGGGATCCGCAAGACGCTGCAGGCGCGGCGCGCCGTCATCGCCGAACTCCTGGCCGCACTGCAGCGCCTTGGCCACCGTCCGCCGCCCGCGCTGCTGGTGCGTCCCGAGGATGCCCTCAAGGCGGTGCGCACCGCGATCATGCTCGGCGCCGTCCTGCCGGAGATGCGCCTCGAAGCCGACGCCCTGGTCGCCGACCTCTCCGAGCTCGTGCAAGTTCGCCGCCAGATCGAGGCGGAGCGCGCCAAGCTCAATCACGATGTCGCGAGCCTTTCGGATGAACGCCAGCGCATGACGGCCTTGATCGATCAGCGGCAAAAAAGGCAGGGCGAGATCGAGAAAGAAATGGCGGATGAGCGCGCGCGGGCCGCCACTTTGGCGCGCCAGGCCGGCAACTTGAAGGACCTCATCGCCAAACTCGACCAGCGCGGCGTGAAATCAGCCCCGCAACAGAAAGGCGAAACGCCGCCAGACGGCCCCAATAATGCCGCTGTTGTGCGCGATGCCCGGCTCGGTCCGGCGATTGCGTTCGCGGCCACCAAGGGCACGCTGCCTTTGCCGGTGAACGGTGTGAAGGTACGTGATTTCGGCGCGCCCGATGCGGCCGGCGGAAGCGTGAAAGGGGTCTCGATCAATACGAGACCCAGTGCGCAAGTCACCGCGCCGTGTGATGGATGGGTCGTATATGCAGGTCCGTTTCGCTCATATGGCCAACTCTTGATCCTGAATGCAGGGGGCGGATATCATGTGTTGTTGGCGGGGATGGAACGAATCTCAGTCGATCTCGGACAGTTCGTACTGACCGGCGAGCCGATCGCTGCGATGGGGGGTGGCCAGCAGGCCGGCAACCCGGCCGCGCATTCCGGTAGCCTAACGACCCTCTATGTCGAATTTCGCAAGGATGGCACGCCTGTTGATCCCGGCCCCTGGTGGGCGGTAACCGAAAGCGAGAAGGTTCGCGGATAATGCGCAAGACTTATTTGGTTCTCCTCGGCGCTGCGGCAGGGGCAGCCCTCACGATCTTCGCCACGCAGCCGCGAATCACGTTCGGATCGATCGCCAAGGCGGCGCCATCCGACACCTACCGCCAGCTCAATCTCTTCGGCGACATCTTCGAGCGCGTGCGCGCCGACTATGTCGAGAAGCCCGACGACGCCAAGCTCGTCGAATCCGCCATCAACGGCATGCTGGCCGGCCTCGACCCGCATTCGAGCTACATGGACTCGAAGAGCTGGCGCGACATGCAGGTGCAGACGCGCGGCGAGTTCGGTGGCCTCGGCATCGAAGTCACGATGGGTGAAGACGGCCTGGTGAAGGTCGTCGCCCCGATCGACGATACGCCGGCCGCGAAAGCCGGTGTCATGGCGAACGACGTCATCACGCAGATCGACGACGATCAGGTGCAGGGCCTCAGCCTGAGCCAGGCCGTCGAGAAGATGCGCGGCCCGGTCAACACCAAGATCAAGCTCAAGATCATCCGCAAGGGCCAGGACAAGCCGATCGAAGTCTCGATCGTGCGCGACATCATCCGCGTGAAGTCGGTGCGCTCGCGCACGGAAGGCGACGATGTCGGTTACATCCGCATCACGCAGTTCAACGAGCAGACCAACGAGAATCTGAAGAAGGCGATCAGCGACATCACCAACCAGATTCCGAATGACAAGCTGAAGGGCTACATCATCGACCTGCGCAACAATCCGGGCGGCCTGCTCGACCAGGCGATCGCGGTGTCCGACGCCTTCCTCGAAAAGGGTGAAGTCGTTTCGACCCGTGGCCGCAAGGTGGAAGAGACCCAGCGCTACAATGCGCGGCCGGGCTCGCATCTGCGCGATCTAGGCCGCCGCATGATGCAGTTCCACACGCGGCAGATCGCCGATCCGAACGCGCAAGTGCGCC
>JAFKKS010000313.1 GCA_017304555.1 Hyphomicrobiales bacterium
GGTGAGATTCTGCGACATCGTGAGGCTCCCGTCTTGGGGCGGGGACCATCCCCGCTCGACAGGCGCCGACGTGTTCGGGGGCGGCCGCGGTCACCGCGCAGGCGAAGCCGCAGCGGTCGCACGCTTGCGTAGCGAACCCCTCGCGGGTTGATCGTGGAAGGCCGCGCCTGAACCAAGGAAAGCCCATTCGAGAGCGGGGTGGCCCTTCCCCGGAAGCATCGCGTGGCAAATGTCACAGTCTCAACCACGGATCCTTGCCGCCGTGGTCGCCACACGAGATCAAAAGTGATCCGGTCTTGTGTTCAGGTCGACGAAGGCTGGTGGTCGATGCGCGCGCACAACAGGGGCGCATGTGCAGTCCGAGCCCGGAAAGCCGAAGAGCGGGATGGCTCTACTTCTGCAACTCCTCGTCGGCGATCTTCTTGACGACTGTGATATCCATTTCAGCATTTGGCGCGATGCGCGCAATTTCGGCCGCAGTCTTGGCCCACTGCAGGAAACCGCCGCTGGCGCCCTCCGCCCGCGAGCGAGCGGCACGCCGCTGCGCTTCGTAATAGGCGCCGGGCGCGTCGTGTGCGACGAGGAGCCGGGCGTCAGTCTGCCATCGCCGGCGGATCTCGCGACGTCGGTTGAGCCACCGATAGAATGCGCGCAGCATCCTTCGTTTCCTCCAACGAAGCACCGATTTATCACAAACTGGTACCAGTATATCCAATGGCTAAGCTGATGCTGTGCTCATTGGCGCGGCAACGGAGCTAACCGGGCCGCGCCCCACTTGCGTCAGGGATGGCCGCCCGCAAGGGGAAGACCCGGCTGCGGGGCTTCAGCGTAGCCGCCAGCCCGGCCCGCAGGGCGACGCCCTCGACTTCCATTTCGAGAATCTTGCGGATCAGCTCCAGCGGCTTATAGGCAGAAGCTTTCCCTGATCAGACCTTTACCAAAAGAACTGGAACGGCGACCCGCGAACGGTTATGAAATCCACGGGGCAGTACGCGCTGCCCTGGGGCGTCGAAACCCCCTGTTAGCGGTTGGTGCCGGCCGATACGGCACCGCACTCCTTGACCTTATGGTCGGGGAGCCTGTGGCGTATGCAACAGGTTCACCCGAACTAAAGGCCACAGGGCCGTCTAACAGCGGTTTTCGAACTCCCCGATCACCAAGAGTCAGCGAGCACTGTTTGCGGGGGCGCACCGCAGGCTCGGGCGGGGAGGGCGGAATGATGCGAGAATCCGCCAATCTATCTCGAGGCGTTGATCGCATGGGAACGAACGGTCCACCGCATGTCATGCCGGATCTGCGGCCCTGGCCTCTCGGAGGATGAGCGCGCACAAAACTGCGCGGCCGCCCAAGCGGAGAAAGAGAGTCGTCGGGTCGCGTTTCGCAATCTTTGCGACGAACTCGGATTTGTCCCGGCCGACCCGGGAATGTCACTGCCTCCAACGGAAAACACCTGTTGTGATGCGCTCGCCGATACCAGGTGTGACGGATTCGAGGCGGGCTGACCGAGCCTCGACCGGCCTGTCGTCCCAGCCGCAACGCTGAAGCCCTTGCGCGGACCGGCTAACCCGCGCGCAATGGATAGCGGAGTACTGCGTTCTGCTGCCTAGCGTTGAGACTTAGAGGAGCGTCTGCGCACACGAGGGTAACTGGGCCGAAGGACGGGCTTTGCCTGTAGCGTCGCGTCAGCTCCGCACACGCGAGCTCCGCCATTTTCGAAACCTTTGTCGCGCCGCGCTCCCAATTCTGAATTGTCCCCCGGTTGACGCCAAATCTCTCCGCGACATGCGCTTGAGTGTACCCAAGCGTACGCCGCCACTTCAAAAAGTCCCAATTATCCATGCAGTTTCTATCCGAAGGCGAAAGCTGTTTAGGCGTTCAGCCAATAATTTCGCGCGCCGCGCGATTGGCTATGTGCAACAAGCCTCCCCGCGTTGCCTAATACGCGGTCACCAACGAAGCAGCTTGTGGCCGAAGAGGGCGCCCGCGACTGTGCACAAGGCGATCGTGCCGCCGTACCACAGCGCCACAAAAGGCAAGGAATCATCAGTGCAATGAAGCGCGAATGCCACTGCACTGATGCCCCCCGCGACCAAGCCCGCGAGTGCTCCGGTTCTTGTCAAGTTTGTAGGGGCCGCCATTCGAACCGCCCACACGATCACTGTAAAAGGCACGACTGCAATAACCGGGATGGACAGCAGGCATTCGAGCCAATGGTCCCCCATCATCATTTGATCCCAATGCGAGGCGGGCGCCGAGATCAAACTTATGCCGGCTAGAGCCATTACCGCTACGAAAGGGACAGCGGTGAGAGATATCCATGACCGCAGCTCACCGCCGGGTCGGACGTGTTTGAGGAGGAAATGCGATCCAAGAAGGATCACCGCGACGCCAAAGCCAATCTTGAAAGCCGCAAACCCGAAGGCGCCTGGATCTCTCAAGTCCCGTCGGACGCCCAGAAATGCGAGGCCGGTGATCAGCGCCAGGATTAATCCGCCGACAATCGCAAGCTGAAGATTTCGGCTTACCTTACCCGTGTCGACCCGCTCGACGTTAGTGCTGAGCACGTCGATAAGTTCGTCGGTTTTCATTTCGCTTTGTCCTCGACAATGGCGGCACTTAATGCTTTCAACCCGCGATGCACGTTTATCTTAACCGCCGACTCCGAGATTCCGCATCGGGCCGCAGCCTCGACCACGCTCAAACCTTCGATTTTCACGCAACGAATGGCCAACCTGACTTTTTCAGGCAGCCTCGTCAGCAACTTTGTCAAATCGAGGCTACTCTCCGTTGCCGCTCGGTCGTCGGCCGCCATCACATCCAAGGCTTCTTCGATCGGTACGTTTGCCTGTTTGGATTGACTATGGCGAAGATGATCGATCAGTTTGTACCTTGCGATCGCGTACACCCAGGGAGTCAGAAGCTCGGCAGGATCATATGTATCTCGCCGAGTGTGGATCGCCATCAACGCTTCCTGCACCAGATCTTCAGTCTCTTCAGGACCGCGGCCTGCGCGGACCAGTTTGCTTCGGTAGTACGCACGCAAGTGCCCACTCAGTGCCGACAACAACGCGCAATGCGCCGATGCGTCGCCGTTGAGGCCCAAGATCATCAAGGCCCGAAGTTCGCGCTCCTTGGCATGCTCCGTGTTCATGAATTCGTAGCTCGCTGGCTTCTGGTTACAGGTTGCGCCACTTTTTGCAGGCGGCAATGCTACTGCATCGGGAGATACGGTGCAGACGAAATCACGCCAGTGGTCTGTAACCGATTTTTGTGCTGGACCGAACTCCTCATTGAGACGCCGCACTGAGCGTTTCAAAAGCCGCACTGAGCGTTTCAAAAAAGGAGTCGGCTCATGAACTCGACACTTACGATCGCGGGGTCGATTATCTTACTCGCGACCACGCTAGGACAAGCGGCAGCAGGTCCAAGCATTACCGACAGGAGCTATTGGCCAAATGAGGTTGGGCCTTCGGCCTATCGGCATGCCGCGCCCCACGCCGTCACAAATCGAGTGGGTTCGAGAGGAACCTCGCAACGAGCGCCTGCCGCAAGGAACTGCACCTATCAGGGCGGTCCGAAAAGCCATTTGTGGACCTGCCGTTAATCGGTCCGTCGCGGGTTCACGGGTCCGTGAGCGTGTAACCCCGGAGCCGACAGCCTC
>JAFKKS010000314.1 GCA_017304555.1 Hyphomicrobiales bacterium
CCTTGCGCTGCGCCGAGACGAGCCCGCGATAGGTGTTTTGCGAGTAACCTGCGGCGATGCCCTTGGAGATGATGCGGCTCGTCGTGTTCTTGCCGAGCTGCAGCATCTTCGTGCCGCTATCGACCTGCTGATAGCCGTTCGAGATCGCGCTCGAATAGAACTCGCCCTGCGAGTTGTCGCCACGCAGGATGCAGCTCGGATACTTCCAGGTGATCGCCGAGCCGGTCTCGACCTGCGTCCACGAGATCTTCGCGTTCTTACCGCGGCAGTCGCCGCGCTTGGTCACGAAGTTGTAGATGCCGCCCTTGCCCTCGCTGTCGCCCGGATACCAGTTCTGCACCGTCGAATACTTGATCTCGGCGTCGTCGAGCGCGATCAGCTCGACCACCGCCGCATGCAGCTGGTTCTCGTCGCGCATCGGCGCCGTGCAGCCTTCGAGGTAGCTCACATACGCGCCCTTGTCGGCGATAATCAGCGTACGTTCGAACTGGCCCGTATCCTTCTCGTTGATGCGGAAATAGGTGGAGAGCTCCATCGGGCAGCGCACACCCGGCGGCACATAGACGAACGAGCCGTCGGAGAACACCGCCGAGTTGAGCGTCGCGAAGAAGTTGTCGGTGATCGGCACCACCGTGCCGATATATTGCTTCACGAGGTCGGGGTGTTCGCGCAGCGCTTCCGAGATCGGCATGAAGATCACGCCGGCCTTCTTCAACTCCTTCTGGAACGTCGTTGCGACCGACACCGAGTCGAACACCGCATCGACCGCGACCCGCATGCCGCTGGTGTTCTCCTCGAACCCGTCGAGGTCGCGGTTGTCGTTGCCGTTCGGCTTCTTCACGCCGGCGAGAATTTCCTGCTCGCGCAGCGGAATGCCGAGCTTCTCGTAAGTGCGCAGGATCTCTGGATCGACCTCGTCGAGCGAGGCCAATTCCTTCTTCTTCGGCGCGGAATAGTAATAGATATCCTGGTAGTCGATCGGCTTGTAGTCGACGCGCGCCCAATGCGGTTCCTGCATGGTCTGCCAGCGCCGAAACGCTTCGAGCCGCCACTCCAGCATCCAGGCAGGTTCGCCTTTCTTCTCGGAAATGAAGCGGACAGTGCCCTCGTTCAGCCCCTTCGGGGCCTTTTCGGACTCAATGAGGGTTTCAAACCCATACTTGTATTGATCGACGTCGATCCGCCGAACCTGATCGACGGTTTCTTGTACGGCTGGCATACCTTTTCCTTCCACTCACGGTTTCAAGGACCGCGGGACGGTCTCGTTGATGGACGTACTTTCGTTCGCTCGCTGCTGCTAAAAACTCCGCAATTTCCGGCTCATGCCGCAATTCCCTGTTGTCGCGTAGGTAATGCTTCAACGTGCTTTCTCCAAGCCTGAAGAAAGCCGTCGATGTCCTCCGCGCGCGTATCTTTGCCGAAACTGACGCGGATCGCTCCGGTCGCGATGCCCTGCGGCACCCCCATCGCTGAAAGGACATGCGAAGGCGCCACCTTACCCGAGGAGCAGGCGGCGCCGGATGACACAGCCACCCCGTCGAGATCGAGCGCGATGAGCGCCGTCTCCGCCTTCACGCCGGCGGTCGCGAACAGGACCGTATTGGCAACCCGCGGCTGATCCGCACCGAAAATGACAGTGTCCGCCGCAACTTCGCGAAGGCCCGCCTCAAGGCGGCTGCGTAGCGTCGTCAGCCGCGCCCGCTCACTTTCGTCCCGCTTAGAAGCGGCTTCCGCCGCCGCGCCGAACCCCACGATGCCGGCGACGTTTTCCGTGCCGGCGCGCCGGCTGCGTTCCTGTCGGCCCCCCTTGATCAAGGCGCTTCCGAGGTCGACCCGATCGCTGCAAATGAGCGCGCCGACGCCCTGCGGCCCGCCGAGCTTGTGCGAGGAGAGCGTCAAAAGGTCGAGACCCAGCGCGTCGAAGCGAAGGGCGATGCGCCCCGCCGCCTGCACCGAATCGACATGGGTGAAGCCTCCGGCTTCGCGTGTCAGTGCCGCGACCTCTTCGATCGGCTGCACCACGCCGGTTTCATTATTGACCGCCATCACCGAGACGAGCGGCATGACGCCCGCCGCCTGCGCCACGCGCAGCCGCTGCGCCAGATGCGCGAGATCGA
The DNA here is from genome assembly GCA_017304555.1 of Hyphomicrobiales bacterium. Classification (GTDB taxonomy): domain Bacteria; phylum Pseudomonadota; class Alphaproteobacteria; order Rhizobiales; family Xanthobacteraceae; genus JAFKKS01. The sequence goes on from JAFKKS010000314.1 coordinate 2,118, forward strand.
CGATGCCGTCCGCCGTCACCGGCAAGACCTCGACGTCCGCCGCCGCAAAGCGATTCCCTTCGAGGACGGACGGGTGCTCGATTGCCGAGACAAACAGCCGCATCGGCCGCTTTTCCACCGATCGTCCCGCCGGACGCAGATTCGGGCCGAGCGCCAGCACGTTGGCTTCCGTCGCACCGGACGTGAATACCACCTGCGATGGCTTCGCTCCAGCGAGCGCGGCGACCTGCCCCCGCGCCGTCTCGATGAGTGCGCGCGCCGCGCGTCCCTCCGCATGCACCGACGATGCGTTACCGCCGACGTCGAGCGCCGCAAGCATCGCCGTCCGCGCTTCC
>JAFKKS010000315.1 GCA_017304555.1 Hyphomicrobiales bacterium
CCGCAGGCGGGGAGAGGTGACAGCGCTGCCCTCGCATTATTTTCCGCGAGCACCTCAGGATGACGGATAGCAAGCCAGTTGCGCGCACGGCGGCTCTGACCCAAAGTCAGCGAATCGTCGCCAGAGCGCGGGGGCTCGATGTGGCAAGAACGTCTGAATGAATTCGTGACGCTGCTGGTCGTGGTCAATCCGATCGCGGCGGTGCCCTTTTTCCTCGCGCTCACACGCGGCCAGGACACGGCAACGCGGCGCAAGATCGCGGTCAGCGCCGTTCTGATCTCGTTCTTCGTCCTCCTCACGTTCATCATCGGCGGCGGCTTTCTGCTGCAGAAGATGGGCATCGCGCTGCGCGCGTTTCAAATCGCGGGCGGGATCGTGCTGTTTCTCGTCGCTCTCAATATGCTGACGGGCGACGCGCGCACGCCGCCGCCCGCCACGGCCGAGGAGGCGATGGCCCTTGCCGCCTACCCGCTTGCGATTCCGAAGATCGCAGGCCCCGGCACGATGCTGACCGTCGTCGTCCTCACCGACGACCACCGCTTCAACCTTCTCCAGACGGCGGGAACGACGGGCGTCCTCGTCGTCGTGCTCATCATTCAGCTGGTGCTGCTCCTGCTCGCCGTGCCTTTGTCGCGCATCATCGGCGAGACCGGCGCGAACATCCTCGGACGGATCATGGGGATGCTACTTGTTGCGCTCGCGGTGAATCTCATCCTCACCGGATTCGGCAGCTGGCTCAGCTTGCCGAAGCTCTAGCTGCGCCATTCAAAATCGCGTCGGCCGCCGCAGCGCCGCCGACGATCGCGCCGGTGAATCCGCCGCCGCCGGAATAGGCCGACGCGAGATAGAGCCCCGGGATCGGCGTCACGGCGCCGCCGCGCGCGCCGGGCGTCGGCGCAAAGCCGTACACCGCGCCCTGCGGCGCATTGAGGTACGAGCTCATCGACGTCGCGGTGTTGAGCGAGCGCGCGACAACGGCGTCGGCAAAGCCTGGAAACGTCTTATCGACGGCGGCGATGATCCAATCGAGCACCTGCGTACGCCGCACGATGAAGCGCTCGCGATCGAGACCCGCCCAATTCTCCAACCGATCGAGGCCGGTGATGGCGATCGGATATGGCGGCCCGCCGAGGCCGCTGTCGATGGCGGAATAGTTGATCATGCTGAGCGCCGGCAACACGTCGCGCGCCAGCGCGTCGCGACCGCGTGCGTAATCGCCGAACGTCTTCAGCCAATCGGGCAAGATCACTGTCGCATAGGACGTGAGGCCGAACTCTGCAGGCGCGCGCGACAAGCCGATCGTCGCTGAGAACACCGACGTCGAAGGCTTGCGGTCCGCTACCGCAGCGAGAAGGCGTTCGCGCGCCGGCGCGGGCAGCGCCTGTGCGATCACTGCAGGCGCGGCGTTGCCGACAACGATCTCCGTCTCAACCTCGATCGCGTCTTCGCCGTCACGCGTATGCACGATGACGCGCGGGCGACCATCATCGCCGAGCTTGATCGCCTGCAGCGCGCGGCGCAGCGCGACCTTGCCGCCCGCTTTCTGAATGATACGGCGCAACGTGTTGCTCAGCCGCTGCGAACCGCCATTGATGAAGCACGGGCCGTTCGCAAAGCAGGCGCCCTGCGCGGCGGCGAAGAACTGCCATGAGAGCGTTCCCGGATCGTCGTGATAGCAGGCGAGATTCGCCGCGAGCGCGCACTTCGCCGCTTCGCAATCGCCGAGATGCTGGGCGAAAACTTTTGCGAGCGATGTGTCGTGCGCGGCCGGCGCGCGATCGGGCGCAGCGGCAATCGCGGTCATCGTATCGAGCACGCTAGCGATGCCTGCTTTCGCTTGCGGAAAGCGCGCAGCGAGCGCCGTGCGCACGCCATCCAAACGCGCCGGCACACACAGCGGCGCGCCGACCGGTCCCCCCCGCACCTCGTAAAGCGCAGGCGTCGGAATCCACTCGACGGCGTCGAGAATGCCGAGCCGCGAAAGGGTCGCATGCTTCGGATCGCGCGGATCGCGCGGGTCGCTCGTCTGGTGCAGCGCGCCTTCGACGACGAGATCGCCGATCTTGTAGGTCGACGCGGCGCCGCCGACCGAGGTGTTGCGCTCGATGAGCAGCGTCCTCTTGCCGGCTTGCGCCAATAGCGCAGCCGCCGTGAGCCCGCCCAGGCCGGAGCCGATCACGACAACATCGTAGCGTTCAGGCATGAGCGGCCGGTGGAATGAGGGCGATGAGCGGAGGGATGGGCCTGACGTACGACGCGGGCCGCAACGCGCATGCAGCGGCCCGAAGGCCGCGCAGGCTGGTATCTAGCAACGCCCGCCGGCTATTTCCAGGCGTTCGTGTCGCCGTCCCAGAGCCGGCCCTTAAGATCGCGCCCGAGCGCCGCCACCAGGGCGTCGCCTTCCGGGCTCGCGGCCTCGCCTTCATCGTCGTCACGAGTGGCGG
>JAFKKS010000316.1 GCA_017304555.1 Hyphomicrobiales bacterium
GCGTCCTCGCGATGCTCGCGCCGAGCTTCGAAGTGCTGATGCTGAGCCGCATCGTGCAGGGCATCGGCTCCGCCGCCGCCCGCGTCCTTGCCGTCGCCATCGTGCGCGACCGTTTCGACGGCCGCGAGATGGCGCGGGTGATGTCGCTCACCATGGTCGTGTTCCTCATCGTCCCGATCTTCGCGCCGGCGCTCGGCAGCCTGCTCCTGCTGCTCGGCCCCTGGCAGTGGATCTTCGCCAGCATGCTCGCGGTCGGCTTGGCGCTCACCGTCTGGTTCGGCTTCCGCATGCCGGAGACGCTGCATCCGGAATTCCGCTTTCCCCTCTCGGCAAAGAAGATCGCCAACGCCCTCGTGCTGACGGTGACGACCCGGGAAGCGTTCGGCTACGCGACAGCCGTCGGACTGATGTCGGGCTGCGTGCTCGGCTATGTCGGTTCGGCGCAGCAGATCCTGGAGACCACCGTCTACGGCCTGGGTCCTGCTTTCTCGATCTACTTCGCGCTGGTGGCGGGAACCATGGCGCTCGGCTCGCTGCTCAACTCGCGCGTCGTGCGCCGCTTCGGCATGCGCCGCCTCTCGCACGGCGCCATCATCGGCTTCACGCTGATTTCCGCCCTGCAGCTCGGCTGCGCCATCGCTTTCGGCGGCCGCCCGCCGCTGGCGCTTTTCATCGGCCTCATCGCCCTCGCGATGTTCTTGTTCAGCCTGACGGTCCCGAACTTCAACGCCATGGCGATGGAGCCTCTCGGCGCCGTCGCCGGCACGGCCGCCGCCTTCATCGGCGCCTACACGACGCTGCTCGGCGCGCTGTGCGGACTAGCGGTCGGCCAATCGTTCGACGGCACGGTGGTGCCGCTCACGGCCGGCTATTTCGTCCTCAGCCTCACCTGCGTGCTCGTGGTGCTGTGGACCGAGCGCGGCCGGCTCTTCGTCGCGCGCCACTGAAGCATTCGCATGCAGCGCGTTGGGAAGACTCGCGCTTTTTGACCATGGCGGCCCGCCGCGCTACTGAATCAGAAAGGCAAGCGTCCCTCCCAATCCTTCTCGCGACAGGAAATCCCGATGATCGATCTCTACACATGGACCACGCCCAACGGCCGCAAGGTCTCGATCGCGCTCGAGGAGTTGGGGCTGCCGTATCAGGTCCACGCCATCGACATCTCGAAGGACGAGCAGTTCGCGCCCGACTTCCTCAAGATCAGCCCGAACAACCGCATCCCCGCGATTGTCGATCGCGACAACAATTTCTCGCTCATGGAATCTGGCGCCATTCTCCTCTATCTCGCGGAGAAGGCGGGGAAACTCCTGCCGACCGACATGCAGAAGCGCTACCGCGTCATCGAATGGCTGATGTGGCAGATGGGTGGCGCCGGCCCGATGCTCGGACAGGTGCATCACTTCGTGAAATACAATCCCGGCAAGGCGCCCTATGCCGAGGAGCGCTACCTCAAGGAGGCCAAGCGCCTCTACGGCGTGCTCGACAAGCAACTCGCGGCGCATGAATTCGTCGCCGGCGACTACTCCGTCGCCGACATCGCGATCTGGCCATGGATCTCGCGCTTCGAGTGGCAGACGATGGACTTGAGCCAGTTCCCCAACGTGAAACGCTGGTACACGGCGATCGCCAACCGCCCTGCCGTCCAAAAGGGCTACCAGGTGCCCAAGGACATGGGCCCGATTCCGATGCCCTGACCCTGGGCCTGGATATTGGCCCTGACCTTGGCCCTGATCTCGCCGCGTTGCTGAGAGACCTTATCTCCCGGCGCGTCGAGGGTATCCGCGCCGTGAGCGGGGGGACGCCATGCGCAGGATAGGCTCGCTGATCCTTTTGTTTGTTCTCGGCCTGGCTCTGGCCGGCTGCGACAAGTGCGGCGACTGGCCATGGGAATCGCACAGTGCGGCGCCGCAATCCTGCAAGGGCGGCACCGGCCCGAGCGGGCTTTAAGCTGGGGCTTTAGAGCTCGGCAGAGTGATTTTTGGGATTTTTTGCCGCACCGCAGCAAAAAGACACACTCCCGAAACATTTGGGTATTACCACATTGAACCACAGCAAGGGCTGAGGCGGCTGATTGTCGGCCGCCCCCGAAACGCCCGCTGAAGGATCAATACGATGATTATCCCTGCCCTCATCCAGTCCACCCGGACTTGGCTCCGCTATCGCTCGACCCTGCGCGCGCTCCGCCGTCTCGACCAGGCCACGCTGCGCGACATCGGCGTCCAGCCCGGCAACCTGCGCGACGCCGCCCGCGAAGCGAGCCGCGCGTGACGGCAGGCCACACCGGCTAAAACGATAAATGCCCGGGCCAAGGCCCGGGCATTTTGCTTTCTAGAACAAGACTCTGGCCGTGATTGCTCAGGCCTGCTCGCCGGTCGCGCCGCCGAGCACCGTGCCCGGCTCAACCTTCACGCCCGGGCCCATCGTCGACGAGACCGCA
>JAFKKS010000282.1 GCA_017304555.1 Hyphomicrobiales bacterium
TCCAACCGGCTATCGCTGCGCCGAACACGACAACGATGCAAGCGGCAGCCAACGCCTCTCTGCGGGACGTTCGAAATGCTGCGAGGACGATGGCCAGTGCGAGCAGCACAAGCACTGACAAAACAAGCCACAAGGGAAACGTCATTGCGATTTTGCTGATGGATGTTCCTGTCATCGCAGAGCCTTGCCTGCGAGCTCTCACGATAGGGCCGAACTATGCCCGATCGCGGCAGGCAAGGCCACCGGCATCGCACCGTGTTTTTCTCTGTTTAATTCAGGCCGCCAAAAAGAATGGCCCCGATCGGGGCCATTCAACGTGGTCATGATTGAGGGGTCAGTGGCAGCGGCGCTCCGTCCTGGTGACGCGGCCATGGCGCGTATGGCGCGTAACGGTCACTGTCCGACAGCGGCGACGGTCGCGGCCCCAGCGATGCTCGCGGCGACTTTCCCAGCGATGATGACGGCGGCCGACATCGACGCCGATGCCGTGGCGTCCGGGTTCGAGCCGAACTTGCGACGATATATCCGTCGCCGCTCCGTTAGCCGAAGTTCCACTCATTGCGGTTCCGGCACTCGCCGGAATGATAGGAAGGGCCAACAGGCCGACAATAATCGCTCCAATCAATCGCATCGAAATCTCCGTCATTGCTCCCCTGCACACACCAAGTGCACAGCGCCGCAAACGTTCCGCCACACGATCGGCGCGACGGCGACATGAACGTCTGTTCAGGGAAAGAGATGCGGAGAATCTTTGCGCTAGTGATCGCGCTCGAGCTGGCTTTCACGCGCGACGCGCTCGTACGCTTCGCCGATGCTTTTGATGCGGTACTGAAAGTCTTCGCCATCCGGCGGGAGGAGGCGCACGATCCGATAACTGCCGCTTATACCTGTCCGCCCGATCCGCCCCGAGGTGTAATAGACGTCCTGGCCGACCGAGAATTTGTGTGTCTTCGACGCGATATCATCTTCCAAACGCAACATTTAACGACTCTCCCCGCAACACTTTGCGTTGCATGAATTGTTGTTCAGGTCTCTATAGCAGCAAAGCAGGCGAGGGGCGAATCTGGGCGGAAACGGGGTAAATTCGCGCCTTTTGACAGACATTCGCCCGTCGATTCTCTCCCGGAAGGAGAAATTTCGTGTATTTGCAATTTGTAGGATGTGGCGATGCTTTCGGCTCCGGCGGCCGGTTCAACACCTGCTTTCATGTTGCTGGCGATCGCACGAACTTCTTGATCGATTTCGGCGCGACGTCCGCCGTCGCTCTGAAGCGGCTCGGCATCCAGGCCAACGCGGTCGACACCATTCTGATCACCCATTTTCATGGCGACCACTTCGGCGGCATTCCGTTTTTGATGCTCGAAGCGCAGATGAACGGACGCCGTGAGCAGCCCCTGACGATCGCGGCGCCACCGGGGCTTCCCGAGCGCTACACGCGCGCGATGGACGTGGCGTTCCCCGGCTCGCCGCAGCAGCCCAAGCGCTTCGCGCTCACGCTGCAGGAACTGGAAGTCGGCAAACGCGCCGCGGTCGGCGCGCTGCATGTGACGCCGTTTCCCGTCGTGCATGTTGCGGCGGCAGGTCCCTGCTACGGCTATCGGATCGAATGCGAGGGCAAGGTCATCGCCTACACCGGCGATACGGAGTGGACGGAAAGTCTCGTTGAACTCGGCCGCGGCGCCGATCTGATGATTTGCGAGTGCTACACGTTTGCGAAGAAGGTGAGTTCGCACACTGACTTCGCGACGCTTGCGGCCAATATCGAGCGGATCGGACCGAAGCGCGTCGTGCTCACGCATATGAGCGACGACATGCTCGCCCATCGCGGCGACGTTCCCTACGAAACCGCCTCCGACGGGATGGTGTTGCGGATATGATCCGCCAACATCTCACGTGTGCCCCGGGGAACCATGTGCATGATATGGAATTAACGCGGGCATTTGCCACGCGGAGGGATGCGCATGCGCCTCATTCTCGGAATGATCCTCGGTGCCGTGCTGACCGTTGTCGGCGCATATATTCACGACAGCGGTACATCATCCTCCGTGCCGCCAGCTCAAACCGATGGCCTGCCGGCGCCAATCGATCCCGCGCACGCTCGACCGATGGTGAACTGGGACGTTGTCGCGCAGGAGTGGGGCCGCTTGAGCACGCGGGCGCAGGCCGGAGGGAACAAGTGGTCCGCAAAAGGATGCGCGCATGAAGGCCCGGCTTGGGGCCGGGCTTTCATGCTGATGTCGCGCAGTCGATCAGGCCGCTGTCTGCCATTGTTGCATGGCCTCGCCACTCGACTTGGTGAGATGCACCGCGGCATCGATATGGTCGACCCATGTTGCCGGAATGAAATGGTGCTGACCTTTGGCGGTCGGGTCTGTCTTGGTGAGCTTGATCTTATCGGTCCCTTCGAGATGGTCGACGGTGCCAACATGCTTGCCGTCCGATCCGACGACCTTCATGTGCTCACGGATATCTTTGAGGTTGTTCATCGGAGATCTCCTTTCTCCCGATACAACGAGCCTTTGCGCGATGAAGTTCCGATCCGGTGACGCGCCGGGAGCGGGAGGAGATTGCCGACATTTCGCCGCGAAAAGGCGCGATCGCGATCACAATGTCTTATCGCATTTCGGTCTAAATCTCATTGTGCGCTGGTCACATTCCAGCGCGACATTAGGTTTGATTTTTCGATACCTTTAATGGAGGCGTACGATGCAACGCCTGTATTTCGAATGCCCCAAGACGGGCGCCCGGGTCGATGTCGGCATTGAAAGCGAACTCAACACTCTGCTGCTCATCCGCGCGAAGCCGGTGAGGGCGCTCTGCCCGCGCTGCGGTGAAGTGCATGAGTGGCAGGTTTCTGACGCGCATCTCAACCGCGCCGCCTAAGCGATCGAACGTTCAAGAAAGCGGCGTGCGACGCTGCGCGTCTTTCGCACAGACCGGGCGATTACTGGCCGTATTTGCGCAACACGGCCTCGCAGGACGGGCGGAGCCGCCGGCGATTTTGCTGAAAGCAACTCAAGACAGCGAAGTCGTCGCCAAGAACCTGCTTGCAGTATTTCACGGCGTCGTGGCGACAAGCCTTCTCGTCGTCAGCCGTGCCACGGCTGCCGGAGGACGGCGACGTCGGAATGCGAGCATCCTGGGCGAACGCAGGAATGGCTGCACCGGCGATCAAGCCTACTACAAGACACAGTCGAAGCATTCTGTTTCCTCTGCGTTGAGCGTCGGCCGAATCGACGAGCATACGCTCACCCATAATCTATCTCGCACGCGCCCGGCCAAAAAACGGCAGCATGCATTTGTCCACGGATCAATTGCCGGAGTCTTCCAAAACCTTGCGGCATTGGTTTGAAAGCTTCTCGCGAACGCTCTTGAGGCATTGCAAGATGGCATCGTCGCCGTCCTTCATCACTTTCCGGCAATGACGGGTCGCGTCGCTTTTGCATGCGCGCTCCTGCTCGGGCGTGCTTTGGGCCGACGCCGTAGGAGCCAGGGCGGTGGACGCGCCTAGGGCCAATAGAACAACGGCGAAAATCATCTTCGTCATACGAAACCCCGATGAGTGGAATGCGCGGGGGATAACCCGAACATCACGCCAAGTTTGTGGCAACGACGACGGCTTGCCGCGGCCGGCCGTCGTGATTTCCTTCCTGCGCCGCCGAACGCATGGCGGGGGCGCCTGTTCCCGAAATCGTCGCGCGACGTCTTCAACTTAAGGCCTAATGCTTCGCTACCGGCCGATCCATCGACGCTATCGTGCCGGCTGCTGGAGGTATATGCAGGAGGGCAGTTCCTTCGCGAATTCCCAGGAATCCCCGTGCTGTCTGCGCTTTTGCCTTTCGGCTTCGCCTTGTGCTGGGCGTCGTCCTATGCGGCGGCAAAGATCGGCTTGGTCGACATCAGCCCGCTGGCTTTCGTCGCAATCCGGTTGGTGATCGCGGCGGTCGCTACTTTCGCAATCCTGGCGCTGCGGAAGACCGATTGGCGCGCAATGGCGGACAAATGGCCGCACCTTCTGGTCGGTGGCGCACTCGCGCACGGCCTGGCCCTGACGACGGCGCATGTGGCGCTGGTCACTGTCGGGGCGACGCCGACCGCGCTCGTCCACGCCTTCAATCCGATCCTGACGGCGGCGCTCGGCGTCCTGCTGTTGGGCGAGACGTTTCGCTGGTGGCAGTGGCTCGGTGCGGGGCTCGGTCTGATCGGCGTTCTCATCGGCGTTCCGCACGACACCGGCGAGGGTGCTCTCGTTTTGCTCGTGCTGAGTCTCGTCGGACTTTCCGGCGGCACGCTCTATCTCAAGGCGTTTTGCGGTGGTGTCCCGCCGTTCGAGGCGACGGCGGTGCAGATCGTTGGCGGAATGCTGTTTTCCTTGGCGGCGCTCGCGGCCTTCGAGACACCGCATGTGCATTGGACGATGAGTCTCGTCGAAGCGATGGCGTGGAACACGATCGTCATGTCGATCATCGGCATGGCGATCTATAACGTCATCCTGATCCGCTACGGCGCGGCGCGCGCGGCTTCGGCGTTCTTCATCGTGCCGGGCGCGGCGGCGGTCATGGCATGGCTCACGCTCGGCGAACACCTGTCGTCGCTGATGCTGATCGGCCTTGCGTTCGCGACATGCGGTGTCGCACTGGTGTGGTGGCGGCCGCTGCGGATGCCGTTCAGGCGCGCGCGCTAAGCAGATAGCCGCGCGTCGGCAGTGCGATCTCACCACCACGCGCGTACGGTTCGATCGCTCTCGCGACATGAGCGCGAATGGCGCGTTGCGCGTCCGGCGATTGTCCGCGCAAGAGTGTCGCCATGCGCACGGTGCTGCCCATGAAGACATCGACGAGGTCGGTACCAGCCGGCAAGCGCCAGAGAACGTCGAGTGTGCGTTGCTCGATACGGTCAGGAGAGAAACCGGCAGCCGTCGCGAGACGAATGAACTGCTCGGGGCTCGTATTCGCAATATTGCCCGCGGGCATCGGAACACTGCTTTGACCCTCGGCCGCCACGGCTCCCGCTATCAAACGCCACGTCGGATTGTCCTTCGCCGATGCCCAGAGGGTGAGGGCGAAAGGCGCACCGGGCTTCAACACCCGCCGCGCCTCGGACAGCGCACGATCGGGATGTTCGACGTGGTGGATACCGAAGTTCGAGACGACGGCATCGAAGCGGGCGTCCGCAAAGGGCAGTGCTTCCGCGTCCGCTTGCAGGATCTCGGCCTCGGGGCAACGATGCCGTGCCGTCGCCACCATGTTGGGCGCGAAGTCGATGCCGTGCGTCGCGGCTCCGCGCGCTATCGCACGCTGCGAAACGACGCCGGTGCCGCAGGCGATATCGAGCAGTTGCGTGCCGGACCTCGCTTCGACGGCATCGAGCAGCGGTTCGACGAACAAGCGCGTCAGCGCGGCGAACGGTTCGTAATGTTCTGCGGCCGTTTGCCAGCCGGCATATTCGAAGTCGCGCAGCGAAGTCATCACATGCGGAACACGCCGAAGCGTGTCTCGGGGATCGGCGCGTTCAGCGCCGCGGAGAAAGCGAGTGCCAGGACGCGGCGGGTTTCGCTCGGCAGGATGATGCCGTCGTCCCACAGCCGCGCGGTCGCGTAATACGGATTGCCTTGGGCGTCGAACTGATCGCGGATCGGTTTCTTGAAGGTTTCCTCGTCCTCCGCGCTCCAGGCGCCGCCGGCCGCCTCGATATTGTCGCGCCGCACGGTCGCGAGGACGGAGGCGGCTTGCTCCGAACCCATCAGCGCGACGCGCGCATTCGGCCACGTGAACAAGAAGCGCGGCGAGAACGCGCGCCCGCACATGCCGTAGTTGCCGGCGCCGTAAGAGCCGCCGATCACGACGGTGATCTTCGGCACCTGCGCACAGGAGACGGCGGTCACCATCTTCGCGCCGTCCTTGGCGATGCCGCCGGCCTCGTAGTCGCGGCCCACCATGAAGCCGACGATGTTCTGCAGGAACAGCAGCGGGATTTTGCGCTGACAGCACAGCTCGATGAAGTGCGTCGCTTTGAGCGCGCTCTCCGAATAGAGGATGCCGTTGTTGCCGATGATGCCGATCGGCATGCCGTGCAGATGCGCGAAGCCGGTGACGAGCGTGGTGCCGTAGAGCGCCTTGAACTCGTCGAACTCCGAGCCGTCGACAAGGCGTGCGATCACCTCGCGCACGTCGAACTGCTTCTTGAGATCGACCGGCACGATGCTATCGAGTTCGGCCGTGTCGAGTGCCGGATCGCGCGGCGGCAAGAAGGCCAAGTCGGTCGTTTTGCGCGTGTTGAAATTCGCGACGATGCGACGCGCCATCGCGAGCGCGTGATGGTCGTCGGCCGCATAATGATCCGCGACGCCGGATTTGCGTGCATGCACGTCGGCGCCGCCGAGGTCTTCCGCCGAGACGACTTCGCCGGTCGCGGCCTTCACGAGCGGCGGGCCGCCGAGGAAGATCGTGCCTTGCTTGCGCACGATGACTGTCTCGTCGGACATCGCGGGCACGTAGGCGCCGCCGGCGGTGCAGGAGCCCATCACGACGGCGACCTGCGGAATGCCCATCGCCGAGAGTGTCGCCTGATTGTAGAAGATGCGGCCGAAGTGGTCGCGATCGGGGAAGACGTCCGGCCATTGCGGAAGGTTGGCGCCGCCGGAATCCACGAGGTAGAGGCACGGGAGGCGGTTCTCGCGCGCAACTTCCTGCGCGCGGACATGCTTCTTCACCGTTTCCGGATAATAGGTGCCGCCCTTGATCGTCGCGTCGTTGGCGACGATCACGCATTCGCGTCCCTCGATGCGGCCGATGCCGGTGATGATGCCGGCGGCATGGATGTTGTCCTCGTACATGCCGTTGGCGGCGAGCGGGGAAAGCTCGAGGAATGGCGAGCCCGGATCGATCAGCGCCATCACGCGATCGCGCGGAAGCAGCTTGCCGCGGCCGATATGGCGCTTACGGGATTTTGCCGACCCGCCGAGCGCGGCCGTCGCGCGGCGTTCCTTCAGCTCCGAGGCAAGCGTGTGCATCGCCTCGGCGTTTGCGCGGATGTCGTCGGCGCCGAGATCGATATTGGATTTGAGGATGGGCAAGAAAGGTCTCCGTAGGCGAGGGCGGCTGCAATATGACGCGGGCGGCGAGGGAATGGAACCATACCGTGAACGTCTCTCCGGTTGGGCAGGCCGGAAAAGGCTATTAGGCATAATCGCATGGCGGCGGAACGAAACATTCGTATTGTGCTTATCCCTTCTGCGGACTGGCCTTGCGGCCGGAACGCACTGGCCTGCCTTCCGTGCGGCAGGCTAGTTGTTGAAGCGGGGCGACATCATTGGTCATGGCGCGGACGTGACAAGCGAAGGAAGTAAATCGTGAAAATGACGAGAATTGCATTGGCATCTGTTGCGGCCTTCGGTTTGGCGCTCGCCATGGCGCCGGCGCAGGCGGCGCCTGTCGGCGGTGCAGCCTCCGGGATTGAGGCCGCTGCCACCACGCTGTCGCAGGATGCGGGCGTGCAGACGGTCCGCTGGCGCGGCCGCCGGCACTGGCACCATCATGGCGGTTATGGCCCCGGTGCGGCGATCGCTGGCGGCATCATCGGCCTCGCAGCCGGTGCCGCGATTGCCGGCGCGGCCTCAGCTCCGCCGCCCGGCTACTACGCGCCCGCCCCCGCCTATGGTGGCGATGCCGTCGCGTACTGCATGCAGCGTTTCCGCTCCTACGACCCGGCGAGCGGCACTTATCTGGGCTACGACGGTTATCGGCATCCCTGCCCATAATCGCCAAGGTTGCGAAGGCCCCGCCATCCGGCGGGGCCTTTTTCTTTGGTCCGCGGCCTTCGCGGACATGGCTCGCATGCCGAGCGCGCTTATCAACAGAGCGGGCTGCAGAACGAATAGAAATGCCTTAGAACACGGCTCCACTTCCAACCAAGGAGCTGATGTGATCACTCGTCTTTCCGGCAATGTCTCAACGCGCGCCCGTGGCGTCATCGCCGACAATCACGTTTTCACTGTCGCTGTCGCGTCGGACAAGGTCCCCTCGATGTACGAGCAGACGAAGGCGGCACTCGCCGGCATCGACAAAAATCTTGCGGAGGCCGGGACCGACAAGAGCCGCATCCTGACGGCGATCGTCTACATCGCTGACATGGCGAAGAAGGAAGAAATGAACCGCGCCTGGGACGAGTGGGTGGATCGGGCCAATCCTCCGATGCGGGCTTGCCTCGGCGTCGTGCTCGACGGCAAGGACCTCGTGGAAGTCGTGGTCACGGCCGTTAAATAAATGGTGGACCGGCGCGCATTCCTCGGTGGCATGCGCGCCGGTGCCAAGTCTGTGTTCCTGTGGCTGTTGCTGGGGACATATCTCGGTCTTGGTGCGCTCGCCCACGATCTCGGCTTCTCGCTGACCTGGACGCTCGTCGCGACGGTTCTGATCTGGGCAGGGCCGACGCAGCTCATCATCACCTCGATGCTTGGCACGAGCGCCACCACGGTCGAGATCGCGATCGCGGTGACGCTGAGCGCCGTCCGCCTTCTGCCGATGGTTGTCTCGCTGTTGCCGTTGCTGCGTACGCCGCAAACGCGCTTCCGGCAGTTGATATTGCCGGCGCACCTCACCGCGGTGTCGCTGTGGGTCGAGGGGCAGCGGCTTCTTCCCGACATCGCCCCGGCAAATCGCGTCGCATTCGTCAACGGCTTCGGCGCAGCGCTAACGATCACGGCGGTGGTCGCCGTTCTCTCCGGCTACTTCATGGCGCGCGAACTGCCGACCGCGTTGGCGTCGGCGTTGCTGTTTCTCACGCCGCTCTCGTTCATGATGTCGCTCGCGCGCAACAGCCGCCACCTTGCCGACAAGCTTGCTTTGGTACTGGGGCTGCTCATCGCTCCGGTGATGGCGTTCTACAAGGTTGAGCTCGACATCCTGTGGTCCGGGCTTCTCGCCGGAACGCTCGCCTTCTTTGCGTGGCGCATGCGCAGGAGCCGCGCATGAGCGCCGCTTTTGGGGATCTTGCGCCTTACCTCGCGCTGGTGCTGCTCGGCTTTCTGCCGAACGAAATTTGGCGCTTCTTCGGCTTGATCGTCGCGCACGGCATCGACGAACGCTCCGACACCATCGTGTGGGTGCGCGCGGTCGCGACCGCGATCCTCGCCGGGGTCATCGCCAAGATCGTCTTGTTTGCGCCCGGAACGCTCGCCGACGTTCCGCTGACGATCCGTGTCGGTGCGGTCATCATCGGCTTCGGCGCTTTTCTCGCGGCGCGCCGGTCCGTCTTCGTCGGCGTCGCGGTTGGCGAAATCGCGCTTATGACCGGCGCGTGGGCGGCGGGGTAGCTTTAAGTTGTAGCCTCGCGCTATGCCGCGTTCAGAGCCGCGCGCAGTCTGTCGGCATGCGCGGTGAGGTTTTCCGTTGTTTCCTTGAATGTCGCCGGTGGTTTCAGCGGTACGCCTTCCTGGCGCGGGATGATGTGGACGTGAAGGTGGAAGACGACCTGGCCGCCCGCCGGCTCGTTGAACTGCTGCATGGTGATGCCTGCCGCGTCGAACGCTTTCATGGCAGCGCGCGCGACCTTCTGTGTCGTCGCCATCACCGCGGCAAGGTCGCCGGGCGCGACGTCGAGCAGGTTGCGCGCCGGCGCCTTCGGAATGATCAAAGCGTGGCCGGGCGCGCGCGGCATGATGTCGAGGAAGACGAACGTCTTGTCGTCTTCGTAGACCTTATGCGCCGGCAGTTCGCCGCGCAGGATCTTCGCGAAGATGTTGTTGTTGTCATAGCCGCCCATCACGTCACTCCTGTTCAACGGTCGAATTCTTTCGGCGAATTCTTGCGGAACGGCGCGAGCGCAGCAAGTTCGTCGTGCGCCGCGTCGACATAGCGCCGCTCGCGCGTGAGATAATCGGCAATGGCGCGGCGTAAGCTCGGGTCGGCGATGTAATGGGCCGAATGGGTGGTGACAGGCAAGTAGCCGCGGGCGAGCTTGTGCTCACCCTGCGCGCCGGCCTCGACCCGCCTGAGCCCGCGCGCGATGGCGAACGCGATCGCCTGATAGTAGCAGACCTCGAAATGCAGGCAGGGATGGTGCTCGATCGCGCCCCAGTGGCGGCCGTAGAGCGTGTCGGAGCCGATGAAGTTCAGCGCGCCGGCGATGTAGCGACCGTTGCGCTTCGCCATGACCAGCAGGATGTGATCGCGCATGCTCTCGCCGACCTGCGAGAAGAACGCGCGGGTGAGATACGGGCGCCCCCATTTGCGCGAGCCGGTCTCCATGTAGAAGGTGAAGAACGCGTCCCACGCCTCTTCGGTGAGATCGGCGCCGGTGAGCCAATGCACGGAGACGCCGGAGGCGAGGGCGGTCTCACGCTCGCGCCGCACCGCCTTGCGCTTGCGCGAGGCAAGAGCGGCGAGGAAGTCGTCGAAGGTTGCGTAGCCGGCGTTTTCCCAATGGAATTGCTGATCGGTGCGGCGCAGGAAGCCGTGCGTGCTCAGCAGGTCCGCTTCCGCTTCCGGCAAGAACGTGACGTGGACCGACGAGGCTTCGCGCAGGCGCGCGAGTTCGACGAGCCCGGAGGCGAGGGCCGTGCGAACGGCCGTCCGGTCGGTTCCGGCGCGTGCGAGGAGGCGCGGTCCGGTCGCGGGCGTGAACGGCACCGACACTTGCACCTTCGGATAGTAGTCACCGCCGGCGCGCTCATAGGCTTCCGCCCAGCCGGCGTCGAAAACATACTCGCCGCGCGAGTGCGATTTCAGATAACAAGGCGCGACGCCGATGATCGCGCCATCGTCGCTTTCCAGCGCCAAGTGCTGCGGCTGCCAGCCGGTGCGCGCCGTGGCCGACTTCGAGGCTTCGAGCGCGCTCAAGAATTCGTGCGAAATGAACGGGTTATAGCCAATGCTCTCAGATTTTGAATCCGTGCGCGCATGTGATGATTCAAGGGCTTGAGAAAGCGATTCATCGGAATTGGCGCACGCGTTCCAATCGCTCGCGGAAATCTCGGCGATCGAGGGGACGACGCGAATGCGGAGTTCTTTGCTACTCATGCGGAGGTGGTGATGGCGTTCACGGCTGACGGCGTTTGCGTCGCCGGTTTGTGGTTTGGAAATCGCTCACGAACCTACACGCAATATGGGCCGGAAAACGAGTGCTCACGCGATTCTGACCGCGCCGTGGCTGCAGCCATGAGGCCTTGAGATGGAGTTGCCTGCCGCATTGCGCCAGGGTGTCGAGCAGGCTTTGGCGGGTGTTGCGCCCGCCGACCTTGCGCGCGCCGCCGCACGCCTGTCTCAACGCTACCGGGCGGAGTTGCGCGACGGCAGCTTCCACATCGGCGATGAGGGCGCGGCGCTCGCTTATCTCGCGACGCGGCTTCCGGCGACCTATGCGGCCGTCCGTGCCGCGCTGGAACAAGTCGCTATCGCGCGGCCCGACTTTGCGCCTGCTTCGCTGCTCGACGTCGGCGCCGGCCCCGGAACGGTGCTGTGGGCGGCGGTGGATTGCTGGCCGGACCTCGACGAAGCGCTGCTCGTCGAAGCAAGCGCGCCGGTGCGTGGCTGGGGCGAGCGCCTGACACAGACGGGGCCGATCGCGCGTGTTGATTGGCGCGCCGCAGATTTTTCACAAGGCTTGCCGGAGACGCCGCCGCGCGACCTGGTGACGGCCGCTTACGTGCTCGACGAGATCGGCGCAGAGGCGCGCCGGGCACTGATCGAGCGACTGTGGGCACTGACGCGCGGCGTGCTTCTCATCGTCGAGCCGGGCACGCCGGCCGGCTTCGCGCGCATTCTTGCCGTCCGTCAACAATTGATCGCCGCATCTGCGCATCTCTTGGCGCCGTGCCCGCACCAAGAGGCGTGTCCGATCGTTGCGCCGGATTGGTGCCATTTTTCGCGGCGGGTGGCGCGCTCGCGTGTGCACCGGCTGGCGAAAGGCGGGGAGGTGCCGTGGGAAGACGAGAAGTTCGCCTATGTGGCGGCGGCGCGGATGCCTGTGCCGGACAAAGCGGCGCGTGTCGTTGGCCCGCCGCGGCAAGCCGGCGGCCGTGCTTGGCTGAAACTCTGCCGCCCGGACGGGACGCTTGCCGAGCAGTTGTTCACGCGGCGTGATGGCGATGCCTACAAGGCGGCGCGGCGTGCGCGCTGGGGCGACCGGATGCTCATAGAAAAATAAGGCGCGGTATCAGGCGCGGAAGCCTTCGAAGATGATCTGCGAGGCGTAGCGCGCGGCGCGCGCGCGATCGTCCGGCGTGCGAACGGTCCACGTGAGGAGCGGCAAGCCGAACAGATGGCGCGCCGCGAACGTCGCCAAGGTCGGCAGGTCTTTAACCCAATAGGCGACGAAATGCGGCCGTGTGCGGAACGTATGCAGCAAGTTGCCGAGCACGGTCTTCTCTGCGCGGGAGAGGCTCGCCCATTCCTCATGCCGGTAGTAGCGCTCGGCGACGATGCCGCGCGTCAGGCTCGGTGCGACGGCGCGCAATGCTTCGACCGCATTCGGATCGAAAGACATCGCCGCCGCGGGGCCGCGATAATTTTGCAAAACTGTGGCGGTTCGCTGCACCAGCGGCAGCGCGCCGTCGAAGTTGCTTTTGATTTCGACGATCAGCGGCACGCGGCCTCCGACGAGGTCGCAAAGCTCGCTTAACGTCAGCATGTGCTCCGCCGTCGCTTTGAACGGCACGCGCTTGAGCTCAGCGGCGGAAAAAGACGCGAGCGGCCCTTGCCCTTCGGTCAAGTGGCCGAGCGCGAAGTCGTGGTGCACCATCGCTTCGCCGTCAGCGCTGAGCTGTACGTCGCATTCGATGGCGTAGTGCCCAGCGATGGCCGCGTTGAACGCCGCCGGCATGTTCTCGATGACGCCGGCCGCGGCGTCATGCAGCCCGCGATGGGCGACCGGCCGTGCCGTCAACCAATCGAGCGCGGCCATGGCGTTCGCCCTTTGGCGTCAATCGACCTCGAAAATCCCTTCGACCTCCACGGCGGCGTCGAGCGGAAGGCTCGCGACGCCGACCGTCGAGCGTGCGTGACGGCCTTTGTCGGCAAAGACTGTGACCATCAGATCGGACGCGCCATTCATCACTTTGGCGCCGTCGGTGAACTCCGGTGCGGAATTGATGAAGCCCCCAAGCCTTACGACGCGTGAGACCTTGTCGAGGTCGCCGATCGCCGCTTTTACCTGCGCAAGGAGATTGATCGCGCAGGCGCGCGCCGCCTTCTGCCCGTCTTCGACCGAGACGCCGGCGCCGAGTTTCCCCTTCGCGACGAGCTTACCGTCGTTATCGGTGCAGATCTGGCCCGACAGAACGAGATGATTGCGGACGCGCACGAAGGGCACGTAGTTCGCAACCGGCGTCGCCGGCTCCGGTAGCGTAATGCCCATATCAGCAAGCTTCTTCTCGACCGTTCCGGCCATCGCGTACTCCTTGTCGTCCGCCACAATTCGTTCGCCCACGCGGAACCGGGGCGAGCCTCACCCAACTCTTGTCCGATTGGGCGGGCACAGGCAAGCGCGTTGCAGTTGCCGTGGGTTAGGGGCACCCCTATGTTCCACGCTGGGGGCGATGCGGAGAATCATACATGTTGCCGTGCCGGACGCGCTGCTCCTTGGTGACGCTCGCGCTTTTTGTGTTTTTTCCCACGGCCTCAGTCTCCGCTGAAACACCGACGGGCGTTGTCGAACTCGCTCCGCACCGCGCGATCTATGATCTGAAGCTTGGCCAGTCACGCGGCAAGCGGGGGCTGGAAGGGGTGCGCGGCCGCATCCTCTACGATTTCGAGGGGAGCCGCTGCGAGGGTTATGCGCTGCAGTTCCGGCAGGTGACCGAACTCGAGTCGGGCGAAGGCGAGAACGTCCTGAGCGATTTGCGCACCTCCAATTGGGAGGAGGGGGACGGCAAGAGTTTTCGATTCACGGTGCAGAATTTTCTCGGCGGACGTGAGGTGGACGGTTCCGACGGGCTCGCCGGACGCGGCGACAACGGCGTCTCGGTGAGCCTGACCAAGCCGGAAAAGAAGAAGGCGCAACTTGGCGCTGTGATCTTTCCATCCGAGCACATGCGCCGCGTCATCGAGGCGGCGCGCGAAGGCAAGACATTACTTGAGGCGGCGGTCTTCGACGGCTCCGAGACGGGTGAGAAGGTCTACAACACGCTGACGGTCATCGGGCACGCTATCGCCCCGGAGCAGTCGCCGCCGAAAGATGCGGCCGCCGGTCAGGCATCGCTCGCGCATCTCACGCGCTGGCCGGTGACGGTGAGCTACTTCGATCGCGCCAAGGCGGATCAGAGCGGCGAGCAGACGCCAGCCTATGCAATCTCCTTCGAGCTTTACGAGAACGGCGTCTCGCGCGCGCTGAAGATTGATTACGGCGACTTCGTCGTCACCGGCGAGATGACGTCGCTCGACATGAAACCGGCGAAGCCCTGCAAGTAGCGGCGATCCCTTTTCTCGGGCGCTGGGCCCCGGCCGCGCATTTTTCTTTCGGCAACCCTCTACCGTTCCGGTTACCTCATCCCAAATAGGGGCGCGGTGCGACAGGGAAGGGGATGAGCATGATCTATATTCTCGCAGCGTTTCTGCCGCCGCTCGGCCTGCTTCTCAACGGGCAGCCGTTCTCGGCCATCCTCAACGTCGTCCTGATCATCCCGTGCGTCATCTTCGGGCTGGTTTTTCCAGTGCTGTTCTTTGTGCCGTCGCTGCACGCGCTGATCGCCGTCCACATGAAGCGGAATGATCGCCGCCATCGCGAGGTTGTGGACGCGATCGAGAAGCACGGGCCGCCGCCGGGATGGTCGCCGCCACGCAATTGAACGCGTTCGGCGCGGGTGACCGCGTCGCTAAGCGTCTTTCGCGACGCGCACGACGAGCTTGCCGAAGTTCTCCCCGCGCAGGAGACCGATCAGCGCGCGCGGCGCGTTCTCCAGACCGTCGACACGATCCTCGCGATATTTCACTTTGCCGGCCGCAACCCATGCCGTTATGTCGCGCAGGAAGTCCGGTTCGCGCGCGGCGAAGTCGAAGACGATGAAGCCGCGGATCGTCAGCCGTTTGGTCAAGATGGCGCGCATCAGTTGCGGCAGCTTGTTGGGGCCGGGCGGGAGTTCGGTCGCGTTGTACTGCGAGATCAATCCGCAGAGCGGCATGCGCGCGAACGGATTGAAGAGCGGCAGCACGGCATCGAACACGGCGCCGCCGACATTCTCGAAGTAGACGTCGATGCCGTTCGGGCAGGCGGCTTTGAGTTGTTCGGCGAAGTCCGGCGCGCGATGGTCGATACAGGCGTCGAAGCCGAGTTCGTCTTTCACAAACGCGCATTTCTTCGCGCCGCCGGCGATGCCGATCGCGCGGGCGCCTTTGAGCTTGGCGATTTGCCCGACGACCGATCCGACGGCGCCGGAGGCCGCCGCAACAACGACGGTCTCGCCAGCTTTCGGCTTACCGATCTCGTCGAGGCCGGTGTAAGCGGTCATGCCCGGCATGCCGAGGACGCC
>JAFKKS010000283.1 GCA_017304555.1 Hyphomicrobiales bacterium
GAATCGAGTGGTCTCGGTTCTGGGTCCCCGCTTTCACGGGGACGAGCGGAGATAGTGGCGCGCAACGAGCTCTCACATAAGCCGGTCTAGTTTGCTTTCCCGACGTAAAACGACTAACACCGCCCGTCCCGACACACCGACCGACCGCCTGTGACCGATCGCAGCCTGCTGCGAGCGGCGCGCGGCGTCTCGCAAGTGAGCCATGAGCACTTCGACGGAAGCGACACTCGAAGCGTCCCCGGCGCGCGCGGCCTGGATCGCCGAGTTGCGCGCGACGCTGGCGCTTGGCTGGCCGCTGATCCTCACCAACCTCGCGCAGATCGCTCTGACCACGACCGATGTGATCTTCATCGGTCATCTCGGCCCGGAAGCGCTCGCCGCCGGAACGCTCGGCGCCAATCTTTATTTTGCGTTCCTTATTTTCGCGATCGGATTGATGACGGCGACCGCGCCGATGATGGCGCGCGAGCTCGGGCGCAACCGCTTTTCTGTGCGCGACGTGCGGCGCACGTTCCGCCAGGGCTTATGGGCCGCTGTCGGCATCACGATCCCTGCCTGGATCGTGCTGTGGAACGCGGAGGCAGTTCTGCTGCTGCTCGGGCAGAAGCCCGAGCTTGCCGCGAAGGCTGGAATCTTCCTGCACGGGCTGCAGTGGGGGTATCTGCCCTTCCTCGGCTTCATCGTCATCCGCTCGTTCATCTCGACGCTGGAGCGGCCGCGCGCGGCCGTGCTTGTGACTGGCCTCGCCGTGCTCTTCAACGCTGGCGCCAACTGGTGCCTCGTCTTCGGCCACCTCGGCTTTCCCGCGCTCGGCCTCGCCGGCTCCGGCATCGCGAGCACACTCTCGAACTTCTTCATGTTCGGTGGTCTCGCACTCGTCCTGGTCCTTGACCGGCGCTTCCGGCGGTATCGCTTGTTCGGCCGTTTCTGGCGTCCAGACTGGCCGCGCTTGCGTGAGCTTTTGCGCCTCGGGTTGCCGATCGCCGCGACGATGATGTTCGAGGTCACGACCTTCAACGGCGCCGTCGTCCTGATGGGGCTCATCAGCGCGTCCGCGCTCGCCGCGCATGCGATCGCCATCCAGATCGCCTCGACGACCTTCATGGTGCCGCTGGCGCTCGGCCAAGCGGCGACGGTGCGCGTCGGCCGCGCGCTCGGCGCACAGGACAATGACGGGATTACGCGCGCCGGCTGGGTCGCGCTCGCGCTTGGCGTCGGCTTCATGACGACGACGGCGGCGCTGATGATCTTCGCGCCGCGCGTGATGGCCGGCGCCTTCGTCGACGTGCGCGACGCCGCCAACGCCGAGGTCATCACGCTTGCGGTCTCGTTCCTGTTCTGGGCGGCGGTGTTCCAGATCGCCGACGGCGCGCAGGTCGTCGGCGCGGGCATGTTGCGCGGCCTGCACGATACGCGCGTGCCGATGGTCTACGCCGCGCTCGGCTATTGGGGATTGGGCTTGCCGGTGAGCGCCGCCCTCGCGTTCGCCGCCGGCTGGGGCGGCACAGGAATCTGGATCGGGCTGGCGGTCGGGCTCGCTGTTGTCGCCGTGCTGATGGTGTCGCGCTGGAGCCGGCGCGAGGCGCTGGGTCTGGTGCCGAAACTATAGCGCCTCCATCCACTCGGTTCGTCCCCGCAAAAGCGGGGACCCAGGGCCACAAATTCTGGATTCCCGCTTTCGCGGGAATGAGCGGAGTTGAAGGCTAAGCCGCTTACGCAGCCGCGGCCTTGCCCTTCGGCTGCACCTCGGCGGTGTAGTCCGCCATCAGTTGCTCCGTGATCTTGCCGGGCTTGAAGCGCCACTGGGCAATTTCCGAGACGGGCGTCACTTCTGCGGCCGTGCCGGTGATGAAGCATTCCGACATGCCGGAAAGCTCATCCGGCATGATGCGCCGCTCGGCAATGTCGATGCCGCGGCGTTTCGCAAGTTCGACCACCGTCTGGCGGCTGATGCCGTCGAGGAAGCAATCGGCGATCGGCGTGTGCAGCTTGCCGTCCTGCACGAAGAAAATGTTGGCGCCGGTGCACTCGGCAACGCGGCCCTGCCAGTCGAGCATCATCGCGTCGGCGTAGCCTTCGCGCTCGGCCTTATGCTTCGAGATCGTGCAGATCATGTAGAGGCCGGCGGCCTTGGCCAGCACCGGCGCGGTCTTCGGATCGGGGCGGCGATAGTCCGCGAGCGCCAGACGGATGCCTTTCAGGCGCTCCGCCGGGTCGAAATAGCTCGGCCATTCCCAGGTCGCGATGGCGAGGTGGATTTTGTTCTGCTGGCCGGAGACGCCCATCATCTCGCTGCCGCGCCAGGCGATCGGGCGGACATAGGCGTCGGTCTGGCCGTTCGTCTTGAGGACGAGGCGTTTGGCGGCGTCGATCTCGGCCGCGGAATACGGAATGTCAAAATCGAGCACTTTGCCGGAGCGGATCAGCCGCTCGGAGTGCTGCGTGCACTTGAAGATGTCGCCGCCATAGGCGCGCTCACCCTCGAAGACGGCGCTCGCATAATGGAGCCCGTGGCTCAGGACATGCAGCTTGGCGTCTGCCCAGGGTATCAGCTTGCCATCGTACCAGATGACGCCGTCGCGTTGATCGAATGTCAAAGCCATGGCATTTCCTCCTGGGCCCGGCGGCCCGGCATGGTCCCGCGCGACATGGCAGTACGGAGTCGCAAGCGAGATGATATGTTGCGCGGCCAAGGGTGGGTGGCGACCGGTGAAGCAGCCAAGCGCCTTGGCAAGATCATTTCACAATTTGCCCCGAAGACGTAACAAGCGATGCAAAATATGTCAACATGGCTGACATAAATTTCATGCCGCCCCCCCGCGAGGCCCCCATGGCAAAAACGGCGCCGTCAGAGGCCGAGCCCACCTGGGATCTGATCGAGCTCCTTTTCTTCGCTTATAGGGATTTCGTCAGCGACCCCGACCATGTGCTGGAGGCGCTGCAGTTCGGACGCGCCCATCACCGGGTGCTGCATTTCGTCAACCGCAATCCCGGCATCAAGGTTGCGGACCTGCTCGACATTCTTCGCATCACCAAGCAGTCGCTCGGCCGCGTGCTGAAGCAACTGCTCGACCAGGGTTACATCACACAGCGCGAAGGGCCGCGGGACCGGCGGCAGCGCCTCCTTTACGTCACACCGAAAGGGCAAGCTCTCGCCATGCGCCTCGCCCGCCTGCAGACCGACCGTATCGGTCGCGCTCTCGCCGATCTTGAACCGGGTGCCCATGAGGCGGCCCACCGTTTCCTTGCTGCGCTGATCGACCCTGAAGCACGCGCGGGCGTGCTGAAGCTGATCGCGCAAGCCGACCGGGCGTCACGTGCCGATGACTGACACCGCAACGATCAGCGCCACAGCCGCGTCTCTCGCGGACAACGCGCCGCACCTCCTCGTTGTCGACGACGACCGCCGCATCCGCGACCTCCTCTCGCGTTATCTCGTCGGCGAAGGCTTTCGCGTAACGACCGCCGACAGCGCCAAGCAGGCGCGCGCGAAACTCGACGGCATGAGCTTCGATCTTCTCATCCTCGACGTGATGATGCCCGGCGAATCCGGCTTCGATCTCGCGCGCTCGATCCGTGAGAATTCCGACGTTCCGATATTGATGCTGACTGCGCGCTCGGAAACGGAGAACCGCATCCGCGGCCTCGAGCTCGGCGCGGACGACTATCTGCCGAAGCCGTTCGAGCCGCGCGAGCTTTCGCTGCGCGTCGCCAACATCCTCAAGCGCGCACAGACGATCGAGTCGGTCGCGGCGGCAAACGTTCGCTTTGCCGATTTCGTCTTCCACATCGACCGCCGAGAACTGCGTCAAGGCGACGACGTGATCCACCTCACCGATCGCGAACGCGAGATGCTGACGGTGCTGGCAGAGAATTCCGGCGAGACGGTTCCGCGCCTCGCGCTCGCCGGGACGGGCGCCGCAGCGAACGAGCGCGCCGTCGACGTGCAGATCAACCGGCTGCGCCGCAAGATCGAGCGCGACCCGGCGAACCCGCTCATGATCCAGACCGTTCGCGGCATCGGTTACAGGTTGATGACGCTGCCATGACCAGCGTCGATGCGCATCATTCGACGCTGCGGTCCGCCGCCGAACGAGTGCGCAGTCTCTGGAGCGGCAGCGCCCGCTGGCTCAACAGCCGCATGCCGAAGGGACTCTATGTCCGTTCGCTGCTGATCATCGTCACGCCGATGGTGATCCTGCAATCGGTCGTCGCCTTCGTCTTCATGGAGCGGCACTGGAACACGGTCACGCGCCGCCTTTCCGCAGCGGTGACGCAGGACATCGCGGCGCTGATCGACGTCTACCAGACGTACCCGCAAGACGCCGCGCGCGCGACGATCAAACGCATTGCGCGTGACCGGCTTGGCCTCGCCGTCGACTTCCTGCCGGCAGGCGAACTGCCGCCGCCGGGACCGAAGCCGTTCTTCTCCCTGCTCGACCAAACCCTGTCGGTCGAGATCAGCAAACAGATCGCGCGGCCGTTCTGGATCGACACGGTCGGCAAATCGGCCTTGGTCGAAATCCGCATCGCGCTCGACGACTCCGTGCTGCGCGTGTTCGCGCGCCGCAACGCCGCTTATGCCTCGAACTCGCACATCTTCCTGCTGTGGATGGTCGGCACATCGCTCGTTCTGCTCACCGTCGCGATCCTGTTTCTGCGCAACCAGATCAAGCCGATCCTCTCGCTCACCGACGCCGTGGAGAGTTTCGGCAAGGGGCGCGACGTGCCCCCCTTCCGTCCGCGCGGCGCGCGCGAGGTGCGTCAGGCGGCGGGCGCCTTTATCGAGATGAAGCGGCGGATCGAGCGCACGATCGACCAGCGCACGACGATGCTCGCCGGCGTCTCGCACGACCTGCGCACGGTGCTGACGCGCTTCAAGTTGGAGCTTGCGCTGATCGGCGACGGGCCGGAAGTCGACGCCATGAAAAAGGACGTCGACGAGATGGCGCACATGCTCGAGGATTACCTCGCTTTCGCGCGTGGCGATTCCGGCGAGCAATCCGAGGAGACCGACATCGCAGCGCTGCTCGAACAACTGCAGGCGGATAGCGAGCGTAACGGTCACAAGACCACCGTATCGTTCTACGGACGACCGCTGGTCTCAGTGCGCCCGGCCGCGTTCATGCGCTGCCTTTCCAATCTCGTTTCGAACGCCGCGCGCTTCGCCGACGCGATTGCGATCACCGGGCATCGCGATCACCGCTGGCTGACGATCACCGTCGACGACGACGGCCCCGGCATTCCCGTAGAAATGCGCGAAGAGGTCTTCAAGCCGTTCATGCGACTCGACGATGCACGCAACCAGGATCAAGGCGGCACGGGACTGGGGCTCGCCATCGCGCTCGACATCGCGCGCTCGCACGGCGGCGATCTCACGCTCGGCGAAAGCCCGCTCGGCGGGTTGCGCGCGACGGTGCGCGTACCGGTTTAGGGAAGCTTTACACCACCGCCGGCTGCTCGCCCGGATCGTTGCTGTGGTCGCGCGGCTGCCAGCGGCGACGGCGGAACGGCGAGCGCGGGGCGAAGCGGCACAACCGATCGAAACACTGCGACAACTGCGCTCCGCGCCCGAGCGCGCGATCCAAGGCTGCCAAGGTGCGTGCCAGACCCGGGTCGTCGTCATGCAGCCAGGTGCGCATCACGTCCGCGTAGAGTAGGGCCAGACCTTGCGAGCGCACCGCGCCGCGCAAACCGTGCGCCGAAATGCCGGCGGCTGTCAGCATCCACTGCTGCGAGCGCGCCGTCATGCCGTTGAGCGCCAGAGCCAGCGGCGGATTGCAGCGTGCGGAGTGCGCGAGCGAGCGGATCGCGGCCTTGTGCGGCGCCAGCGCCTCGAGGCGGCGCATCATGATGTCGAACAGACGCTCGCGCGGGCTTTCCTGCGCCATGTCGGCGTCGATGCCGTCGAGCACCTGCTTGTCGATGCGCGCGAACTGCGCAGCCAGCACGGCGAAGAGCGAGTTAAACTGCGCGCGGCAACGCGCCAGCGATATGTCGGCCTTCGCCGCGACATCGTTGAAGCCGATCCGCTCGAAGCGCCGCTCGGCGAGCAAAGCCATGAGGGCGTCGATGATCTTGTCGCGGTCACCGTTTTCGGCCGCGGGCAATCCAGATGTTTCGGCCATGATGCTCTCCTGATCCGACACCTAACAGCTTAAATGGGGCCGTCAGGCCGAAGGTTCCAGGTCGCCGCCGTTCCTGATTTAGTCGGATTTCTTCACGCGAACCGGCGTCCACGTCGCTTGAAAATGCCCTACCCCGCCAATTCGCGCGACCGGCGCACGGCCGCAGCGACCGCCTTCTTGAGCAGCGGGTCGAGGCCATCGGCGGCCATCAGCACCTCCAGCGCCGCAGCCGTCGTGCCGGCGGGCGAGGTGACGTTCTGGCGCAACGTCGCTGCTTCAAGGTCCGAGCGGTGAAGGAGCTCGCCCGCTCCGGCGACTGTTGCGCGGGCGAGCCGCGCCGCGAGGTCGGCCGGAAGGCCCGCCGCCGCGCCTGCCCGCGCCAGGCTTTCCGCCATCAGGAAGACGTAGGCCGGGCCGGAGCCCGACACCGCCGTCACGGCGTCGATCAAAGCTTCGTCATCGGCCCATTCGACCTGCCCACACGCCGCCAACAGCCGCGTCGTTAATGTGCGTTGCTGCGGCGTGACGCGGCCGTTGGGGACGGCGACGGTAATGCCGCGGCCGATCGAGGCCGGCGTGTTCGGCATCGCGCGGACAATCGCCGCGCCCGGCAGGTTGCCCTCCAGGAAGGCGATGGTCTTGCCGGCCATGATCGAAACAGCGACCGTCCCCGGTCCAGCCAACGGCGCGAGCCCGGGCACGACATCCGGCGCGACCTGCGGCTTCACCGCGAGGATGAGCGCGGCGACATTGGTCAGTGTTTCCCTCGGCGGATTGCAGCGGACCTCAGGCCCGATCCGCACGAGCAAAGCGTCCGAGGGCTTCGGGTCCAGGATCACGACCTGCGCGGGGGAGAGGCCGAGGCCAAGCCAGCCTTCGAGCATAGCGCCGCCCATATTGCCGGCGCCGACGAGAACGACCGTGCCAGCGACGTCGCGCAGGCTTTCAGGATGAGGATTGGCTTTGGAGGTCATGGAAGGCCCGACGTTGATTGTGGCCGCGACCCTAACCTCTGCCACGTCTGAAACGAAATGCTTTTGACCGCTCATTCCCGCGAAAGCGGGAATCCAGAATGTCTGGCCCTGGGTCCCCGCGTTCGCGGGGACGAGCGGAGTTCGCTAAGCGATCGACGTCACGCCGATTTTTCGGACTCAGGCCTCACCGGCCGTCTCGAACATCGCGGCATCCATCGCCTCGCGCGCGGACTTGCCGGCCCAGACGACGAACTGGAACGCCTGATAGTAGCGTTCGCACGCTTCCAGCGCCGCCTCGAGCAGAACTTCGCATTGCCGCCCTGACGCCTCGACGCCGCCGGCAAGGATCAGCGCATGACGGAACATGATCACGCCGTCGCGGCTCCAAACATCGAAATGCCCGACCCAAAGCTGCTCGTTCACATGCGAGATCAGTTGCAGCACTTCGATCCGGCGTCGCTCCGGCACACGCAGATCGAAGGCGCAGGCGAGATGCAGAGACTCGATCTCGTCCATCCAGGTGAAGGAGAGATGATAGTCGGTCCAGCGCCCCTTCACCGAAATCGCGATCTCATCGTCGGCGGCGCGGTCGAAGGCCCATTCCTTGATCGCGGCCAAGTGCTCGACGACATCGACAGGATTGTTCCGGCGTTCCTCGGAGATGTCGATCAGGGACATATCGTCTCCTTACCTCGCCGGCGCGAGGCCGAGCGAGCGGGTTACATCACGGCGCGGACACAAAACACTGCGCCGCTGACATCAGCCGAATCACCTGCGGTCGAATATATCGCGGTCGAGTCGCCGACACCAAAATTGCGGCTTGATTGATTCTGATTTGCCGGATTTGAGCAACCGGGATACTGCGCCCGTCCACAGAGACTAACGGCGGGATAAGCGATGTTCGTCATGGCCGGGCTTGTCCCGGCCATCCACGTCTTATGTGCTGCGGTAAAGAAAGGCGTGGATGCCCGGCACAAGGCCGGGCATGACGGGTCATATCCTAGATGTAGGAAAAACAGCGCTCAGTCGAACAGGCTCGACACGCTCTCTTCGCTTGCCGTGCGCCCGATCGCTTCGCCGATCAACGTCGCGATCGAGAGAACACGGATATTGCGCGCGACGCGCACCGCCTCGGTCGGCTGGATCGAGTCGGTGATGACGAGTTCCTTGAGCGCCGATGCCGTCACGCGTGCGACCGCGCCACCGGAAAGCACACCGTGGCTGAGATAGGCGTAGACATCCTTCGCGCCCTTCTCGAGCAGCGCGTCGGCGGCGTTCACCAACGTGCCGCCGGAATCGACGATGTCGTCGATCAGGATGCAGGTCCGCCCTTCAACATCGCCGATGACGTTCATCACTTCGGACTCGCCGGCGCGCTCACGCCGCTTGTCGATGATGGCGAGCGGCGCATCGATGCGCTTGGCGAGGCCGCGCGCGCGCACCACGCCGCCGACGTCCGGCGACACGACCGCGACATTCTTGAGGTCGAAGCGCTCGCGGATATCCCGCACCATCACCGGCGAGGCATAGAGGTTGTCGGTCGGGATATCGAAGAAGCCCTGGATCTGCCCGGCATGCAGATCGAGTGTCATCACGCGGTCGGCGCCGGCGCGGGTGATGAGGTTGGCGACGAGCTTGGCAGAGATCGGCGTGCGCGGGCCGGGCTTACGATCCTGCCGCGCATAACCGAAATACGGGATCACGGCGGTGATGCGCCTGGCGGACGCGCGGCGCAGCGCGTCTATGATGATCAAGAGCTCCATCAGGTGGTCGTTCGCCGGATAAGACGTCGACTGCAGCACGAACACGTCGGCGCCGCGGACGTTCTCCTGGATCTCGACGAAAATCTCCATGTCGGCGAAACGCCGCACGACGGCCTTGCTCAGCGGGGTCGCGAGATAGGCCGCTATCGCCTCGGCGAGCGCACGGTTGGAGTTTCCGGCGACGAGCTTGATCGCCCCGTTCTTACCCCCCATTCGGATACTCCATTGCCTTGCCTGCAGCCGCGCGGCTGCGTGATATCAAGCCGCATTCGCTGCGGCAATCACCTGTGGCCGTTGTCCCTGATTTTTGCCGCTGTAGAAGCCTAGCCTTTAGGCGCAAGTGGGTTGCGCGGTACGCCGCTCAGCGCCGGGCCGCGAGCGCGACCTGCGCGGGGGCGGTTTTCTGAGCCGTCCGCGCCCGCTTTTGCGGCTGCGGAGGCTCGGGCGTGGCGGCAACAGGCGCCGCCGTCTCCGCCTCCGCGACGAGCGAGCCGCCGACGGATTGAGCCGGCGCGACGGCTGGGCCGCCAACAAAGGCTGCCAGCCGCTCGACGCTGGTCTCGGCGATGCGGCCGACGGCGGCATCGTCCGCCCCGGCCCACGCATCGCGCAGCTTGCGGCTCGTGGCCTCGTCCCCGGTGATGCGCAGCGCACGCTGTCGCCTGACGTCGTAGACGTCCCACACCCAATCGATATGCGTACGGCCACTGACGACATTGGCAGCGACGTACCCACGTACCCGATAGGCGGCGTCGCCCTGTCGCGAAACGACGGTGAGCTGCCTGCGGGCGGCAGCCTTGGAGAGGCTATCCACCATTTTCTCAAAGACAGGGGGCGGCGGCCCGTCGATCGATTCGAACGCGACCGTCGTGGCATCTGACGGCACCTGCGCAACCGTGCCTTGCTCGCCGTCACTGACACAGCCGCCCAACGCCGTCGCCGCGAGAGCAGCCAGCGCAAAGCCCGGTATGCGATAGGTGCACGCGCGCCCGCTCGCTGGAGCACGCCAGTTCCAAATGCAACGCATCGCCTCTCCTGCGCCAGCACGCGAGGCTGCATATTGAGACGCGCCCGCTGTGCCGACTGAAACGGATTCGTAACGGTAAACGCCGGGGAGGTCTAGCTGCGGCTGCGCTCAACCCATGATCGCGATGGCGTTGATGTGCCGCCCGTAATCCGGCTCGTGCCGATGCGTCGAGCGGCGATAGCTGTAGAAGCGATCGGCGGCCGCGTAAGTGCAGGCTTTCAAGTCTTCGACATGCGCGACGCCGGCGCGCGTGAGCCGCATCGCGATGTAGCCAGGAAGATCGAACTGCGCGTGCCCTTCACGCGGCGATGGCGTGAAGAAGCGCGCATTGTCGGGGGCGTGCGCTGTGAATTGCGCAACGAACTCGGCGCCGACCTCATAGCTCGGCTGACTGATCATCGGGCCGAGCGCCGCGACGATGCGCTCGCGCCGCGCGCCGAGCTTTTCCATGCTCTCGATGGCGGCTTCGAGCACGCCGCCGATCGCGCCCTTCCAGCCGGAATGCGCAGCACCGACGACCGACGCCTCGCCATCCGCAAACAGGATCGGGCCGCAGTCGGCGGTGGCCACGCCAACGGCAAGGCCGGGCGTGCGCGTCACGATCGCGTCGGCGCGCGGCGCTTCGGCGCGCGTCCAGGGCTTTTCGGCGACGATCACGTTCGGCGAATGGATCTGATAGCAGCTCACGAGATGGCCGCGGGGAACGCCGAGCGCATCTTCCATGCGCGAACGATTTTCACTGACGTGTTCCGCCGCATCCTTCGAGCCGACACCGCCGTTGAGGCTTTCGTAGATGCCGCCCGACACGCCGCCGTTGCGCGTGAAGAACGCGTGCCGAATTCCCGGCAGCGCCGACAAGGAAGAAGCCTGGAGATACATGTCGCTCATACGGACCGCGCCCTTCGATCAATCTCTTTAAGAGTCAAATGCCGGCAGCGTTTGCAAACGCGAGTTCGCCAGCGCCAGCACCTTGAACAGCGCCCCCATCTCGTTGCGCCCGGTGCCGATCAAACGTGCCAGCGCTGAATCGACATCGGCCATCTGACCCGGCGACGCACTCGCTTTCAGCCGTCCGGCACGCGCCTCGATCCCGAGGCGGATAAGAAAGTCGCGCTGCGTCAGCGGACCGAATGTCTTCACACCGGCATGGTGCGCGGCGCCGACGAGTGCGGCAAAATCCACATGCGCGGTCAGATCGCTGTCGCCCGGCCGCTCCAGCGGATCGACATACGCATGCGCACGCACCGCCTGCAGCGTGTCGCCGAGCCCCATCTCCACATGCCCGTAGTCAAGCGCCAGAGCGACGCCTCCGAAGCTCAGCAGACGGCGGCAGATTTCATTCACGGTGCGATCCGAGCGCCATTCGAAAATCGCGCCGGGCTGCGCGTTGCGCAGCCGTTGCGGCAGGATCGACTCGAAGCTCGGAATCGGATCGGGGTTGAGCGCGAAGATGAGCCGCCCCTCGGCATCGGCACCAATCATGCGATCGTGCCATCCGGCCTGCGTCTTTACCGCCTGATGTATCGGCAAAGCGTCGAAGAACTCGTTCGCGATGACGATGATCGGCCCTTCCGCCACGTCCGCAAGATCGGCGTGCCATGTCACCTTGGCGTCGACCTCATCGAATGCGGCCTCCTGCTGCGCGCGCAGCACCGGGCTCGTCTCGACGAATGCGACGGACAGCGCGGCGCGAAATTCCGGCACGAGCGTCGCCGCACGAAGCGCATCGAGCATCAGCGTGCCGCGGCCCGGGCCAAGCTCGGCGAGAACAACGAGGCTCGGCGCCCCCATCGCCCGCCACGCGGCGGCGGCCCACAGGCCGAGCAGTTCGCCGAACATCTGGCTGATCTCGGGCGACGTGGTGAAGTCACCATGGACGCCGAACGGATCGCGCGTGACGTAATAGCCGTGAGTGGGATGCGCGAGGCACAATTCCATGTAGCGCGCGACGGAAAGAGGCCCGTCAACCGCGATGAGTTGCTTGATCTCTTCCTCGAGCGGCGTCGGCATATTCACGGCGACGAGACCGGCTTTCGGCGCAACGCGTGCACGATGAAGGCAACACCGGCAAGGATCATCGGCAGCGACAGCAGCATTCCCATGGTGAGGCCCCCCCAGAGGAATCCGAGTTGCACATCCGGTTCGCGGAACGTCTCGCCGACGATGCGCGCGACGCCGTAGCCGACCGCGAAAATGCCGACGACGAGGCCCGGCCGCTTCAACGCTCCGGCGCGAACGGCCAACACGAGAACGATCAGCAGCACGATGCCTTCAAGGCCGGCTTCGTAAAGCTGGCTCGGGTGGCGCGGCAGCGGCCCACCGTTGGGAAAGACCATGGCCCAGGGCACATCGGTCGGACGTCCCCAAAGCTCGCCGTTGATGAAGTTCGCGATCCGCCCGAGAAACAATCCGATCGGTCCGACGGCGCAGGTGATGTCCCCCAGCGTCAATATCGGAATGCCGCGTCGGCGCGCAAACAGGATCACCGCAAGCACGCAGCCGGTGAAGCCGCCGTGGAACGACATGCCGCCGTGCCACAGCTGAATGATGTCGGCCGGGTGCGCGGCGAAGTAGGCAGGATTGTAGAAGAGGACGTAGCCGATCCGCCCGCCGAGGATGATGCCGATTGTCACCCAGACGATGAAGTCGTCGAAGTCGAGCGTGGTCAGTGGGGCCGGACCGCCCCAGAGATTCTGGTTGCCGATGATGGCGCGCGCATAAAGCCAGCCGAGCAAAATCCCGAAGATGTAGGCGAGCGCGTACCAACGGATAGCGAATGGGCCGACCGATATCAGGATCGGATCGAAGGCGGGAAATGGGATCGCGAGAAGCGGCATCGACTCCCTCGAGTCGTGCCGTCCGCGTATCGATGGAGCGGCACTCTCTCGTTCGCATAAGAGCATTCCTCGCGCGTGTGGCGGTAAAATGCTCAGGGCCGTAAGCGCCGACGAATCGCCGCCGCCCGCCCCTTTTTATGCGAGGGTGGATCATCAGGAAACCAGGCCGGTGGACGAGCGCGGCTTCACGTGATCTCAAGCATCAATCTTGCGGCGAAGGCGTGGCATCCCCATTCTGGGGGTCGACGATCGGCGCACGAAACGGGGATCAGCCATGGCGCAGACAAGCAACCGCATCTTCGACGAGATGGCGCGTCTCATGAACGACGCCGCGGGGGTCGCGGGCGGCGTGCGGCGCGAGTTCGACACCGTCATGCGCACGCAAGCAGAGCGAATCCTGCGTGAACTCGACGTGGTGCGTCGCGACGAGTTCGAAGCGGTCAAGGAAATGGCCCGCCTCGCCCGGGAAGAGAACGAGGCTCTCAAGGCTCGTATCGAGGCGCTGGAAGCCGCGCAGCGCGAGCAGCAGGCCGATCCCCTGACGGGCACCATTCCCGGGTCCGGCACCGCCCACGCCTGACGGCTCTATCAGGCCGGTTTCGCCGCTCCGGCAACCCTTTGCCGGCACGGCCTTGCTTGAATTCGCGCGCGCACGCGGTTATAAGCCCCGCCATTACCCCTTGGCATGGGGTTTTGCCCGGAATCTCGAAGTGCTTGGCACGGCCGCAACGGCCGCCGGATTTCGTTGTGGCAACAAAGGCTTGACCGAGGATTTGACGATGACGAGCGTGAAGGAATTGAAGGCTACGGTCCGCTCCGGCGCCGGCCGCGGTCCCGCCCGGGCAGAGCGCCGCGAAGGCCGCACGCCCGGCGTGATCTATGGTGACTCGAAGGAACCGCTGAGCATCACGCTCGACCATGCCGACCTGCGGACGAAGATTTACGCTGGCCGGTTCCTCACCACGATCTACGACATCGACATCGACGGTAAGAAGCACCGGGTGATCCCGCGCGACTACCAGCTCGACAAGGTCAAGGGCGTTCCGATCCATGTCGATTTCATGCGCCTGGGTCAGGGCGCGACCATCCGCGTCAACATTCCGATACGCGTTCGCAACGCTGAAATCTCCCCCGGCGTGAAGCGCGGCGGCGCCATCAACATCGTCACGCACACGATCGAAGTGCGCTGCCCGGCCGATGCGATCCCGAGCGCGATCGAGGTCGACGTCGCCGAACTCGATATGAATCACTCGCTGCATCTGAGCAGCGTTACGCTGCCGCCGAACGTGAAGCCGGTCGCAGGCCGCGATCTGACGCTGGTCACGGTTCCGCTGACGGTTTCGCCGGACGGTCCCGCCGCCACGGCCGCGATCACGCGCTTGCGGGAGCGGCTCGCGCCGAGCGCATTCTCCGGCGTCCGAGCCGATGTGCTGGTGACCGGCGAAACCGCGTACAACGTCGACGACTTCGCCACGGTGGACGCCTACACCCCCTGGGTCTTTGCCTTCGTGCTGGGGCTCAGCTTTCTGCTGCTCCTGATCGCGTTCCGTTCCATCGTCGTGCCATTGAAGGCGATCGTGATGAACCTGCTGTCGGTCGGCGCGGCCTATGGGCTGCTCGTGCTCGTCTTCCAGAAGGGCTACGGCGACAGCTGGTTTGGGTTTGAAAAGACGCCGGGAATCGAATCCTGGCTGCCGCTCTTCCTCTTCGCCATCCTGTTCGGGCTCTCGATGGACTACCACGTCTTCTTGCTCAGCCGCATCCGCGAGCACTACGACCGAACCCGCAACAACCGCGAGTCGGTCGCCGTCGGATTGCAGGCGACGGGCAAGATCATCACGAGCGCGGCGTTGATCATGGTCGCGGTCTTCTCGGGATTCGCGACCGGGCGCTTGTCGCAACTGCAGCAAGCGGGATTCGGCCTCGCCGTCGCCATCTTGCTCGACGCGACGCTCGTCCGCGCGATTCTGGTTCCGGCGGCGATGGCGCTCCTGGGCGACCGCAACTGGTACCTGCCGGCCTGGCTGCGCTGGCTGCCGGATCTGCGTCTCGACGCGGCGTCCAGGCCGGTCGTCGTCCCGCTCGCCAGCTCCGGCGACGACTGAGCGCAAAAGCCTCGGACAACCTGAGCCCGGCCTGGCGAATCGCCGGGCTGGGCTCGACGCGTTTAGACCTGATTCTCGGGGGTGAAGTAGAGGTCGATCGCCATCCAGAGCATGCGGGAGTAGGGGAAGAAGAGGAGCGGCAGGATGATGCCCATCGGGATGAAGATCAGCTCCAGCGTTACCCAGTGGTAGTCGGTCTTGATCAGGAAAAGGACGAGCAGGAAGACGGTGATGAACTCGGCCGCGACGAGGTTGACCGCGTAGGCGCCGAGGAAATAGCCGCCTTCGCGCGCGAAGACGTAGCCGCAGCGCGGGCAGGCGTCCTTGATCGTGAACCAGTTGGCGAAGATGTGGTTGTAGCCGCACTCCGGGCAGTGGCGCATCAACGCCCGGCCGACCAGCGTCCTCAGGCGAGGCCAGCCGGAGGGCGGCAAGTTGCGGAGCGCGGGATTGGGCAGGACGGCGGTCATCTCGGTGTCCAAACAATCGGCTTTGGTCGCGCAGGCAGCGACGCCCGAAGTATAGGCAAGGCGGA
>JAFKKS010000284.1 GCA_017304555.1 Hyphomicrobiales bacterium
GAGGTCAGCACCGTCGGCGTCCTCTACACGTTGATCGTCGGCATCATCATCTATCGCGAATTCGACTGGCGGCGCCTTTACCCGATGCTGCGTGAGACTGCGAGCCTGACCGGCGCGATCATGATCATCATTGCTATGGCTACGGCGATGAGCTGGGCGTTGACGCAATCCGGCTTCGCCGCGCAGTTGGCGCAGGCGTTGGAGCAAGCGCCGGGTGGCATGGCTGGTTTCATGGTGCTGTCGATCGCTCTCTTTGTTGTTCTCGGAGCGGTGCTTGAAGGTATTCCAGCGATTGTGCTGTTCGGCCCGTTGCTGTTCCCGATCGCCAAGCAATTGGGCGTTCACGAAATCCACTATGCGATTGTTGTTATTCTGGCGATGAGTATCGGCTTGTTCGCTCCACCGTTTGGCGTTGGCTATTACGGTGCATGCGTTGTCGGAAAGTGTGACCCAGATCTAGGAGCGAAGGCTATCGTGCCTTACATCGTTGCACTCTTGTTGGCCTTGATAGTGATTGCCGCAGTGCCGTGGCTCTCGATCGGATTTCTGTAATGCCTCTAACTCATGTTCCGATTTTTGTCGGAGAATCGAATAAACTCAATCTCGAGAAGGCAGGGACTTAAACATTTCCCCGGGAGCGATGGTCGAAGGCCGGATGCGTAATCTCAATACGGATGTAGCGGTTGTCGGTGGGGGAGCGGCTGGTTGCTACGCCGCGTTGAAGTTGCGTGAAAAGGGTATCCATCCGCTGATCATCTGCAAGGGGTGGGTTGGAAAAAGCGGCGCTTCGCTTTTTGCGGGTAACCTGGTGGTTTCTGGCCGCTTGCTAGGAAATACCGCACAGCAAGCGGCAGATACCGCCGAGTTTCTCATCAAGTATCACAACCAGTTCCTGATTGATCAGAATTGGGCGCGGAGCTGCGGGCAATGGATCGAGCAGACATATTATCCTGAGCTTGAAGCGGCTGGGCTTTACTTCCGCCGCGATGATGCCGGCAACGTTGTAACCAGCCCGGGGAGAATTCGCAGCATTGCAGCGAACGTCCAGGGCAATTCCGGCGTTCCATTTATGGACCTCCGGCGCAAGCAAATCATCAAGGCCGGCATTCCCCATCTTGAGGAAACAGTCGCCACAGCGCTGCTGCAAAGAGGAGATGGGTCGGTTGGCGGTGTTTTTGCCCTTGATTATCTGAACGGTGAATACATCGTTGTGCACGCAAAGGCCGTCATCCTTGCGACTGGTTATTCGGATCGTTTGCACGCGCGCTCGACCGGAACGCGCGAGATGTCGGCTGACGGTATTGCTATGGCCTGGCGCGTGGGCGCCGCGATGTCGAACTTGGAAATGCAGTGGTGGCACACCAACGATGTAGCCCATCCGCCATCATGGCAGCGGATGCAGATTTATCCAAATCCGATGCTCGGATCGGAAAATTCGGCACGCATGGTCAATTCGCAAGGCGAAGAGTTTTTTAACCAGCAGGTTGACGATCCACTCGCCTTCGGCCCCTACACCGTTCAACTCAAGGCGCTGACAAGACAGGTCCATGCGGGCAAGGCTCGCTATGATGGCGGCTATTTCGCTGGTTTCGATCACTGCCGCGCTGACGAGGTAGAGACTTATACCACCTACGCGAAAGCCTATAAGCAGCTTGGCCTACAGTTCCCGCAGGAACTGGTCGAAACTGCCGTTACCGCGCACTATCGTCAGGGTGGCGTCGACATCGACAACAAGACCATGCGCACATCGGTCGCTGGTTTGTATGTTGCCGGCGGGCTCGGCGGTCATAGTAACGGGCTGATTGCCCTTGCGACGTATGACGGCAATGTTGTTGCAGATGGTGTCGCCAACGATCTTCCAACGCTCGGCAACGGTGGCATTCTAGAACAGCAGATCGACGTCGAGCATAAGCGTCTTGAAGGGATACTCGCGGTGCAGGGCGACCTCAAACCTGTCGGGCTCAAGGAAGCATTGCGCAAGGTCATGTGGGACAAGGTTGGTGTGGAGAAGGACAACAACTACGAATGGCTCGACGCCATCGATTTGGCAAACATGATCGACGCTTGTGAATTGATCATTCAGGCGTCGATCGAGCGGCGAGAGAGCCGCGGGCCCTTCATGCGTCGTGATTTTCCGGATACCGACAATACGCACTGGCTTGCGGCCAACATTATGATCAAGACCGATAATGGGTTCCGTTTCGAGCAACGCCCCTACGAGTTGCCATTTTTTCAGCCCGAGTTCGCCACCAGGAATAATATGGATGTGGCGTGGTGACCGCTGTGTTTTCACATATCGATGGGCGTCGCCTCGGACAGCTTGAAACCGGCGACAGCTTGGCTGCGCGTAACTCCGCCATCCAGGATGGCGCGCCTTTATCCGTCAAAATCAAACGCTCGTCTGATAGCCGGTTGAGAAATTATAGCGTTCCCTATCGGAGATGGATGCGCGTGCTCGACGCACTGAACCACATCGCTGAGTACGACGCACCGGATCTCGCCTATCGTTGGTTCTGCGGCTCGAAGATGTGCGGAAGCTGCGCCATTCGAATGAATGGGCGCGAGGTGCTCGCTTGCTGGGAAGCTGCAGTGCCGGACATGACGATTGAGCCGTTGCGAAATCTGCCGGTGATCCGAGATCTGGTGGTCGACCGTACACCCTATGAGAGACGCGTGGTTGCATTCGAGCCCTGGCTGGAGCGATCCGCGCCATACCTGGGATTTCCGGAACCGCTCTTACACAAGGATATCAAGAATGCGTCGAAGGCGCTCGACTGCATCAGTTGCATGGCGTGCTACTCTGCGTGCCCCGTGATCAGGCTTGGAGATCTCACCGACTTCGCCGGACCGGCGCCACTCGTGCAGCTTGGGCAGACCGCGCTTGACCCGCGCAACGATCCAGCAAAAGTGCGCCGGGCTCTTGAACGGTCAGGCATCTTCAACTGCGTGTCCTGCTACAAATGCGAAGAGGTCTGCCCGGCCGGCATTCCCATCGTCTCGCAAGTCATCGAACCGTTAAAAGCTAAAGCCGCGGAGCTTTTGCCGGCCATGGCCACGCATCCGCGCGTGTTCCGCTCGATCGTCGCTTCGCGTGGCCGCATCGACCCGGGCGCCTTGGTTTTACATATACAAGGTTGGCGTGCCCTTACACGTATTCCGCGACTATTTCGCATGCTCTTTCGCGGCAAGATTAATCCGTTGAGGACGTTGGTTGGCACAAGGACCGGCGCGGCCAATGCGGCCAAACGCGTTCTTTCGCGAAACGACGCACCGACATGAAATGGGCCTACTATCCCGGTTGTTCGGCCCGCAGCACATGTGCCGAGCTGAATGATGCAACGCATCGTGTTGCACAGAGGCTCGGAGTGGAGTTGGTGCAGCTTGAATCTGCGACATGCACCGGCGCGCGGGAGTTGCGTGCCATCGATTCAATCGGGTTCTACACGCTCAATGTCCGAATTCTGGCATTGGCCGAGAAGCAGCAATTGCCTTTGCTCACGATTTGCAACACATGCACGCTCAACGTGCTCGATGCGCATGCGGCTTTTGTCAGCGACAACGCCCTTGCGCGTGACGTCAATGCCCGGCTGTCGGTGGAGGGCTTGAGTTATAGTGGGCGCACACGTATCAGCCACTTTCTCTGGATGCTTTACGAAGACATTGGCGAGGACGAGTTGCGCAGGCGTGTGGTGCAGCCGCTGGCTGGCCTGACCGTCGCCGCTTTCTACGGGTGCCACATTACTCGCCCGCCAAGCCGCTATGGCTTTGTGGACTCCCGCAACAACATCGCGCTTGAAAAACTTGCCGTCATTCTCGGGTGTGAGCCAATTGACTACAGCGGGCGCACCGAGTGTTGTGGATTTCATACGGCCGCGCACGACGAGCGCATCTCGCTGAAACTCAGTGGCCAGCATATAGCGTCTGCCAAAGCCAATGGCGCCAAAACGATGGTGACGCCGTGCCCGCTTTGCCACACCATACTTGATGGATTTCAGCGCGAGATCGAGAAAGATAGCGGCGTTGATCTCAATATGCCGATCCTACACTTGCCTCAGCTTGTCGGTTTGGCGCTTGGAATGACGCCGGAGGAGCTTGGCGTCGATCAGCATATCATTCCGTTTCCACCTCTTCCATCAATCAAAACGCTCCCCGCCTAGAGCCCTGTCCGCTCGGCTGCCGAGGTTCCCCGCGGCGGCCCGTCTCGAACCAGTTAAGACGCGGATACAAGTAAGCGGAATCTGAGACTCATGCGGTAACGCTCTATTGAGGGCTGCGGTCAGGTTGCTTCTGCGCTCGACGTGGACGGGGAGACGGATTGAATGCCTCCTTTCTCTAAAAGAAGGCGGGACACCTCCTCCGAAGATCGACCGAGCTTAGAGATATTTGGAAATACGAAATAGGCCCCCTCGGGCCGATGGCACGAAAGGCCCAGCCCATTGAGTCCGTCGATCAGCGGAGCGCCCGCCTCCTGATATTGCCGCACGCGTTTAGCGATGATGTCATCACCAAGCTGCAGTGCCGCAATGGTGCCAGCCTGAGCAAACGAGGTGGCGCAAGCCACTGTGTTCTGATGGATGTGCGCCATGCTGGTGATGACGGCCGGTGCCGCAATTGCCCAGCCGACGCGCCAACCAAACATATTAAAAATCTTCGACGTCCCCGAGATGGTGACGGTGCGCTCCTTCATTCCGGGAAGCGAGCCGATGCTCTGG
Organism: Hyphomicrobiales bacterium; assembly: GCA_017304555.1. Lineage (GTDB taxonomy): Bacteria > Pseudomonadota > Alphaproteobacteria > Rhizobiales > Xanthobacteraceae > JAFKKS01. Next base: position 4,713 of record JAFKKS010000284.1, read on the forward strand.
TGCCGGTGATTGTCGTAGACGTAGTGCTCGTACACTTCGTCCGATAGCACCACGAGATTGTGCTTGTGCGCGAGTGCCGCGATGCCGTTGAGCGCTGGTGCATCGAATATGGCACCCGTCGGATTGTGTGGCGTGCTGATGACGATCATTTTCGTCTTTGAAGTGATCCGCCGCTCCAGGTCGTCGATGTCGGGCTGAAAGCCGTTTTTCTCGTGCAGCGGAAAGCGAACGATCCGTCCTCCTGCGAGCTCGACGCACGGCACATAGCTCACCCACTCCGGGTCAGGGATGAGAACCTCGTCCCCCGGGTTCACCAGCGCCATCATTGCGAGGAAGATCGCCTCTTTGGCGCCGAGCGTGACAAGAATCTCAGTATCGGGATCAGCCTGAAGACCGTTCATCCGCGTCGACTTGGCTGCGATGGCCTGGCGCAGATCGGAAAGCCCACGAGCGTCAGAGTTTGCGAGGGAGGAATATTCTGCATGCGTCCGGCAAGCGCGAGCATTTACGTGTCTCCTATCAGGACTGCGATCAAGCGTTCTTGTTCAATGCAACATCGAGAGCCCGCCGGACGGGCTTCAGCAGCGCCGCCGCGGGTACCAGTGCGATAAAGGCGAAAAGCGTCGCCGCGATAGGGCTCGAGAAAAAGAGTCCGAAATCGCCATTCGAGATCGAAAGCGCCTGCCTGAATGACGTTTCCAGGATCGGACCGATCACCATCGCCAGGACGAGAGGATGGATCGGAAATCTTGCCTTCGTGAACAAATAGCCCAGCACACCGAACAGCATCATCATGTACACGTCGGTCATGCTGTTGTTCAGGCTGTAAGCGCCGACGGTGCAGAACAGCAGCACAATCGGGAACAGAAGATAGTAAGGCACTTTCAGCACCTGCACCCAGAGCCCGATGAGCGGGAGGTTCAGGATCACCAGAATGACATTGGCGACGAACATACTCATGATCACGCCCCAGAAGATGTCGGGGTTCTTCGTTATCAGAAGCGGCCCCGGCTGAACGCCGAGGATAAGCAGCGCGGCCATCAGCAGCGCCACCGTGGAATTGATCGGAATGCCGAGCGTGAGCAGCGGAATAAATCCGGCCGTCGAGGACGAGTTGTTGGCGGTTTCGGGACCTGCCACACCCTCAATGGCACCGTGGCCAAATGTACGCTTAGCGATTGGCATCAATTACATATCAAGCTCGGCGCCTTCGTTAGAGCCGCGACCCGCGCCGGTACGTGCGGTGTACCCAAATATCGACATCCATCTACTCGATAATGGCCCAATATGCCCATCTGGCGACGACAGGGCGACATTGACAACTATCACGACGCATTGACAGAGCGTCCGAGGCAGAACGCTTACCTCCTGCTCACCCCAAGAAACGTCATCATCTGCGCAATATACAGTAAGCCACTATTTTATTGGCGCGCCCGGCGTGATTCGAACACACTTTCGGAAGGCAAGAGAGCGACGTCCTTTAGACTTCACTCGACGTCACCGGCGTCTCAGAAAGCTTGATTCCGGTGGTAGCTGGCAACTGGCGATCACCCACCCGAGCTTTCGAATTGACCAAAGCTCCGCAGTTCTGACTGCACCAACAAATCGGTCTTTGTTGTGCAGTCGGTCAGTGCGGCCGCGACGAAACTAATCGCCGCGATCGGCACTGATGGAAGTCCGCGAGACCGTGACCTGATCGCCCGTTACGGAGACGCCGCGATCTTTGGCCAGCGCGCGATGGCCCGTTGTTGCGAGGCTGGGTGCGCGACGCATGGGCTTACAGCGTCAGCCAGCGCTAGGTTTCTAATCAACAAACCAGGCAAATTTTACGGGAACGTCCTCTCTTCAGACTAACCAATTCCTATGATTTTTTGAGGTCGATCCGAAAACCGGACCGGCAGTTCAAACGCCTCTCCACCAGCCACAAGTCATTGATATTGAACAAGCCTTTCTCTACCACGCAAGAGGTGACAACCCTCGGTACGGTTTGCGTTTTTGGCGGTGTGAAATTCTGTGCTGGCCCTCACGAGCGTGGCTTCGAGGCGACATGTCGGCAATTCGGGCGCCAATTCTCTGCCGGATTTTGCGTAGTCCGGTTCTCGGCTATTTTGCGCACTAAGCGACTCGCAACGACGGCGGATACCGCAGCTCGCCAGTCGCGATCGTGAAGAGAAACCCGTTCGTCTTCTCGGGATCGAACCAACGCGTCGTAGGCGCGTTCCGCGGCGAAGCGATGTGTTACGGCTACGTTGGTCGCGTCATATCCTTTTCTAGCGGAGTCAAGCGCATGTAGGGATGACGCGCTCGATCGACTCTGCACATTTGTCACGGGCCGCGGAACATCTTCACGTTCACCAGACGCCCGGCACGAGCCGAAATCGGGTATGGCGGGCATATTCGGCATAGCCGTCGAGTTCGGAGTGAAGCGGCGCATCTTCCCAACTCGTTCGCAGAATCAGGATCGCGCTCGCGAAAGCGGCCGGGACCAGCGCCCACCATGATGCGAGCGAAAGCGGCACACCGACGATATCATGATCGCGCTGGCATAGCCGGGATGACGCACGAACTTGTATGGCCCGGACGTGATAACGTGCTGGCCGCGTTCGCGCTGAATGCGCACGCCCAGCTCGAAAAAGCGATTGACCGCTTGGGCCCACGCGCCGAGGGCGATGCCCGCAGCAATCAGGACATTGCCGAGGACAACGATCGAGAACGGGACATTTGACCAGAACATCCTGCCGGCGTCGAGGGTGGCGACCGGAATCTCCGCGACCATCGCGGCAAGCATCAAGGCGAGCAGGATACGATCCCAGCGCTTCGTGCCCGGCTGGAAGCGGCTGATGCTCGCGGACAACCAAATCGCGCTCACGTCGGCTGGAATCTGAAGATGCTGCAGTTCGAGCTGCAGGACCTTGCCGCCCTCGGCGCTGATCCATGAGCCAGCCTGGTATGCGGTGCGCGCCAAGGACAACTGGACGGGCGACCGCAAGCAAACGACGCTGTGGGCATGGACAGGCGACGTGCACGTATTTCTATCCGAATATGTCCTGCTCGTGTTGGTAGGACTACACGTGGTCGCAATTAAGCTCGGCAATCACGGCCTTGACGAAATCCACCGAGCCGGAGAGCGATTCTCCTTGAACGAAATATGCCGCTCAAGCGCCAGGCGCGTCAAATCGCTATGGCCGCCCAACAGTAGGTCCACGGAACCATGCATCGTCAGCCGACAGCTCACCTTACGCTCGCATACGTTTCAAGCGCAAAGCCTTACATCGGGTAACGCCTTTTCAGCAGGACGCCCATAGTGCGAGCCAGATCAGCGACCGAGAAGAAACTCCTGCCATCGAGCCCGGATGGCAGGAGTGATTTTATCAGGGCGGCGGATTACTTGTCGCACACCTTCGCGCGCGTCAATTTTATCAAAACCCCCTTGTTCGATTTTCTTTTTTTACCACGAAACGAAAAATAAGCTCCATCTTTAGCTTTCTCGATCACGAGCATTACACGGCCTGCCGGTTCGAAAGCAGGCCCCGCGGCACAACTTTGGCTGACTGTCGAATGGGAAGCAGGCAAAGCTTTGCTGCTGGTTTTCGTACCTCGCCTTTTCGCCGCCGCTTCAGAAGCGTCCGCGCCGATCAATTTCGTAATGCCACCAGCCTTCTTGATCGATCTTGCAACATCGCGGAACGACATGCCCTCATCCCAAAAACCGGAAACGGCTTTGCGATATTTCCAAGCCCTTCCATATCCGGGGCGATCCGAGGCCCGGAAAACAAAGACGAACGTGGTCAATAAGACATCATCGCTGTCGCGCGGCTTCTTTCGGCGCGCGCCCCAAAAGCTGTGTTGCAAAAGCTTGTGCCACTTATTTTCATCATCTTGGAATACGCGAGCAATCGCAAAAGCGTACGCGATCAACAGGTAAAGATTTTCGCGGTAAGCGTTTCGCGACAACGTAGCCTCGCGCTGGAGTGCAACGGCAGCCTTCAACACATTCGTTCCAATACGTTTTGCGAAATCTTTCTCCATCTTAGCCCTCAACCTTTCAATCCGCTCAAGTTGGACTTGTTGCTGGCCGGCTTATACGTGGCGGTTGACGTTGTCTCAGACAAAGCAATCCAAGCTTCGAGATCTTCCACGCGATAGCGGATCGCTCGACCGAGTCTACAATAACGCGGCCCGCCACCGTGCACGCGAAGCTTTGCGAGAGTGCTCACCGAAGTTTGCAGGAGAGCCGCCGCTTCCTTTGGTTTAAAGACCTTCATTTCGTTTCTCCTTGTTGCGCCCGGACATCCCGGACGGCGCGAAGGTGCCGCACAAACGCCTATCTAGTCGCCTCCATAAATTCGCAATAAAATCGAGCGCGGCTAACTTGCGCGGTTAAATCGAGGAATGTTGAGCGCCGTTTTCCGCGGCCAGTTCTTTCTCAGGACAGCTGTCCTCACCGCTCAAAAACGACTCGGTAGTCGGTGCATTGTCATCTACACAACTTCGATCATTATCTTGTGGTGTAGAGAGGCGTTAGGTCGGAGGAACCATGGCTAAGCCCAACGGCAATTCGCAGCGGATCGCAACGAGCGACGGCGACAGGCTTTATAGAAATCAGAAAGATGCAATTGAAAGCGCGCAGAAGGCTATTCGAGCCGACCTCGCACGCATGGCAGAATTTGCGGGTTACAAGCTTTCACCGGATCAAGAAGAGAAGATCATTGAAAGCGTCGATTTGTATTGGCGAATGTGGTGCCACGAACAGATGTCTAATTCCGGCGCAGACGTCCGAAAAAAAATTAGTGAAGCCAAACGAAATCTGTACGCTCTGTTCGAGTTTATCGACCGCAGGGTCGACACCAAAGACAGTCGGCGAAGTCGGGGCGGCCCGCCCGGCAAGGTGGGGCGTAGGGCTCTGAAGGAGCCAGATAAGGGTCTGTTAGAATGCAAGTTGAAGCGCTGGCAAAGGAGATGCGAGCTGTTAAGCAAGCGAAGATTTAGCCCGGCGAGGGCGGCAAATATGCTTTCAAACGTGACTTGGCTTGCCCTCGTCTGTTTGGACAAGTGTGAAGTTCGAATGTTTGAGCAGAACAGGCAGACGCTGCGTGCCGGCAAAGGTTGGCACTTATGGATACTTCTTCTCGAAGCGATCGTGCGCGAAAACGGCCAGAAGTTCGTGGCAAATCCCAGAGCCACGAAAAAGAAACACAAAGCAATGCTGTTTGTTCAGGAATTGCATCGCAAATTGCCCTCCGAGTTGACCGCCAACGCCACGAACTTGCCCGAGGATCTCCGGCGGGCGCTGGCAAGCCGTACGGAATTCGCAAGCAGCCGGACCGAGAAAGTGCCCGTCTCTTACGCAGACTGGAAAAAAGAAATGAGGCGCTTCATCAACCCCACCCGCAGTCGCTGGGGCTTGCCGAGCAAAGCGTAAAGTAGACGTTTCCGGATTTCTCGGACCCGGCGGCGAAATGCGGCAACCATCTTGGGCGCCGCTGAAATCTATCTTTGCCCGCCCAGCGCTCTCAGCGGGTTCCAGTGGCTCGCAACGCCCTGGCAATACTGGCTTGAATATGGCCTAAGAGGCTCATGCGTGATGACCCCGTGATGACCATGGGGTGGCCAGCCGAACGGGCCAGGGTGCCGCCAAAATAATAATGTTAATTTTCAAACTGTTATTGGTGGAGCCAGGCGGGATCGAACCGCCGACCTCTTGCATGCCATGCAAGCGCTCTCCCAGCTGAGCTATGGCCCCACACGTGAGGCACGGCCTGGGACGGCCCGTGCCTCGGATCGAATTACCGGCGCATCTTTAACAGATCGTCAGCGCCGTGCCTGTCCGTAACCACACTTTGCGTGCGGCCTCAAGACTCTTCCTCGTCCTCGATGTCGTTGCCGATGATATCCGAGACGTCGTCGTTCTCGTCGTCGGTCTCCTCGAGGAAGGTCGAATCGTCCTCGGAGTCGTCATCGACGTCCTCGTCAACGTCGACATCCGGCGAGCCCGCGGACTTCTTGCCGCTGGTCTCGGCATCCGCCTCTTCCAACGAAACCATCTCGGCGCCCTGCGCCTCAGCCGGCTCCGCCTCGTCCGATGAATCGGCGGCAGCCCGTGCATCCGGGCGGCCACGCGACGGCAGCGGCGCGATCTCGACTTCCGACCCGCATTTTGGGCAGACGATCGGATCCTTCCCAAGGTCATAGAATTTCGCTCCGCAATGGGGGCAGAGACGCTTCGTGCCAAGCTCGGGTTTAGCCACGTTTCATGTCCTTGGAGGGGTTCGCAAAAGCGGGCCCTCCCTTGGCGACTTGAAACGCCGCTGTCAATAGCGTGTGCGACATCATCGTGATAGGAGGCGCGCATCGTTGCTGGAGTCGCCTGTGAACCACGCCCCTGTCCGCCCCCTGACCGCCCGCCGCACCGGCCCCCTGCGCGGCCGTGCGCGTGTGCCCGGCGACAAGTCGATTTCCCATCGCGCCTTGATTTTCGGCGCTCTTGCCGTCGGTAAAACCACCGTTACCGGCCTGCTCGAAGGCGAGGACGTGCTCAATACCGCCAAGGCGATGCAGGCGCTGGGGGCCACGATGGAGCGCACCGGCGAAGGCGCCTGGTCGATCCATGGTGTCGGCGTTGGCGGGTTCGCTGCGCCGCGTGAGCCTCTCGATTTCGGCAATTCCGGAACCGGGTGCCGCCTGGTGATGGGGGCGGTCGCCGGCTGTCCGATCGCCGCGACGTTCGACGGCGACGGCTCGCTGCGCAAGCGGCCGATGCGGCGCATCCTCGATCCGCTGGCCCAGATGGGGGCGAAGACGGAGGAATCGGCCGAAGGCGGCCGGCTGCCGATCCGCCTGCAGGGCGCACGCGACGCCATCCCGATCGTCTACCGCACGCCCGTCGCCTCGGCGCAGATCAAGTCCGCCGTCCTGCTCGCCGGGCTCAATGCTCCCGGCGAAACGACCGTCATCGAATCGGAGGCGAGCCGCGACCACACCGAGCGGCTGCTGACGCATTTCGGCGCGACCGTCGTGACCGAGCCCGACGGCAAGCACGGCCGCCGCATCACGCTGACCGGACAGCCGGAACTGACGCCGGCCCCCGTGACCGTACCGGCCGACCCCTCCTCCGCTGCCTTCCCGCTGGTCGCGGCGCTGCTCGTTCCCGGCTCCGAGGTGATCCTCGAAAACATCATGATGAACCCGCTGCGCATCGGCCTCATCACCACGCTGCGCGAGATGGGTGCATCAATCGATGTCGTGAATGCACGCAGCGAAGGCGGCGAGGACATGGCGGACCTGCGCGTCACGGCATCACCCTTGCGCGGCGTCGACGTGCCGGCCGACCGCGCGCCGTCGATGATCGACGAATATCCGGTGCTCGCGGTCGCCGCCGCATTTGCACAGGGCACGACGCGGATGCGCGGCCTGCAGGAACTGCGCGTGAAGGAATCCGACCGCCTCGCCGCGGTGCTCGATGGGCTTCACGCCAACGGCGTCACCTGCGCGATCGAGGGCGACGATCTGATCGTCGAAGGCGCCGCGCGCGCCGCCGGCGGCGGCACCGTCGCCACCCACATGGATCACCGCATCGCCATGGCGTTCCTGGTGATGGGGCTCGCGAGCGAAAAGCCCGTCGCCGTCGACGACACAACCTTCATCGCCACGAGTTTCCCCGACTTCACGCCGATGATGACGCGGCTCGGGGCGGACTTCTCATGATCATCGCCATCGACGGACCGGCCGCATCGGGGAAAGGCACGCTTGGCAAGCGGCTCGCCGCGCATTTCGGCCTGCGCCATCTCGACACCGGGCTTCTCTACCGCGCCGTCGCGCATGCGTTGGTGGTGAAAGGCGCCAAGCTCGACGACCCCACGATCGCGGAGGCGGCCGCACGGACGCTCGACGTGGCGCAGCTTGATGAAGCAAAGCTCAAGGCTCGCGGCATGGCGGAACCCGCCTCCATCGTGTCGGCCATCCCGCAGGTGCGCGCCGCCCTGGTCGATCTGCAGCGCAACTTCGCGGCCGTCGCGCCCGGCGCGGTGCTCGACGGCCGCGATATCGGCACCGTCATCCTGCCCGACGCCGACGTGAAGATTTATGTCGACGCAACGCCGCAAGTGCGTGCCCGCCGCCGCGCCACCGAGTTCCGTGCGAAAGGCGAGAACGTCGACGAAGCGCTGATCCTCGACGACATTTGCCGCCGCGACGAGCGCGACCGCAGCCGCACGGTCGCGCCGCTCGTCCCGGCGAAAGACGCGCATGTGCTCGATACCTCTGACCTCGACGTCGAGGCGGCTTTCGCCGCGGCGGTGGCGATCGTGGAAGCTGCCCGGCGCTAGGGTCGCTTCCGACGCCGTCATGCCCGCACTCGTTGCGGGCATCCACGTCTTACCTTTCCTCGCGGTTCAAGACGTGGATGGCCGGGACGAGAGGGCGTTCACGCCCGTCTTCGACGAGCTATGCCCGGCCATGACGATTGGTTGCGCGGACACGCAACCAATAAACCCTTCAAATTGATGCTTTTTCGTCGCGCGCAGGCCGCCTTTGCCTTGCGTCCGCCCCCGCATTTCGCTATATCCGCCCCTTCTTGGGCCCGGTTCACAATACGTGGCAGCCCGAGCGGGCCGAGGCGCGGATGACCGCACCTCGTCGTCGGAGGACACGCCCCGCTCGCAGCCTCGTTGGCGGCGCCCCGTAATCAACCTCGTTCCGTCATTCGGCACCTCTGCCGACCCGCCGGTCGTCCCGGCGGTTCCGAAAGCCATCTTGGCTTCCGGACCGAATGCCGTAACGCCCTTAACACCAATCGTCGGCACAGTTTGGAGATTGCATGGCCACCGCTACCGCTAACAGCGCCAATCCGTCGCGTGAAGATTTCGCAGCGATGCTCGAGGAGTCCTTCGGGCACAACGAGATGCAGGAAGGTTCCGTCGTCAAGGGAACCGTCGTCGGCATCGAGAAGGACGTCGCCGTCATCGACGTCGGACTGAAGACGGAAGGGCGCGTGGCGCTCCGTGAATTCCAGGGTCCCGGCCGCCAGAACGAACTGAAGGTCGGCGACGAGGTCGAAATCTATCTGGAGCGCGTCGAGAATGCGCTCGGTGAAGCGGTGCTCTCGCGCGACAAGGCGCGCCGCGAGGAAAGCTGGGGCAAGCTCGAGAAGGCGTTCGCCGCCAACGAGAAGGTGTCCGGCGTCATCTTCAACCAGGTCAAGGGCGGCTTCACCGTCGACCTCGACGGCGCCGTGGCGTTCCTGCCGCGCAGCCAGGTCGATATCCGCCCGATCCGCGACGTCGGCCCGCTGATGAACCAGCCGCAGCCGTTCCAGATCCTCAAGATGGATCGCCGCCGCGGCAACATCGTCGTCTCCCGCCGCACGGTGCTGGAAGAGACCCGCGCCGAGCAGCGCCAGGAGCTGGTGCAGAACCTCGAAGAGGGTCAGGTCATCGAGGGCGTCGTCAAGAACATCACCGATTACGGTGCGTTCGTGGACCTCGGCGGCATCGACGGCCTCCTCCACGTCACCGACATCGCGTGGCGCCGCGTCAACCACCCGACCGAAGTGCTCAATATCGGGCAGTCGGTGAAGGTGAAGATCATCAAGATCAATCACGAGACGCACCGCATCTCGCTCGGCATGAAGCAACTGCTCGACGATCCGTGGCAGGGCATCGAAGCCAAGTATCCGGTCGGCGCGCGCTACAAGGGCCGCGTGACCAACATCACCGACTACGGCGCGTTCGTCGAACTCGAGCCGGGCATCGAAGGCCTCATCCACGTTTCGGAAATGTCGTGGACGAAGAAGAACGTGCACCCCGGCAAGATCGTCTCGACCTCGCAGGAGGTCGAAGTGCAGATCCTCGAAGTCGATCCGGTCAAGCGCCGCATCTCGCTCGGCCTCAAGCAGACGATCCGCAATCCGTGGGAATCGTTCGTCGAGAAATATCCGGTCGGCAGCGAAGTCGAAGGCGAGGTCAAGAACAAGACCGAGTTCGGTCTGTTCCTCGGGCTCGACGGCGACGTGGACGGCATGGTCCACCTCTCCGATCTCGACTGGAAGCGCCCCGGCGAACAGGTCATCGAGGAGTACAAGAAGGGTGACATGGTCAAGGCGCAGGTTCTCGACGTCGACGTCGAGAAGGAGCGCATTTCGCTCGGCATCAAGCAACTGGGCGGCGACCCCTTCGCGGCAGCCGACACCGGCGGCGACCTCAAGAAGGGCGCTGTCGTGACCTGCGAAGTCACCGAGGTGAAGGAATCCGGCCTCGACGTGAAGATCGCCGGCACCGAGCTCGTCGCCTTCATCCGCCGCGCCGATCTCGCCCGCGACCGCTCCGAGCAGCGGCCCGAGCGCTTCTCGGTCGGACAGAAGGTCGATGCGCGCGTGACGCAATTCGACAAGAAGGCGCACAAGATCGGCGTTTCGATCAAGGCGCTGGAGATGGCCGAGGAGAAGGAAGCGATCGCACAGTACGGTTCGTCGGATTCCGGCGCGACCCTGGGCGACATTCTCGGCACCGCCCTCAAGCAGCGGGCCGCCGAAGAGAAGAACGAGGGCTAAGCGCACGCCGCGCAATACCCCTCACGATCGCACGCCCGAGCTAGCCCGGGCGTGACACAGACAAGAAAGGCGCCGCGTTTCGAAAAATGCGACGCCTTTTTTTCACCGCTCTCATAGGGAGAGGTGCGAGGAAAGCCGCACACGCAAAGAGAGTTCGCGGACCGAGGGAGAACCTGCAGCCATGTCGCTCGATACGGACGTGATCGTGGATCGCCGCCGGATGCGGCGCAAGCTCACCTTCTGGCGCGTGCTGGCCGTGCTGGTCGCGATCGCCGCCATCGTCGTCGGCGTCGCCCGTTTCGGTGATTCGTTCGCGAAGCTCACCGGCGAGTCATCGAGCTCCTACATCGCCCGCGTGAAGATCAAGGGACTGATCCGCGGCGACGACGAGCGCACGGAATCGCTTGAGCGGCTGGCCAACTCGCAGGCCCGCGCCGTCATCGTCCATGTCGACAGCCCCGGCGGCACGACGGCGGGATCGGAGCAACTGCACGATTCACTGCGCCGGGTCGCCGCCAAGAAGCCGATGGTCGTCGTCGTCGACGGCCTGGCCGCCTCCGGTGGCTACATTACCGCCATCGCGGCCGACCAGATCATCGCGCAGCGGACCTCGATCGTCGGCTCGATCGGCGTGATCATGCAGATCCCGAATGTCTCCGAGCTCCTCAAAACGGTCGGCGTGAAGGTCGAGGAGATCAAGTCCACGCCGCTGAAGGCCGCTCCGAACGGGTATGAACCGACCTCTCCGGAAGCGCGCGCCGCCATGGAAGCGCTGATTCTCGACTCTTACGGCTGGTTCAAGGGCCTGGTGCAGGAGCGCCGGCACATGGACGCGGCGGCGCTGGCCCGCGTCTCCGACGGTCGGGTCTTCACCGGCCAGCAGGCGCTGGACCTGAAACTGATCGACGGCCTGGGCGACGAAAAGACCGCCATCGCCTGGCTGGAGAAGGAAAAGGGCCTCCCGGCCAACCTCAAAGTCCGCGATTGGAAGCTGAGGCCGCGCTTCGGCGACCTCCCGTTCCTGCACCTGGCCGCCGTCGTGACCCTCAAGGCTTTAGGTCTTGATTCCCTGGCCCAGCGTATCGAGGCGGCCAGCACGGTTCAGGCGATCGAGCGACTGAACCTTGACGGTCTTTTGGCCCTTTGGCACCCTCCGGCAACCAATTGACCAGCCGACAGATTTTGGGCAGGGCCATGTTCAGAAAGCACGCCGGTCGGCGGCCGGCGCTTCGGGGGGCGGCACGACAATGATCAAATCCGAGCTGGTTCAGCAAATTTCGGAACAGAACCCGCATCTCTACCAGCGTGACGTAGAGAACATCGTCAACGCGATCCTCAACGAGATCGTCGCGGCGCTGGCGCGCGGCGACCGCGTCGAGCTGCGCGGCTTCGGCGCCTTCTCGGTGAAAAGCCGCCCGGCCCGGACGGGACGCAATCCGCGCACCGGCGCCCATGTCTCCGTCGAGGAAAAGTGCGTGCCCTTCTTCAAGACCGGCAAGGAAATGCGCGAGCGGCTCAACCGCGAGGGTTGAGGCGCTGCGGCTTGCTTTTTCGTCATGCCCGCGCTTGCAGCCAAACTTGTGCAGGCTGCATAAATTTGCCTGCGCAGGCATCCACGTCTTGATATCCCAGAAAGCAAGACGTGGATGGCCGGAACAAGTCCGGCCATGACGGTTATGGTTGTCGCCAACAAAACGCGGCACAGGAACGAACGATGATCCGTAAACTCCTCACGATCTTCATCGTGGCGCCGCTCGGCATCATCTTTGTCATCTTTGCGGTCGCCAACCGGCACCTGGTCACCGTTTCGTTCGATCCGTTCACCACCGACGCGCCTGCGCTCTCGGCGACGCTGCCGCTGTTCATCGTCATCCTGGCCTGCATTCTCTTCGGCGTGCTTATCGGCGGTACTGCGGCCTGGATGAACCAGAGCAAATGGCGCCGTCATGCGCGCCGTATCGACACGGACATGCGCGCTTTGCGCATGGAGCGCGACGACCTCAAGTCCGAGT
>JAFKKS010000317.1 GCA_017304555.1 Hyphomicrobiales bacterium
TGATGCTGCTGCTCGCGCGGACGACGCCGGTCGACCAGGTCAAAAAGCGGACCGACGGCCTGTCGGTGTTCATCGTCGACCTCAACGCAAGTCGCGGTAAGGGCCTCGACATCAAGCCGCTCAAGGCGATGATCAACCACAACGCCACCGAGATCTTCATGGACGGCCTGGAAGTGCCGGCCGACAACCTGATCGGCGAGGAAGGCAAGGGCTTCCGCTATATCCTCGATGGCATGAACGCCGAGCGCATCCTCATCGGCGCCGAATCCATCGGCGACGGGCGCTGGCTGCTCAAGAAGGCCGTCGAATACGCCAACGAACGGCGCGTCTTCGACCGCCCGATCGGCCAGAACCAAGGCATTCAGTTCCCGCTGGCGCACGCTCATGCTCAGCTTGAGGCCGCCGACATGATGGTGCGGCGCGCGGCGGCGCTGTTTGCAGCGGGCCAAGACTGCGGCGCGGACGCCAACATCGCCAAGCTCTTGGCGTCGGAAGCCGCCTGGAACGCGGCCGAGGCCACGCTGCAAACCTATGGCGGGTTCGGCTTCGCCAAGGAATACGACATCGAGCGCAAGTGGCGCGAGACCCGCCTTTACCGTACGGCGCCGATCTCCAGTAACATGATCCTCGCCTACGTAGCCCAGCACGTTCTCGGCCTGCCCCGATCATATTGATGCCTTTTCGGCCGGGTTCTTGACTTGCGTTGCACGCGTGTGAGAGCGCGTGCTTAACGGGGAGTCAGGCCGATTCGATTTTCATCCTCTTGGTTGACCCAGGGACTTGCGAGCGCCGCTTTCGCGCTGGCGCTCGTGTTCGCTCCCGTCGCGTCCGCGCAGGATGCTCCGTCAACGTCGGCCCCCGCGACCGCGAAGCCAAACGAGGCGCCTCCTCCCGCACCGTCGGCCTCGGATAGCGACCCGACGTCCGCCGCCGACGTCCCGCGTGTTCTCTCCAGGCTCGATCCGCTGAAGCGCGCGCTGGACGAGGTCCAGGACACGCTGCGCGACGGCAATCCCTCGGCCGATACGCTTTCCAAGTTGCGCCAGACGACGATCACGACGGCCGAGACCCTGGCGGAGCGCATTACACGGCTGGAGCCGCGTGTCGCCGAGGCGCAAGCCCGGCTTAAACAGCTTGGGCCGGCGCCGGCCAAGGATGCGCCGGCGGAGGCGCCGACCGTTGCGGCCGAACGCGAACAGCTCACACGTCTCGTCAGCAATCTGGACGGCGCGCTTAAGCAGATGAAGCTTCTTTCGGTGCGCGCCGAACAACTTGGGCAGCGCGTCACCGATCGCCGTCAGGCGATGTATGCGCGCGAGCTTTTCGAGCGCAGTCCGAGCATTCTCGACCCCTCGCTTTGGATCGCAGCGGCGCGCGCAATTCCAGGCGAAGCCAGCAGCATCGGCGAACGTCTCTCGTCCTGGGCAAGTGACCTCGGGATCAGCGGCGGCATCAAGCTTGCGGCGGCGCTGCTCCTCATTATCGCTCTTATCGTATTGGCGGCAGGAATCACTCGGCGATGGCTTCCACGCCTCGACGTTGGGCCGCGCTCCGATTCACGGTTCGCACGGGCACGCACCGACTTTGCCATTTTCGTCTGGCTAGCCGTGCGTGCACCGCTTGTGGTCGGTGCGGCAATCCTGATCCTGGAAGGGTTCGACCTTCTCAACTATGGGCTGGACACGATTGCGCGCGGCGTTCTCGCCGCAACGATCGCTGCCGCTTTTGGCCGTGGCGTCGCGCGCGGCATGCTCGCGCCGGACAAGCCGGAGCGGCGTTTGATCGCGATCGACGATGCGACGGCGCTTAGTTTCCACGATCATCTCGTTTGGACGACGCGCGTTCTCGGCGTCATCATCGTTCTTCAAGTCATTCATCGCGCCGTCTTTGCGCCGCTGATTCTGCCCACAGTGACCAGCGCGATTTTCGGCCTCGCCGTATCGGCGCTGCTGCTGCGTCTCATCTCGCGCTTGCGTCGCGCCGAGGAGGCGGCGGGCGATGCCACCTTCCGGGCGCCCTGGGTTCGGCCGATCGCCTGGGTTCTGATCGGCGTTATCATGGTCAGCCTGATTGCAGGCTATGCGCGCTTCGCGAGCTTCGTTTCGCTACGGGCGGTGGTCGCGGGCGCCGCGCTTGCCGCACTCTACCTGCTGCTGGTCATCACCGATGCCATCTTCACGGAAATGCTGCGCGGTGACACCAAGCGTGGCCGCGCGATTGCCGCCAATCTCGGCGTTGCGCCGCGCAATCTCGAACTCGTCGGGACGCTGATCTCCGCAGCCGTGCGGGTGCTGCTGATCCTGTTTGCGCTGATCCTCATCGTCGGACCGTGGGAGGCGTCGACCGCGGGACTGTTCGAGTCGATCCAAAGCCTGCCGCTCGGGTTCCGTATCGGCGAGGTGTATATCTCGTTC
>JAFKKS010000318.1 GCA_017304555.1 Hyphomicrobiales bacterium
TTATGAGCGAGGATGACGGCGCCGCGCTCCTTCTTCAGCCGGTTGATCGCCGCCACATACGGAGCAAGCGCCGGCCATTCAATGGAGGGGATGTGGTGCTTGACCCGCTCATAGAGACGGGCCGTCTCAGCAGCCACTTCCGCCGTGTATTCAAGCCGCGGCATGGGAAGGATACCGAAGCGATCCACTGCCGTCTGCGGCTCCGGCCGCGGTGCTTGTACCGTTGCGGTTGCCGACATGGCTGGCCCTCCTTCCGCACCCCGATGCCGAAACATCGGTTATTTTGCTCATTTTGAGCATAAGTCTGCTCAAAGAAAAACGGCATGTGCCGTCATGCCCTAATTAGGCTCCGATTGAGCAAATTGCAAGGGGGCGGGCGAAAAAGCGATTTCCTCAGCGCGAGTATGCGGCAAGGAGGTTGCAGAACGTGCCCGGATCGACATTGCCGCCGCTGACGATGATGCCGATGCGCGCTCCGGCAAGCCGCGGCGCCGTCTTGCGTGCGCCCGCAAGTCCTAGACAGCCGGTCGGCTCGACGATGATCTTCATGCGCGAAGCGAAGAAGTCCATGCAGTCCACCAGTTCGCGGTCGGATGCGGTGACGATACCGGCCGAAAGCTTGCGGATGATCTCGAAGGTGATCGCGCCGAGCGCCTGCGTCTGCGCCCCGTCGGCAATCGTCCGGGGCGTTTCGATGCGGACGATTCGACCCTGTTCCAGCGATTGCTGGGCGTCGTTGCCTGCCTCCGGCTCGACGCCGTAGACCTTGCAGCCCGGCGAAAGGGCCATCGCGGAAAGCGCGCTGCCGGAAAGAAGTCCGCCTCCGCCTGTCGGAACGAACAGCGCATCGAGCGCTCCCACCTCCTCGAAGAGTTCCTTCGCCGCCGTTCCCTGACCCGCGACGATGTCCGGATGATTGTAAGGCGGAATGACGGTTCCGCCCGTCGCTTC
This sequence comes from Hyphomicrobiales bacterium, assembly GCA_017304555.1. Lineage (GTDB taxonomy): Bacteria > Pseudomonadota > Alphaproteobacteria > Rhizobiales > Xanthobacteraceae > JAFKKS01. The sequence goes on from JAFKKS010000318.1 coordinate 952, forward strand.
GGCCAGTTCTCGGGCGATGGCGTCGCGGTCTTCCGAGTAGCGATCGTACGTGACGATCTTCGCGCCATAGCCGCGGGTCGCCGCCATCTTGCCTTCAGGCGCATCGGCGGGCATGACGATCGTGGCCGGGATCTCAAGCAGCCTTGCTGCAAGCGCTATCGCCTGGGCATGGTTTCCGGACGAATATGCGATCACGCCCGCCTGTCTCTGGGCCGCGGTGAAGCGCGAAAGCGCATTGAAGGCGCCGCGAAACTTGAAGGCCCCGATGCGCTGGAAGTTCTCACATTTGAAGAAGAGCTCCACCCCGAGATCGCGCTCGATGGTGGAAGAGCGCATCACCGGGGTGCGATGGGCATGGCCGTCGATCCGGCGCGCCGCCGCCAAGACGTCATCGAAGGTCGGCAGGATTTCCAAGCTCATACTTGCCTACGCGAAGGGGTTTACATGCCCTGCGGGCCGCGGTTCATGGCCGCGACGCCCGTGCGGCAGACTTCGACCAGCCCCAGCGGCTTCATGATGGCGATGAACTGCTCGATTTTCGACACGCGCCCGGTCATTTCGAAGACGAAATGCTCCGTATTGGCGTCGATGACGGTCGCGCGAAACGCATCGGCCAGCCGCAGGGCTTCCACGCGATGATCGCCTTTTCCGGAAACCTTGATGAGCGCAAGTTCGCGTTCGATCGGCTTGTCATGGACGAGTTCCTCGGCGCGCACCGACAGGTCGACCACCCGGTGCACCGGCACGATGCGCTCCAGTTGAGCCTTGATCTGCTCCAGCACATGCGGCGTGCCGCGCGTCACGATCGTGATGCGCGAAAGGTGCTTCTCGTGCTCCGTCTCGGAAACCGTCAGGCTCTCGATGTTGTAGCCGCGCCCGGAGAAGAGCCCGATAACGCGTGCAAGCACGCCCGGCTCGTTGTCGACGAGCACGGATAGCGTGCGCGTCTCCGGCGTCTGGGTCTCCTTGGCGATGAAATAGGCCGATCCTGTCGGCTGAAGCTGGGCGTTCATTGGCTGGTCCTAATGAATGGCAGAAGAGGATTACGGGGTCCGGACTTGCACTGAGCTCTCGTTTTTCCGTGCCAGTCGAATGAAATTCCTGTCGAAAGTCACCATTGCGTCACAGCCGCCGGCACCGACCAAGTGGAGCGCGTCGGCGAAATCAAATCCCGCCTGATGTGCGATAATTGCCTCCACGATGCTCTCCCGATTGCTGAAATGAGCGTTAGGAGTGGCCAGCAGGCCGGAGAAGAGAGAATTGATCTGTTGCCGGTCAAGGTTCATTCGGCTGCGAAGCAGCCATTCGGTCTCCAGCAGTACCGTATCTGACACAAACACCTCGTTCTCGATCATGCATTGACGGGAACGCATCGCCTGTTCGGAACCATCATCGACAAGTCCGCGCGCGAGCACGTTTGTATCAACGGCGAGTCGCGGCATCGAACCTCC
>JAFKKS010000298.1 GCA_017304555.1 Hyphomicrobiales bacterium
GCATGCGCTCGCGTTCGCGAAGGACCGTGACGCGCTCGACGATCTTCTCGACCACGCGTTCCGCAAGCGCCGAGGCGCGCGCGGCCTGCGGCTGAGCAACGAACGTTTCGACCGCATCGTCTTCATCGTCCTCGTCGGCGATGAGCTGCGACTGCAGCGGCTGCGAAAGCTTCGAGCCGTCGCGATAGAGCGCGTTCGCTTTCAGCGCGAGCTTCCAGGAGAGGAGGTAGGCCGCCTTGCAGTCCTCGACCGTCGCGTCGTTCGGCATGTTGATGGTCTTGGAGATCGCGCCCGAGATGAAGGGCTGTGCCGCCGCCATCATGCGGATGTGACTCTCGACCGAGAGATAGCGCTTGCCGTTGCGGCCGCACGGATTGGCGCAGTCGAACACCGGATAGTGCTCAGCCTTGAGGTGCGGCGCGCCTTCGATCGTCATCGCGCCGCAGACATGCACGTTCGCCGCCTCGATCTCGCGCTTGGTGAAGCCGAGGTGGCCGAGCAGGTCGAAGGTCGGGTTGAGCAGCTGCACCGGGTCGATGCCGAGCACCTTGGTGCAGAACTCCTCGCCGAGCGTCCACTTGTTGAACGCGAACTTGATGTCGAAGGCGGTCTTCAGCGCCTTCTCGACGGTCGCGATTACGTCGTCGGTGAAGCCCTTGGCGCGCAGCGACGAATGGTTGATGCCGGGCGCGTTGGAGAGCGTGCCGTGGCCGACGGCGTAGACCTCGATCTCGGCGATCTCGGCTTCCGAATAGCCGAGCACGCGCAGCGCTTCCGGTACCGCGCGGTTGATGATCTTGAAGTAGCCGCCGCCGGCGAGCTTCTTGAACTTCACCAGCGCGAAGTCGGGCTCGATGCCGGTGGTGTCGCAATCCATCACCAAGCCGATCGTGCCGGTCGGCGCGATGACGGAGGTCTGCGCGTTGCGATAGCCGTGCGCTTCGCCGAGCGCGAGCGCACGGTCCCACGCCTGCTTGGCGTGCGCGATCAGGCGCTCGCCATTTTCCCCCAAGGCTTGGCAGGGCGCGGCGTCGAGCGGCACCGGCGGCGTCGCCACCTTCTCATAGCCCGACAGTTCGCCATGCGCGGCGCGGCGGTGGTTGCGGATCACGCGCAGCATGTGCGCGGCGTTCTTCTTGTAGCCGGGGAAGGGGCCAAGCTCCTTCGCCATTTCGGCGGAGGTGGCGTAGCTGACGCCCGTCATGATCGCCGAGAGCGCGCCGCAGATCGCGCGGCCTTCGTCGGAGTCGTAGGCGATGCCCGACGACATCAGGAGGCCGCCGATATTGGCGTAGCCGAGGCCGAGCGTGCGGAATTCGTAGGAGAGCTCCGCGATCTGCTTCGAGGGGAACTGCGCCATCGCCACCGAGACTTCGAGCACGATGGTCCACAGGCGGACGGCGTGCTCGTAGCCCGCGATATCGAAGGCTCGCGTCTTCGCGTCGCGGAACGTCAACAAGTTCATCGACGCGAGATTGCAGGCCGTGTCGTCCAGGAACATGTACTCGGAGCACGGATTGGACGCGCGGATTTCGCCTGACGCCGGGCAGGTGTGCCAGTCGTTGACCGTCGTGTGATACTGCAGGCCGGGATCGGCGCAGGCCCAGGCGGCGTAGCCGATCTTGTCCCACAATTCGCGCGCCGGCTTCGTCGTTTTCACCTTGCCGGTCATGCGCCATTTCAGCGCGAAGTCGCGATCCGCCTCGACCGCTTTGAGGAACGTGTCGGTGACGCGCACCGAGTTGTTCGAGTTCTGGCCTGAGACGGTGAGGTAGGCCTCCGAGTCCCAGTCGGTGTCGTAGGTCGGGAAGGCGATGTCGGTGTAGCCCTGCTTCGCGAACTGGATGACGCGGCGGATGAGATTGTCGGCGACGAGCATCTTGCGCGCGGCCTTGATCTCGCGCTTGAGCGCCGGGTTCTTTTCCGGATCGAAGCAGTCGTTGCCTGGGCCCTCGCAGTTCACGCAGGCCTTGAGGATCGCCTTGAGGTGCTTCTGGTTGATCTTGGAGCCGGTGACGAGGCTCGCGACCTTCTGCTCCTCGAGCACCTTCCAGTCGATATAGGCCTCGATGTCGGGGTGATCGACGTCGACCACGACCATCTTCGCCGCGCGGCGCGTGGTGCCGCCGGACTTGATCGCGCCCGCCGCGCGGTCGCCGATCTTGAGGAATGACATCAGGCCGGAGGAGGAGCCGCCGCCGGCGAGCTTTTCGCCTTCGCCGCGCAGCCGCGAGAAGTTTGTCCCGGTGCCAGAGCCGTATTTGAACAGGCGTGCCTCGCGCACCCACAGGTCCATGATCCCGCCCTCGTTGACCAGGTCGTCGGAGATCGACTGGATGAAGCAGGCGTGCGGCTGCGGGTGCTCGTAGGACGACTTCGACTTCGTCAGCTTAT
>JAFKKS010000299.1 GCA_017304555.1 Hyphomicrobiales bacterium
GCCGGGCTTGTCCCGGCCATCCACGTCTTTCTTGTGCCGTTGAAGTAAGACGTGGATGCCCGGCGCGAGGCCGGGCATGACGGAGCCAGACGCTTGAACCCTGGCGTCGCATGACCCATTGTGCGAGCGACAAACATCCGGGGGAGACGATGCTCAAATCAGGACTGATCGGCGCGCTCGCGCTCAGTGTTCTCGCCGTCGGCGCCGCGCGTGCGGAAGTCGGCGAAGTCGTCATCGCACAGCAATACGGCGTCTCGTTCATCCCGCTGATGGTGATGGAGCGCGACCAGATCCTGGAGAAGCACGCCAAGGCCGCCGGCGTCACCGTGACGGTCAATTGGGCGAAAGTGGCCGGCCCGAGCGTGATGAACGACGGGCTCCTCTCCAACACCATTCACTTCGCGGCGCAGGGCGCGCCGTCGTTGATCACGCTGTGGGACAAGACGCGCGGCAAGATCAAAGGCGTCGCCGCGATGACGACCTATCCGCTCTACCTCGTCACCCGCAATCCGAAAGTGCAGTCGATCAAGGACTTCGGGCCGGACGACAAGATCGCAGTGCCCTCGGTGAAGATTTCGACCCAGGCGATTATGCTGCAGATGGCGGCGGCGGAAGCGTTCGGCCAGGAGAACTACACCAAGCTCGACGACCTCACGATCTCGCTCTCACACCCGGACGCCGCCATGGCGCTCACAAACAATACGGCAGGCGTTAACGCTCACTTTGCGACCTCGCCGTTCTACGAGCAGATCATCAAGCTGCCGGGCGCGCACCTCGTCACCACCAGCTACAAGATCCTCGGCGGCCCTGGAACAGCCATCGTAATGACGGCGAGCGCTCAATTCCGGGAAGCTAATCCCAAAGTGTTCAAGGCCTTCATCGACGCGCTCGGCGAGGCGATCGACGTCACCAACAAGGACAAGCGTGCCGCCGCGCAGCTTTACCTGAAGGTCGCCAACGATCGGAAGAACACGGTCGACGATATCGTCGCGATGATCAGCGACAAGGACTACGCCTACACGCTGCAGCCGCAGAAGGTGTTCAAGACCGCGTTGTTCATGGCGAAGATCGGCTCGATCAAGCAAACGCCGAAAGCGCTGTCCGATCTGTTCTTCCCTGAAGGCGCCAATCTCGGCGGCGATTGATTACGCATGACTGACACGCTTCGCATCGGCGGCGGCGCCGGTTTCGCCGGCGACCGCCTGGAGCCCGCTCTCGTTCTCGCCGAGCATGGCAAGCTCGATTATCTCGGCCTTGAATGTCTTGGCGAGCGCACCGTCGCGCTCGCGCAGATGCGCAAGCTGCGTGATCCGGAGGCCGGCTACGATTCCCTGCTTGAGCGGCGGATGGACGGCCTCCTCCCCCTGATCGTGCGGAACAAGATTCGCGTCGTGACCAATATGGGCGCCGCGAATCCTGCAGCCGGCGCAAAGCGCGTCGCAGAAATGGCGAAGCGCAAAGGGCTGCGGATCAAAGTGGCCGCGATCGTCGGTGACGAGTTGATCGACTCGATCGACCGCAACCTTCCGACCATGGAGAACGGCACGCCGCTACGCGATGTCGGAACGCTGTTCTCCGCCAACGCCTATATCGGCATCGACGCCATCCTGCCGGCGCTCGAGAGCGGCGCCGACGTGATCATCACCGGGCGTGCGGCCGACCCATCGCTGTTCCTCGCGCCACTCGTGCATCACTTTGGCTGGAAGCGTGACGACGTCGACCGGCTCGCGCGCGGCACCGTCGTCGGGCACCTTCTCGAATGCGGAGGCCAACTCACCGGCGGCTACTTCGCCGATCCTGGCAAGAAGGACGTCCCGGGCATGGCGAGCCTCGGCTTTCCCTTCGCCGATGTCGATGCCGACGGTAACGCGCGCTTCGGCAAGGTCGCAGGCACCGGCGGGATCATCACGCGTGCTACCGCGACCGAGCAGCTTCTCTACGAAGTCGTCGACCCGCACGGCTATCTCACGCCCGACGTGACGGCGGACTTCTCGACGGCGACGCTCGAAGACCTCGGCAACGACACCGTCGCCGTCTCCGGCGCGCGCGGCCGTCCGCGCCCACAGAAACTCAAGGTCAGCGTCGGCTATCGCGCCGGCTTCCTCGGCGAAGGCGAGATCGGTTACGCGGGCCGCAACTGCGTCGAGCGCGCACGCCTGGGCGGCGATATCATCCGCGAGCGCCTCGCCAACCGGCTGCAAGAAATCCGCGTCGACATCATCGGGCTGACCTCCTTGCACAAGGGCGCGCTCTCGGACGAGGCGCGGCCTTACGAAGTGCGCCTGCGCGTTGCCGGCCGCTCGCCGGATGAGAAGACCGCGCAACTCGTCGGCGAAGAGGTGGAAGCACTGTTCACTAACGGCCCGGCGGGTGGCGGCGGCGTGCGCAAAT
>JAFKKS010000300.1:0-2385 GCA_017304555.1 Hyphomicrobiales bacterium
GGCGCTCGCGCCGAAGAAGCGACCGCGCTCCACCCTTTCACCGACCATGGCGCTGCGTGACGGCAAGCCCTACCTCGCCTGGGGCACGCCGGGCGGCGACCAGCAGGACCAATGGACGACGCAGTTCTTCTTGCGCCACGTCCACTGCAACATGAACCTGCAGGAGGCGATCGACGCGCCGGCGTGGCACACCGAACATTTCCCGATTTCGTTCTGGCCGCGCACGGCACGACCCGGCGTTCTCGTTGTCGAGAACCGCGTGCCGAAATCCGAGCGGGATGAACTCGAGAAGCGCGGCCACATCGTCGAGGTCGGGCCCGATTGGTCGGAGGGCCGGCTCACGGCGGCTTCGCAAGTCGGCCCGCGCCGCCGCGCGGCCGCCAATCCGCGCGGAATGCAGGGCTATGCGGCGGGGCGGTGAGCCGAAAATGAGAATGGCCTCATGACCTGGTCGATCATCGCGCGTGACCCGGCGACCGGCGACTTCGGCATCGCCGTCGCGACGCGGTTCTTCGCGGTTGGGGCGCGCGTGCCGTTCGTCCGCAGCGGGGTCGGCGCGATCGCGACGCAGGCGCTGGTCAATTCGTTCTACGGCGTCGACGGCTTGCGGATGCTGGACGAAGGCCGTGCGCCGGCCGAGATCGTGCGTGTTCTGACGGAAGCGGATGCCGGCCGCGCGCATCGCCAGGTGCACATCATGAACGCCGCCGGCGAGGTGGCCGCGCACACCGGCCGCGAATGCGTCGACTGGTGCGGTCACATGCAGGGCGAAGGGTTTTCCGTTGCCGGCAATATGCTGGCGGGCGCCGCTGTGATCGAGCAGACGGCGGCGGCGTATCGGCGCGAGGGCACGCTGCCGTTTCCGCGCCGATTGATCGCGGCGTTGAAGGCCGGCGAGGCAGCCGGCGGCGACAAGCGCGGAAAACAGTCGGCCGCGCTCGTGATCTGCGGCCGCGAGGCGTGGCCGGACCTTGACCTGCGTGTCGACGATCACGCCGATCCGCTCGCGGAACTGACGCGGCTCGAGGCGGTGAGCCGCGAGCGTTTCGTACATTTCCGCCCCTTCATGCCGCGGCGCGACAACCCGTCCGGCATCTATGATCGCGGCGTCATCGAGGCCGGGATCGCCGAGGCGTTGGCGCGGGAGGGGCAGGCGTGAGCGACGTGCAGGCGGAGGCATTGGAAACGCGCGGGGAGCGCGCTTCCGCTCGTCGTGAAACCAAGGCGCCTCTGCTCGAAATCTCCGACCTTCGCATCAAGTTCCATGCCGACAACGGCCGCGTCACGCATGCGGTCGATGGCGTCGATCTCACGCTGACGCGCGGCGCGACGCTCGGCATCGTCGGCGAATCCGGTTGCGGCAAGAGCGTCACCGCGCTTTCGGTGATGGGGCTTCTGCCGACGGATGCCGCCGAGATCACCGGCAGCATTCGCTTTGACGGTCTCGACCTGCTGGCGATCGACGACCGTGCGCTTCGCGATCTGCGCGGCAACCGGCTGGCGATGATTTTTCAGGAGCCGATGACCTCGCTCAATCCGAGCTTCACCATCGGCGACCAGATCGCGGAAGCGTTGATCCGCCACCGTGGCCTTTCGGCGGAGCAAGCGAAGGAGCGAGCGATCGCGCTGCTGGGGCGCGTGAACATTCCTTCGCCCGAAGAGCGTTTCGACGACTATCCGCATCGCCTTTCCGGCGGCATGCGCCAGCGCGCGATGATCGCCATCGCGCTCGCATGCGGGCCGCAGCTACTGATCGCCGACGAGCCGACGACCGCGCTCGATGTCACCATCCAGGCGCAGATCCTCGACCTGCTGCGCGAGCTGAAGGAAACGAGCGAGGCCGCGATCATCCTGATCACGCACGATCTCGGTGTGGTCGCGGAGGTCTGCGACGAAGTCGCGGTGATGTATGCGGGGCAGGTGGTCGAGCGCGCGCAGGTCGATGCGCTGTTCGAGCGGCCGGGGCATCCTTACACCGTCGGTTTGCTCGGATCGATCCCACGGCTCGGGCATCATGTCGATCGTCTCGCCGCTATCGAAGGTATGGTGCCGAACATGACGACGCCGCCGGCCGGTTGCCGCTTCGCGCCGCGCTGTCCGTTTGCGATCGAAGCTTGCGTTGCCGCGCCGCCGCCCATCGTGCCGCTTGGCGATGGGCACTGGACGCGCTGCATTCGCGCACCGATCGAGCAGGTGGTGATGTGAGCGCCACGACCGCACCTCTTCTCGTTGCCGAGAACCTGGTGAAGCATTTCGCCGCGCGGCGCTCGCTGCTCGGCCGGCCGACGGCGCTGGTGCGGGCCGTCGACGGCGTCGACCTCACCGTCAACGCGGGCGAAACGCTGGCGCTGGTCGGTGAATCCGGTTCGGGCAAATCCACGGTCG
>JAFKKS010000300.1:2414-3015 GCA_017304555.1 Hyphomicrobiales bacterium
CGCCGGGCGCGTGCAGTTCGACGGGCGCGACGTGTACGCCTTCGCAGCGGATGAGTTGCGAGCGTTCCGGCGCGACGCGCAGCTCGTTTTCCAAGACCCTTACGCTTCGCTCAATCCGCGCATGACGGTCAGCCAGATGCTGAGCGAGCCGCTCGCTTTGCATGGACTCGTTCCGGCGAAAGATCGCCGCACGCGTGTCGAGGCGCTGCTGCGCGTCGTCGGTCTCGAGCCACGCTATGCGCGCCGCTATCCGCACGAATTCTCCGGTGGCCAGCGCCAGCGCCTCGTCGTTGCGCGCGCGCTCGCCGTCGAGCCGAAGCTGATCGTATGCGACGAGCCGGTGTCCGCGCTCGACGTGTCGATCCAATCGCAAGTGCTCAATCTGCTGCGCGACCTGCAGCGGCAACTCAACCTCGCCTACATTTTCATCTCGCACGATCTCGCGGTGGTGAAGCACATCGCCGATCGCATCGCGGTGATGTATCTCGGGCGTGTGGTCGAGAGCGCGTCGGCGGACGTTCTGTTCGCGAATCCGCGCCACCCCTATACGCGGGCGCTTCTCTCCGCGATCCCGGTACCGCGGCCGAATGCGAAGCGCGAG
>JAFKKS010000103.1 GCA_017304555.1 Hyphomicrobiales bacterium
TTCACGACCTACGGCACCTGCGGCGTGAAGGTCTGGATCTTCAAGGGCGAGATCCTCGAGCACGATCCGATGGCGCAAGACAAGAAGCTGGCCGAAGGCGATGCGGGCCGCCCGCGTCGCGACGCGGCCTGATACAAAGCCAACCGAACGAGCACTAAGTCATGCTGCAACCGAAACGCACCAAGTTCCGCAAGGCGCACAAGGGCCGCATCCACGGCGTCACCAAGGGCGGGGCCGAATTGGATTTCGGCCAGTACGGTCTGAAGGCGATGGAGCCTGATCGCGTGACCGCGCGGCAGATCGAAGCCGCGCGCCGTGCTCTGACGCGTCATATGAAGCGTTCCGGCCGCGTGTGGATCCGGGTGTTCCCGGACGTGCCGGTTTCGAAGAAGCCGATCGAAGTGCGCATGGGTAAGGGCAAGGGCACGCCGGAGCTTTGGGTGTGCCGCGTCAAGCCCGGGCGCATCATGTTCGAAATCGACGGTGTGCCGGTGCAACTCGCCAAGGAAGCGCTTGCACTCGCCGCCGCGAAACTGCCGATCAAGACGCGCTTCGTCGAGCGCATTGCCGAGTAACGAGGACCATGATGAAGGCCGACGACGCCCGCGCGATGACGCCGGATCAGCTCAGCGATGAACTGCTGAAGCTGAAGAAGGAACAGTTCAACCTGCGCTTCCAGCGCGCCACTGGGCAGCTCGCGAATACGTCGCGTGTGCGCCAGGTGCGCCGGGACATCGCACGGATCCAGACGATTGCGCGCCAGAAGCGCGCCGCCGACACGGCGAAGTGAGGAGTTACAGATGCCGAAGCGCATGCTGCAGGGCGTCGTCGTCAGCGACAAGCAGGACAAGACCGTGGTCGTGCGGATCGACCGTCGTTTCACGCATCCGGTGATGAAGAAGACCGTGCGGCGTTCGAAGCACTATCACGCCCATGACGAAGCCAATGCGTATGCGATCGGCGACATGGTGTGGATCGAAGAGCATCGTCCGATCTCGCGCTTGAAGCGCTGGTCGGTGGTGCGAGGCGAGAGAAAAGGCGAGGCAGTGGCCGCTCCGGCCACGGACTCTAAGGCGAAGTAAGCGCTGCGCGCGCTCTTGAGAGAGGAAGAGGTGCATCATGATTCAGATGCAGACCAACCTCGACGTGGCGGATAATTCCGGCGCGCGGCGAGTAATGTGCATCAAGGTGCTTGGCGGGTCCAAGCGCAAGTATGCAGGTGTTGGTGACGTCATCGTTGTCTCCGTGAAGGAGGCGATCCCGCGTGGCCGCGTCAAGAAGGGCGAGGTCATGAAGGCGGTGGTCGTGCGCACGGCGAAGGAAATTCGCCGTCAGGACGGTTCGATCATCCGTTTCGACCGCAACGCGGCCGTGCTGATTAACGCGCAGGCCGAGCCGGTCGGCACGCGTATCTTCGGCCCGGTGCCGCGCGAGTTGCGGGCGAAGAACCACATGAAGATCATTTCGCTGGCTCCAGAGGTGCTGTGATGGCGGCGCGAATTAAAAAGGGCGACAAAGTCGTCGTGACGAGCGGCCGCGATCGCGGCCGCACGGGCGAGGTCGTCGAGATGCGCCCGAGCGAGGGACGCGTTGTGGTGCGCGGCGTCAACATGGTGAAGCGCCACCAGCGCCAGAGCGCGCAGCAGGAAGGTGGGATCATCTCGAAAGAGGCGGCGATCCACATCTCCAACGTCGCGTTCGCCGATCCGAAGGACGGCAAGCCGACGCGCGTGGGCTTCAAATTCATCGGCGAAGGCCGGGATCGTAAGAAGGTGCGCTTCGCGAAGCGTTCGGGAGTCGAGATCGATGGCTGACGAAGAGAAAAAGGCGCCAGCGAAGAAGGCCGCCCCGAAGGGCGACGCCGCGGCTGCCGACAAGGGCACGAAGGCAAAGAAGGGCGACAAGCCTGCGGTTGCGGCGAAGGCCGGCAAGGTCGCCGAGCCGAAGACGACGCCGCGCGTGCGCAAGCAGTACGACGAAGTCGTGCGCAAGGCGCTGGTCGAGAAGTTCGGCTACAAGAACGGCATGCAGGTGCCGGCGCTCGACAAGGTCGTGCTCAATATCGGCGTCGGCGAAGGCGTCAACGACCGCAAGAAGGTCGATATGGCGGTGGCCGACCTGGCGCTGATCGCCGGCCAGAAGCCGGTGATCACGAAGGCGCGCAAGTCGATCGCGAACTTCAAGCTGCGTGACGGGCAGGCGATTGGCTGCAAAGTCACGCTGCGCAAGCGGCGCATGTATGAGTTCATCGATCGTCTGGTGAACATCGCGCTGCCGCGGGTTCGCGACTTCCGCGGCCTCAACCCGAAGAGCTTCGACGGTCGCGGCAACTACGCGATCGGCATCAAGGAGCACATCATTTTCCCCGAGATCGACTACGACAAGGCGGAGTCGGCTTGGGGCATGGACATCGTCATCTGCACGACGGCGCACTCGGACGACGAGGCGCGTGCGTTGCTTGCAGGTTTGAATTTCCCGTTCCGGCAGTGAGACGCACGCTGCGATCTCAAACGCGGAAGACCTGGAGAGACTGATGGCAAAGAAGAGTTCGATCGAGAAGAACGAGAGGCGGCGCAAGCTGTCCAAGAAGTTCTTGAGCCGCCGCTCGCGGCTGAAGGCGATCGCGCGCGACAAGAATGCGACGATGGAAGATCGTTTCGCGGCAGCGCTGAAGCTCGCCGAGCTTCCGCGCAACGGTTCGCAGACGCGCATTCGCAATCGCTGCGAGGTGACGGGCCGCCCGCGCGCCTTCTATCGCAAGCTGAAGATGAGCCGCATCGCCATTCGCGAACTGGGATCGAAAGGAATGATCCCGGGTCTCGTGAAGTCGAGCTGGTAAGGGAGGTCGCGCGATGTCAATGAACGATCCTCTCGGCGATATGCTGACCCGCATCCGCAATGCGCAGATGCGTAACAAGTCGAAGGTCGCGACGCCCGGCTCGAAGCTGCGCGCCAACGTTCTCGAAGTGCTCAAGAGCGAAGGCTATATCCGCGGCTATTCGGCGACCGAGCTCGGCAATGGCCGTTCGGAGTTCGATATCGAACTGAAGTATTTCGACGGAGAGCCGGTGATCCGCGAGATCGCGCGCGTCTCCAAGCCCGGGCGACGGGTCTACGTGTCGGTGAACAATCTGCCGCGCATCAACAACGGTCTCGGGATCTCGATCCTGTCGACGCCGAAGGGCGTCATGGCCGATCACGATGCGCGCGAGCAGAACGTCGGCGGCGAAGTCCTGTGCACGGTGTTCTAAAGGAAGAGCTGGATCATGTCGCGCATTGGTAAAAGGGCCGTCGCCGTGCCGAACGGCGTACAGGCGAGCGTCGAAGGCCAGAAGCTCAAGATGAAGGGCCCGAAGGGCGCGCTCGAGCTCGTGCTGCACGGCGACGTCGGCGCCACGGTCGACAAGGGCGTCGTGAGCATCACGCCGCGCTCCGAGACGAAGCGTGCGCGGGCGATGTGGGGCCTGTCGCGTTCGCTCGTGAACAACCTCGTCACCGGCGTGACGAATGGCTTCGAGCGCCGCCTCGAGATCAACGGCGTCGGCTATCGTGCCGCCGTTCAGGGCAAGAACCTGCAGCTCGCTCTCGGCTTCAGCCACGACGTGGTCTATCCGATCCCGGAAGGGATTCAGATCACGGCCCCGAAGCCGACGGAAATCGTCATCACCGGCATCGACAAGCAGAAGGTCGGGCAGGTGGCGGCTGAGATTCGCGCATTCCGCGGGCCTGAGCCGTACAAGGGCAAGGGCGTGAAGTACGCAGACGAGTACATCTTCCGCAAGGAAGGTAAGAAGAAATGACGTTGGAGCAGTTCTTCGAGTTGCATCGCTCGCCGAAGGCGATCGTCGTGCGTCCGTATGACGTCGCGGCGACGGAGACGGCGGTGGCGAATGATATCACCGTGGGAGAGCTCGCCGAGGGCGTGCGTTTCTTCCGCGGCGTCAGCAAGAAGCGGAGCCGATAATGGCGCATCAAACCTCGACCCAGCGGCGCGAAGCGCGTGTGCGGCGGGCCGTCAAGAAAGCGGCGCGCGGGCGGCTGCGGCTGTCGATTTTCCGCTCGTCAAAGCACATCTACGCGCAGGTGATCGACGACACGAAGGGCGCGACCGTCGCGTCCGCCTCGTCGCTCGAAAAGGCTCTGCGCGAGAGCCTCAAGACTGGCGCCGACATCGACGCGGCCAAGGCGGTCGGCAAGCTTGTCGCCGAACGTTCGGTCGGCAAGGGCGTCAAGGACGTGGTGTTCGACCGCGGACAGTATCTCTATCACGGCCGCGTCAAGGCGCTGGCTGATGCGGCCCGTGAAGGAGGGCTGAACTTCTGATGGCAACACATCCGGGCACCTCGGCCGAACGAGGACGTAAGGGACGGGACCGTGATCGCGAAGAGCGCGACAGCGAGTTCGTCGACAAGCTGGTTCACATCAACCGTGTCGCCAAGGTCGTGAAGGGCGGCCGGCGCTTCGGCTTCGCGGCGCTCGTCGTCGTCGGAGACCAGAAGGGCCGCGTCGGTTTCGGTCACGGCAAGGCGCGCGAAGTGCCGGAAGCGATCCGCAAGGCGACGGACGCGGCGAAGCGCAGTCTCACGCGTGTTCCGCTGCGCGAGGGCCGCACGCTGCATCACGACGTCTTCGGACGGCATGGCGCGGGCAAGGTGTTCCTGCGTGCGGCGCCTCCCGGCACCGGCATCATCGCCGGCGGCCCGATGCGCGCCGTGTTCGAAACGCTCGGCATGCAGGACGTGGTGGCGAAGTCGCTCGGCTCGTCGAACCCGTACAACATGGTGCGGGCGACATTCGACGCGCTCAAGCATCAGGACTCGCCGCGTTCCGTTGCGTCTCGGCGCAGCCTCAAGGTTTCGGCCTTGCAGAGCCGTCGCCGCGAGGGCGACACGGAGCAGATGGCGGCGGACTAAATCTTCAACGCGCCACGCGCGCGGGAGTAGAGCGATGAATGCGACGAAGGCGAAGGGCAAGACCCTCAAAGTGAAGCAAACCGGCAGCCCGATCCGCCGCGAGCAGCAGCAGCGCGCGACGTTGGTCGGTCTCGGACTCAACAAGATCGGCCGTGTCGCGGAATTGCCGGACACGCCGGACACGCGCGGCATGATCGCGAAAGTGAATCATCTCGTGCAGGTGGTGGAAGGATAAGGCTGTCGTCTCCGCGGATGATGACAGCCAAGAGGATTTGGACCGATGAAACTCAGTGACCTCAAGGACAAGCCGGGCGCGCGCAAGGCGCGCATGCGCATCGGGCGCGGCATCGGCTCGGGCAAGGGCAAGACCGGCGGCCGCGGCGTCAAGGGACAGAAGGCGCGCTCGGGCGTCGCCGTCAAAGGCTTCGAAGGTGGTCAGATGCCGTTGCACCGGCGTCTGCCGAAGCGCGGCTTCAATAACATCTTCGCGATTACGCTGAACGAAGTGAACCTCGACCGTATCCAGACGGCGATCGATGCTGGCAAGCTCGACGCCAGCGCGACAATCGATGTCGAGGCGCTGGTGAAGGCCGGTGTGCTGCGCCGCGCGAAGGACGGCGTGCGTCTCCTCGGCCGCGGCGAGCTCAAGGCCAAGGCGAGCTTCTCCGTGCACGGCGCGTCGAAGTCGGCGGTTGCGGCGGTCGAGAAGGCCGGCGGTTCCGTGACGATCCTCGCGCCGAAAGCGGAGGCGGGCGAAGCCGCCGCGTAGTATTGAATTGATTGGGCTGGACGCCGGACGATTTAGACCCCACTTTCGGCGCAACGTGATTAGCCGTCATTCCGGGGCGCGGTGGAGCCGCGAACCCGGAATCTATAACCCCAGAGCTGCGGAGTATGGATTCCGGACAGCCGCGTTGCGGCTTCCGGAATGACCGGGTGAGGAAAGCGCGATGGTCTCGGCAGCGGAACAACTAGCGTCAAACCTCAACTTCGGAGCGCTTGCCAAAGCGCAGGAGTTGAAGAAGCGCATCTGGTTCACGCTTGGCGCGCTGCTTGTCTACCGCTTCGGCACTTACGTCCCGTTGCCCGGCATCGACCCGACGGCTTGGAGCGAGATCTTCAAGACGCAATCGGGCGGCATTCTCGGCATGTTCAACATGTTCTCCGGCGGTGGCATCAATCGGATGGCCATCTTCGCGCTGAACATCATGCCGTACATTTCGGCATCGATTATCATCCAGTTGCTGACGACGGTGTCCCCGACGCTCGAGAACCTCAAGAAAGAGGGCGAGCAGGGACGCAAGATGATCAACCAGTACACGCGCTACCTGACCGTCGTGCTGGCGGCGTTCCAGTCTTACGGCATTGCGGTCGGCCTGCAGGGCGCTGGCAATGCCGTCGCCAATCCGGGCTTCTTCTTCCTGATGTCGACGACGATCACGCTGACCGGCGGCACCATGTTCTTGATGTGGCTCGGTGAGCAGATCACTTCCCGCGGCATCGGCAACGGCATTTCGCTGATCATTCTCGCCGGCATCGTGGCGGAGCTGCCGTCGGCAATCGTGAGCACGCTGGAACTCGGGCGCCAAGGCGCGCTCTCCACCGGCCTCATCCTGGCGGTGATCGTGATGGCGATCGCGGTGATCGCCTTCATCGTGTTCGTCGAGCGCGCGCAGCGCCGGCTTCTGATCCAGTATCCGAAGCGCCAGGTCGGCAATCAGATGTTCGAGGGCCAGTCCTCGCATCTGCCGCTCAAGCTCAACACGTCGGGCGTCATTCCGCCCATCTTTGCGTCATCGCTGCTGCTGCTGCCGGCGACGGTCGCCAACTTCAACGCCGGGCAGGGACCGGAATGGCTCGGCACGGTGACGACGCTGCTCGGCCACGGCCGTCCGCTCTTCCTGCTGCTTTACGTCGCCCTCATTGTCTTCTTCGCGTTCTTCTACACCGCCGTCGTGTTCAACCCGACGGAGACGGCGGATAACTTGAAGAAGCACGGCGGCTTCATTCCCGGCATTCGTCCAGGCGAGCGCACCGCCGAATACATCGACTATGTGCTCTCGCGCATCACGGTCGTCGGCGCGATCTACCTCGCCATCGTCTGCGTGATTCCGGAAATCCTGATTTCCTACGCCGCCGTGCCGTTCTATTTCGGCGGCACGTCGCTTCTCATCGTCGTCAGCGTGACGATGGATACGGTGGCGCAGGTGCAGGGCTATCTGCTCGCGCATCAGTACGAAGGGCTGATCAAGCGCTCGAAGCTGCGCGGCCGCCGCCGCTAGCCGCTGGACTGTGCGGCAAAAGGCTCCGAGAGTCGCCGCGAGAGGACTCGCCTTTTCCCTCGGAGTTTCGGTAGAATTTGTCGTCGTTCCGCAGGGCGCTGGGCCAGGTTGGCGGAACGAAGGGGGGTAAGATGAGGCTGATCTTGCTCGGCCCGCCGGGGGCCGGGAAAGGAACGCAGGCGCAGCGGCTGGTTCAGCGGCACGGGATCGTGCAGCTCTCGACGGGCGACATGCTACGGGCGGCGATCGCCGCGAACACCCCCATCGGACAGAAGGCCAAGGACATCATGGCGCGCGGCGCGCTCGTCCCTGACGATGTCGTCGTCGGCATCATCTCGGAGCGGATGGACAAGCCGGACGCGAAGAACGGATTCGTCCTCGACGGGTTTCCGCGGACCGTCGCCCAGGCGGAAGCGCTCAATCGACTCCTGAAGGAAAAAAATCTCAACCTCGATGCCGTCATTGAACTGCGGGTCGATGAGGACGCCCTGCTGTCGCGGATCGAGCGGCGCATCGCCGAGATGAAGGCGCGCGGCGAGACCGTGCGGGCCGACGACAACGCCGACGCGCTGAAGATCCGCCTCGACGCCTATCGCGCGCAGACCGCGCCGTTGATCACGTATTACGGCCAAAAGGGAGCGCTGAAGACGGTCGACGGTATGGCCGGGATCGACGAAGTGACCGCCGCCATCAATGCGGCGCTCGCGGCGCCCGATTCCTCGGTTGGACGGCAAAATACCGCCAGAGCATGATGCCGAAAAGTGTGAAGCGGTTTTCGGACCACATCATGCTTCTAAGCTCTTGGAATCGATCACGTTCATGGTTTGGACCAATTTGATCCCAACCATCGTGATCGAGAGAGGTTGACGGACGCGGGGTGAATCCCCTAATACCCACCATCCGGTCTGCAGACAAAAGCAGCGTTGTCGAGCCCCTCGGGCGAGGGCGGGCGACGCGATTTTGGCGTGGCTGCCGATCCGCATGGAATTTTCGTTCAGGTGCGCTGGCTCAAGGGCTGGCCCGATTGAGGAGTGACCGGTCTTGGCCCGTATTGCAGGCGTCAATATCCCGACCAACAAGCGCGTCGTCATCGCGCTGCAGTACATCCACGGCATCGGCCCGGCGAAGGCCGCCGAGATCATGGAAAAGACGAGCCTTCCGGCCGATCGGCGCGTGTCGCAACTGACCGACGCTGAGGTGCTGCAGATTCGCGAAGTGATCGACCGCGACTACATGGTCGAGGGCGATCTGCGCCGCGACGTCTCGATGAACATCAAGCGCCTCATGGACCTTGGCTGCTACCGCGGCCTGCGTCATCGGCGCGGTTTGCCGGTGCGCGGTCAGCGTACGCACACCAATGCCCGGACCCGTAAAGGTCCGGCCAAGGCGATCGCAGGCAAGAAGAAGTAAGACGAGCGAATAGGGAGTAGCGAATAGCGAATAGGGTCTTCGCTACTTACTATTCGCTATTCGCTGATTTGGTGGAGCCGCTGGAACTACGGCGGCGTCGATATCTCGAAAAGGAAACGGAATGGCGAAAGAAGCAACGCGCGTTCGCAAGAGAGAGCGGAAGAACATCGCCTCGGGCGTCGCGCATGTGAATGCAAGCTTCAACAACACCATGATCACCATCACGGACGTGCAGGGCAACACCATTGCCTGGTCGTCCGCTGGGACCATGGGCTTCAAGGGATCGCGCAAGTCGACCCCTTACGCCGCGCAGGTCGCCGGCGAAGATGCCGCGCGCAAGGCGCAAGAGCATGGAATGCGCACGCTCGAAGTCGAAGTGTCGGGACCGGGTTCCGGCCGCGAGTCGGCGCTGCGCGCATTGCAGTCCGCGGGTTTCACCGTCACCTCGATCCGTGACGTGACGCCGATCCCGCACAACGGATGCCGGCCGCGCAAGCGCCGCCGCGTCTGATCGCACGTTCGGCGGACGGCCTGGCCGCCCGGAACCGCCGGCTTTTCCCCACTGGCCAGTGGGAGCGCGGGACGTTGGGCTCGCGAAGAGAGAGATTATGACTGATACGGTTATCCAGAAGAACTGGCAGGAACTGATCAAGCCGGACAAGTTGCAGGTCTCGGCTGGTTCCGATCCGAAGCGCTTCGCCACCATCGTCGCGGAACCGCTCGAGCGCGGCTTCGGCCTGACGCTCGGCAATGCGCTGCGCCGCATCCTCCTGTCGTCGCTGCAGGGCGCGGCGGTTCAGTCGGTGCATATCGACGGTGTGCTGCACGAATTCTCGTCGATTGCCGGCGTGCGCGAGGACGTGACCGACATCGTCCTCAACATTAAGGACATCGCCATCAAGATGCAGGGCGAAGGCCCGAAGCGCATGGTGGTGAAGAAGCAGGGCCCGGGCCCGGTGACCGCCGGCGACATCCAGACCGTGGGTGACGTGGTCGTGCTCAACCCCGACCTCGTCCTCTGCACGCTCGACGACGGCGCCGAAATCCGCATGGAATTCACCGTCAACACCGGCAAGGGCTACATCGCTGCCGAGCGTAACCGCCCGGAAGACGCGCCGATCGGCTTGATCCCGATCGACAGCCTGTACTCGCCGGTGCGCAAGGTTTCGTACAAGGTCGAGAACACCCGCGAGGGTCAGATCCTCGACTTCGACAAGCTGACGCTGCAGGTGGAGACCAACGGCTCCATCAGCGCCGAGGACGCCGTCGCTTACGCGGCGCGCATCCTGCAGGACCAGCTCAACGTCTTCGTGAACTTCGAAGAGCCGCGCCGCGAGGCCGCCGCCGAGGCGATCCCGGATCTCGCGTTCAATCCGGCCTTCCTCAAGAAGGTGGACGAGCTCGAGCTTTCGGTGCGGTCGGCCAACTGTCTGAAGAACGACAACATCGTCTATATCGGCGACCTCGTTCAGAAGACGGAAGCCGAGATGCTGCGCACGCCGAATTTCGGCCGCAAGTCGCTCAACGAGATCAAGGAAGTCATGGCGCAGATGGGCCTGCACCTCGGCATGGAAGTGCCGGGCTGGCCGCCGGAGAACATCGACGATCTCGCCAAGCGTTTCGAAGATCATTACTGAGCGAATTAAGAGTAGCGAATAGAAGCAATCGCTACTCGCTTCTGGGGCGAACGCAGGAAGCCCACCTGAGCACAACGTCGGGCGCATTGTCGCGACGCGGAAAAGAGAAGGAAGTCGTCCATGCGTCACGGAAACGCGCATCGTAAGCTCAACCGCACCGCCGAGCATCGCCGCGCGATGTTCGCCAACATGTGCGCCGCGCTGATCAAGCACGAGCAGATTACCACGACGCTGCCGAAGGCGAAGGAACTGCGCCCGATCGTCGAGAAGCTGGTCACGCTCGGCAAGCGCGGCGACCTGCACGCGCGCCGCCAAGCCGTCGCCCAGATGCGCGACGTCGCGATGGTCAAGAAGCTCTTCGAGGTTCTTGGGCCGCGCTACAAGGAGCGTAACGGCGGCTACACGCGGATTATCAAGGCGGGCTTTCGCTACGGCGATTCCGCGCCGGTCGCGGTGATCGAATTCGTCGAGCGCGACGTCGACGCCAAGGGCCTCGATTCCGGTCCAGTGCAGGAAAAGCAGGCCGACGCGGCGTAACGCTTTCAGTCTCTAGTAAAAAGGCGGCCTCACGGGCCGCCTTTTTTGTTTTACGTCATGCCCGCACTTGTTGCGGGCATCCACGTCTTTCTTTTTCTATGGCAAGCAAGACGTGGATGGCCGGGACAAGCCCGGCCATGACGACGAAAGGGGCGATTTTCCTACGCTGCGTTGGCCTTCGCGTATTCGACCACCTCGCGATGCGTCGCAAACCATACGTCTTTCTTCGACTGCGCGTGGCGGATGATCTCTTCGAGAATCCAGATGCGCGAGCGGTAGCCGCTGATATGCGGATGCATCGTGAGCTGGAAGATGCCGCCGGCTTCGTAGGCCGCGTCGAACTCGCGACGGAAGATGTCGAATACGTCCGGCGGCGGCGTGTAGGGCCGCAGCGACTGGAAGCGATGCATCATGAAGTACACGGCGTCGTCGCGCACCCATTCCACCGGCAACTCGACGACGCCGGTCGGCTCGCCGTCCATCAGCAACTCGTAGCAGTCTTCATCTGCCATCAGCGATGAATCGTAGAGAAGCTGCATCTCCTTCTCGATGCGCAGCGTGTGCGGGCTGAAATCCCAGGACGCCGTGCGCATGCCGACGGGATGCACCTTCGTCAGCTTCTCCAAGGTGTCACGCGAGCGCAGCATGATGTCGCGCTCGGCCTCGTAAGGGAGCACCGAGTTGAGCTCGTGAATCCAACTGTGCATGCCGATCTCGTGACCTTCGGCGATGACGCGGATCTGCTC
Source organism: Hyphomicrobiales bacterium (assembly GCA_017304555.1). Classification (GTDB taxonomy): domain Bacteria; phylum Pseudomonadota; class Alphaproteobacteria; order Rhizobiales; family Xanthobacteraceae; genus JAFKKS01. The sequence goes on from JAFKKS010000103.1 coordinate 11,526, forward strand.
CTCGGGATGCAGCAAGGCGGCGACGGCCGGCACGAAGAAGGTGGCGTGCACGCCGTATTTCTGCAGCAGCGTGAGGATGCGCGGTACGCAGACGCGCGCGCCGTATTCGCCCCATGCCATGCGGCCGATCGACTTTCCGCCCTCGCGCAGTTCGTTCGTCTCGTGATCGGAATCGAAGGAGAGTGCGACGGCGCAGCGCGCGCCGCCCTTCCACTTGTTCGGGCGATAGCTGCGTCCGGCGCGCACCTGGTTGACGAGCTTGCGCCAATGCGGCTCCGGCCACTGCCACGGTTCGAGTTCGCGCGGCTTGTCATTCATTGTCGTCTCCTTGCTTTAAGCGATCGGCGATCCGGTGACGGGCAGGACTTGCCCGGTGATCCACGATGCATAATCGGATGCGAGGAACAGTACCGCATGCGCGATGTCTTCCGGCGTGCCCATGCGATGCATGGCGATGTGCTCGACGAAGGACTTCTGTTTCTTCTCGCTATAGGTCGCCCATTGGCGCTCGTAGTCGGGGCTCGTGCGCAGGAAGCCCGGCGCGACGGAATTCACGGTGACGCCGAACGGTCCCATCTCGAGCGAGAGTTGCTTCACGAAGCCGATCTGGCCGTGCTTGCTCGAGGCGTAGCTTTGGATTCCGGTCAGGCTCGTCGCCAAGCCGGCACGGCTCGAGATGGTGACGATGCGGCCGCGCCGCGCCTTCTTCATCAACGGTGCGACGGCGCGGGCGCAAAGAAACGCTCCGGTCAGGTTCGCATCGACGATCGCGCGCCAATCGTCCGGTGCTACCTCTTCGATCGGCTTCGGGACTTGTCCGCGCACGCCGCCGGCGACATAGACGAGAACGTCGACCGAGTCCGCCGCCGCAACCATCGCATCGATCGACTGCGGATCGGTGACGTCGACGCGAACGGGACGGACGTCGCCGGCCGTTGCGCCGACCGCGATCTCACCCACGAGGATGTCGCCGGCCCACACGGTTGCGCCGCGTTTCGCGAAGGCCTCGACAATGCCGCGCCCGATGCCGCGCGCGGCGCCGATGACGAGAACGCTTTTACCGTCGAACGCAATCTGCACGTCAGTTCAACTCCTCATGCGCCGTTTCCCGCAAGCCGATGATCACCGCGGTGGAGACGAGCGCCGCCGCGATCAAATAGAACGTGTGCGCGAGCGGCGAATTGAAGTGGTTGATCAGCCACACCGAGATGAACGGCGCGAAGCCGCCGAAGATGGCGACGGCCAAAGCATAACCTGTCGTCATCCATGTCGAGCGCGAGCGCGTCGGGAAGATTTCCGCGATAGCTGCGGGGCCCGCGCCCGAGAACATCGAGATCATCAACGCGAACAGGATCTGCACCGCGACAAGCGCGCCGTAGGACGCACCGGAGAGAAGAAATGCGAATGTCGGATAGGGCAGCACGATGAAAGCGAGGCAGCAGCCGAGAAGAAGCGGCTTGCGGCCGATGCGATCCGAAAGCTTGCCCATGATCGGAATGGCGATGCAGAGGACGACAAGTCCGATCGTGTTCGCCCACAACGCTTCCGCGGCGCTGATCTTCAGGAACTTCTGCGTGTAGGTCGGCATATAGCTGAGCAGAACGTAGAAGCAGACGGTCCAGACGATGGTGAAGCCGAATGCTTTCGTCGCCAGCAGCAGCGGTGAGTCGGCATCGTGATGCGCCATGGATGGAGGCGTGGCCGCCGCACGCTTGTAGGCCGGCGTCTCGTCGATCGTGCGGCGCATATACATGCCGACTGGGCCGAGCAGGGCGCCAAGCAGGAACGGGACGCGCCAGCCCCAACTGTCCATCTGTTCCGCGGGAATGATGGTGGTGAGCAAGGCCGCGATGCCGGAGCCGAGAAGGAGGCCGGCGACGACGCTCATCTGTTGGAAGCTGCCGTAGAATCCGCGTTCGCCCTTCGGCGCCCACTCGACGATGTAGGCGGTGGAACTGCCCCATTCGCCGCCGGCGGAAAAACCTTGCAGCAAGCGTGCGAAGACGAGCAGCGCCGGCGCAAGCGCACCGATCGACTGATAGGTCGGCAGAATGCCGATGAGCACGGTGCCGGCCGCCATCAAGCCGATGGTGATGAGGAGCGCGAGCTTGCGGCCGTGGGTGTCGCCAATGCGGCCGATGACGATGCCGCCCAGCGGCCGCGCCACGAAGCCGAGGCCATAGGCGAGGAAGGTCGAGAGCAGCGCCGTGACGTCGTCGCCCGCAGGAAAGAATTTATGCGCGAGATAGATCGCCACATAGGCGTAGACGGCGAAGTCGTACCATTCGAGGACATTGCCCACGACGGCGGCCGACACGGCCCGGCGTGTATCGGATGGCGCTGGTTGCTGATGCATCGCTTCCCCCAGTCATTTCCGCCACCCGGGCCGGTTGGAAACGGGCGGCGTTCCCCACCTGGGTCATTCTCGACCAGAGGAATCGCTGCGACAACTGCGCGCAGCAGATGACTGCCCTCACGGCGGCGCGGCAGTGCGTGTGAATTCCGCCTCAACGCGTTGAATGAGTTGGTCTTCCTCTTTCATCGCGAGCATGGGCGGCAGAGAATCGATGCGGCTCGGACGTTCAGGCTGCAAGGGCGGGGCGGTATAAATTTACGGACCGTTGACCAAGTCATTAAGATTAGAAGTGCCGTGTTCGTGTCGTCTTAAGAACAAGATTTTGACACGGTTGCAGCCGCCGCACTGCAGGTCTGAACGGTGTATTTGTGTATCTGGTTGAATTTAAAGAAAATTCCGTGCGTACCCGGCGTGAGGCAGTCGCTACGGCCATGATCGACCTTTGCAATGGCTCATGAATTCGGCCGAGATTTACTTTCTGATAACTATGAAACGCCCGCCAAATGGCAGGCACTGTGGCTTCGTTGCAATAGACAGCACAGGGCAGTTGGCTTATTGAAGACCCACACGCAACAAAGGGGGGTCACCCTATGAAAAAGATTACTCTCGTTTTGGCCGCTGCTACTGCGCTCGTCTCGGCGCAGGCGCTCGCTGCCGATCTCCGGCCGGTGTACAAGGCACCGCCGGCGCCCGTGGTTGCCCCCTACTACAACTGGAGCGGCTTCTATCTCGGTGCGCACGTTGGTGGCGGCTGGTCTGATGTCAGCCTCACCAACCTGGACAACACGACGCCTTGGGGTGACCTGATCCCCGGCGATCGCGTCCGCACGGATAACAGCGGCGTCCTCGGTGGTGGTCAGCTCGGCTTCAACTGGCAGACTGGCAACATCGTGTTCGGTCTCGAAGCGTCGTTCTCCGGCGCCGGCATCGACGGCAACGTCCTGAGCCCGTTCGGCACGGCTGACGACCAGTTCAAGACCAGCATCAACTCGCTGTTCTTGGGCACGGGCCGCATCGGCTACGCCTTCAACAACTGGATGATGTATGTCACCGGTGGTTATGCTGGCGCCGACGTCCGCGCCC
>JAFKKS010000301.1 GCA_017304555.1 Hyphomicrobiales bacterium
CGCTCGGCATCTGGCTGTTCCTCACGGTGCTCTGGCCGATGCTGGCGCCGGCCCTTGCGCAACTCATCGCGCCACCGGACCTCACGTCGCTGATGATGGGGCGGCCGAGCCTCGACACGCTGCAATGGACGCAGACGCTGAGCAGGCTTTCGCCCAATCACTTGTTCGCGGAAGCCGTCATCGCCATCCTCAGTCCGATGACGCGCACGCTCGGTCCTGTCTTCCTGGAGCAGTTGCAGGGCGCGGTGATGGGCACGCCATTGCCGCTCGGCCAGAGCCTCGCGATCGTCTGGCCGCAAGCGGTCAGCCTGATGGCCGCGACGATCCTGCTGTTCGTGGCGGGCTACGTCGTGTTCCAGCGCCAAGAGGTGAGGGCGTAAGTCGATGCAACTCCGCTCGTCCCCGCGAAAGCGGGGACCCAGGGCCATATAACTCTGGATTCCCGCTTTCGCGGGAATGAGCGGACTAGGCGCACGGCTTGCCTTGAAAGATTTTCCCCCGCACGCGGCGGGGGAAAATGTCGTCACACCTTCATCAGCGGCACCTTCGGCACCGAGCCGCGGCGCGGTCCGCTGCCACCGCCGCCTTCGCCCTTCGGTCCGGACGGCTTTGCCCGGCGGGTCGGCGCGCGGCGCTTCGTTTTCGGGCGACGCGGCTCCGGCAGCTTCTCCGGCTTCGGCGTGACCGGCCCGTCGAGATACTCGAAGGCGAGCTTGTCCTTGCCCGTCTCCTCGTCTTTGACGAGCACGACCTGTACATGGCCACCGCTCTTGAGACGGCCGAACAGCACCTCGTCGGCGAGGGGCTTCTTGATGTGCTCCTGGATCATGCGGCCCATCGGACGCGCACCCATCTGCTCGTCGTAGCCGTTCTCGACCAGCCACTTCGATGCATCGTCCGAGAGTGAGATCGTGACGTCGCGATCGCCGAGCTGCGCTTCCAGTTGCAGCACGAATTTCTCGACGACCTTGGCGATCACGTCCTGGCTCAGATGCGCGAAGGTCACGATGGCGTCGAGGCGGTTGCGGAACTCCGGCGCGAACATGCGGTTGATCGCGTCGACGTCGTCACCCTCGCGCTTCGTTCGCGTGAAGCCGTAAGCGGCTTTCGCAAGATCGGCGGCGCCCGCATTCGTCGTCATGATGAGGATGACGTTGCGGAAGTCGACCTGCTTGCCGTTGTGGTCGGTGAGCTTGCCGTGATCCATGATCTGCAAGAGCACGTTGAACAGGTCCGGATGCGCCTTCTCGATCTCGTCGAGCAGGAGCACGCAATGCGGATGCTGGTCGACGCCGTCGGTCAGGAGGCCACCCTGGTCGAAGCCGACATAGCCGGGAGGTGCGCCGATCAGCCGCGAGACGGTGTGACGCTCCATGTATTCCGACATGTCGAAGCGGATCAGCTCCACGCCGAGCAGCGCCGCGAGCTGGCGGGCGACCTCGGTCTTGCCGACGCCGGTCGGGCCTGAGAACAGGTAGGAGCCGATCGGCTTCTCCGGCTCACGCAGCCCCGCGCGGGCAAGCTTGATCGAGGCGGAGAGGGCGCTGATCGCCTTGTCCTGCCCGTAGACGACGCGCTTGAGCGTCTCCTCAAGGGCCTGCAGCACTTCGGCGTCATCCTTGGATACCGTCTTCGGCGGGATGCGCGCCATGGTGGCGATCGTCGTCTCGATCTCCTTGAGGCCGATCGTCTTCTTGCGTCGGCTTTCCGGCAGCAGCATTTGCGCGGCGCCCGACTCGTCGATCACGTCGATCGCCTTGTCCGGCAGCTTGCGGTCATGGATGTAGCGGGCGGACAGTTCCACCGCGGCCTTGATCGCTTCGTTGGTGTATTTCAGCCGATGGTAATCCTCGAAGTAGGGCTTGAGGCCCTTCATGATCTCGATGGCGTCGGGGATCGTCGGCTCGTTCACGTCGATCTTCTGGAACCGGCGCACGAGCGCGCGATCCTTCTCGAAGTACTGGCGGTACTCCTTGTAGGTGGTCGAGCCGATGCAGCGCACGGCGCCGGCGGCAAGCGCCGGCTTCAGCAGGTTTGATGCGTCCATCGCGCGGCCGGAGGTGGCGCCGGCGCCGATGACGGTATGGATCTCGTCGATGAACATGATCGCGCCGGGATAGGCCTCGATCTCCTTGAGCACCTGCTTAAGGCGCTCCTCGAAGTCGCCGCGGTAGCGCGTGCCGGCGAGAAGAGTGCCCATGTCGAGTGCAAAGACCGTCGAGTCCTTGAGGACGTCCGGCACCTCGCCGTTGACGATGCGGCGGGCGAGGCCTTCGGCAATGGCGGTCTTGCGGACGCCGGGATCGCCGACGAACAGCGGATTGTTCTTCTGGCGCCGGCAAAGCACCTGGATGGTGCGGC
>JAFKKS010000302.1 GCA_017304555.1 Hyphomicrobiales bacterium
TGCCGATCGCGCGCAAGGCTGCGGGCCGCGCGAAGCCGCCGTTTGTCGCGAACTGACGAAACTGCATGAAGAAGTTCGCCGCGCCGATTTGAACATGCTGGTGCAGCACTACGGCGACGCCGCCGCCCCGAAGGGCGAAATCGTGATCGTCATCGCCCCGCCCTCCGAGGCCGCGCCTTCGAGCGAAGAGGAGATCGACTCCCTGTTGCGCGAAGCGTTGGCCAACAGCTCGGTCAAGGATGCGGTCGCCGCCGTTGCGAGCGCAAGCGGCGCACCACGCAAGGACGTCTACCGGCGCGCCCTCGACATCGCTAAAGAACGCAACGATGGCGCCGAAGGATAGGCCGCCCGCGCCACGTCCCGTACCCGGCGCGCGCGCTCCGCGACCGGAGCGCCAGATTGCGTTCCGCCTAGGATTGTCCGCGGAAAGCCGCGCGGCGGCGTTCCTTCTCGCCAAAGGATATCGTATCGCAGCGCGCCGCTGGCGCTCGCCGCTCGGCGAGATCGACATCGTTGCACGCCGTGGCGCTTCGCTCGTCTTCGTGGAGGTCAAGGCGCGCGCTTCGCTCGATGAAGCGGCCGAAGCCGTGACGCCGCGTCAGCGCCGGCGCATCATCGGCGCCGCGGAGGCTTGGCTCGCCGCGCATCCGGATGACGTGCAATGCAATATCCGCTTCGACGCCATCCTCATCGCGCCGCGCTGCCTACCGCGCCACATCGCAGCAGCATTCGACGCCAGCACCTAGCGCGAAATCTCACGCAAAGAGAGAGCTAGGCGGCGTTCAACCGATTCAGGAAGCCGTCGATCTGGCCCCGCATCCGATCGGCCACGTCTTGCAGCTCCGTGGCGACCTCTTTGACCGAGGTGGCGCTGCCCGCCGTCTCTTCGCTGGCGTCGCCGGCGTGTGAAATCTCTTGCGCCGTCTCGAGCGTGCGCTTCGCCGCGATGTCGACGCTGCGCGCGATCTCCTGCGTCGCCGCGCCTTGCTCAGTGACGGCGGCGGCAATCGCCGAACTGATTCCCCCGATCTCGCGGATGGTGCTGCGGATGCCCTCGATCGCCTCGACAGAAACGGTGGTCGCGCGCTGCATGCCGCCGATCTGGGCTGCGATCTCTTCCGTCGCTTTTCCGGTCTGCCCGGCAAGCGCCTTCACTTCATTCGCCACCACCGCGAAACCGCGCCCGGCCTCACCCGCGCGGGCGGCCTCGATCGTCGCATTGAGGGCGAGAAGATTGGTTTGTTCGGCGATGGCGGTGATGACCTTCACGACATCGCCGATGCGTTTGGCCGCTTCGTCGAGGCCGCGCACCGCGTCCGTCGTGCGCTCGGCTTCGGCGACGGCCTTCTCCGCGACCGTCGTCGATTGCGCCACCTGACGATCGATCTCCATGACCGAAGCGGCAAACTCCTCGGCGGCGGAGGCGATGTCGTTGACGTGGCTCGAGGCTTCCCCGGACGCACCGCGCGCGCCCCGCGTGCGTTCGGAGGCTTGCGAGGCAGCGCCTGTCAGGCTTTCAGAAGCCGCGGCCATCTGGGCGGCAATTGCGCCGAGCTTCGCGAGCGTCGATTCAACGTCCTGCGCAAAGTGGGTAATCTCCGAGGAGACTGCCTCCTGGCGGCGCGAGCGCGCCTGCGCGTCGTCGAAGACGGTGCGGCTGAGTTCCTCGTTGCGGCTCACGGCTGACTGAAAGACGGAGATCGAGCGTGACAGCGCCCCAATTTCGTCGCGCCGATCGCCATAGGGCACGGCGAGGCTGTTCGCGCCTTCGGCGATGGCGGAAGTGACCTCTGTCAGGTTCGCCAGTGGCGTGGCGACCGCACGCCCGATAACGAGGATGCCGAGAACCGCCAGGAAGATCGCGGCGAGCGCAAACCCCGTCACCGTCCACACAACGGCATGATCGTGGGTCTGGTTCAGCGCTATGCGCGCAAGCGCCAGCGCCGATATCGCCAGGAGCGTAAAGATGGCGTAAAGCTTCGTCGCGATGGAAAATCGAGAAAAATACGTCATATCTGGAGCCACGGCCGCTGTCCGATAACCCGCAGACCCTACCCTCCAGACGTTAACCCCTCGTTTGCGCTGGAGCCTCCGGCGGCTGTCAATGGCCTTCCGGGCTGCGACCCTCGGCCCCCACTCATCCCTTCGGCTCGGTTTGAGATTTGGATCGATTCTATCAAAATGATCATGATGACGTGTCGTTGCGAGGCCCTATGAAGTTGAATGTCGCGGTCCAGATGGACCCCATCGAGCGGATCAATGTCCGCGGCGATTCCACCTTCGCGCTGCTGTTGGAAGCGCAGGCGCGGGGCCATCGCCTTTCCTATTACACGCCGGACCGCCTCGCGCTGCG
>JAFKKS010000303.1 GCA_017304555.1 Hyphomicrobiales bacterium
TTCGAGGTCGTTGCCGGTCTCCTCCAACACGGTGTCGAGCGGGACGTTATCGTTCGATGCGTGGGGCGGCGGGTCCGAAACGTGCACGGCATTGCCGCGCATCGCCGCCAGCCGTGTAAACACGTCCTTGGTCGGCACGGCGACGCGCGGATTGACGAGCACGGTCGGGAGCGGCGTCGGCGCGAGCGGCTGCGAGAGCTTGTCGCCGATCCCGCGCATCACGCGCGGGCGCGGGTCGAGGCAGACCGGGACATCGGCGCCGATCCGCGCCGCGATTTCGAACAGGCGCACATCGTCGGGCGCGATGCCGTTGAGGCGCGCCAGCAGGCGCAGGGCGGCCGCGGCGTCGGACGAGCCGCCGCCGAGGCCGGCAGCGACCGGCAGAGCTTTCGTCAGTGTGAAACGGCCAGATCGTGTTCCTTCGAGCCGAGCCGTGAAAGCGCGCGCCGCTTTCAGCACGAGATTGTCCTCGAGCGCGCCGCTCGCCTTCGCGGTCGGTCCGCCGAGCGAGAGAGACAGCGCGTCGGCCGCGCGCAAGCTCACGCGGTCGCCGACATCGGCGAACGCCACCAGGCTTTCGAGTTCGTGGTAACCGTCGCTGCGCCGGCCGATGACGCGCAGCGTCAGATTGATCTTGGCCGGCGCGAAATCGGTAAGGACGGCTGGGAGCGCGCGCGTGCGCTCCTCCGCCAGAACGTCACTCACCCGCCGTTGCCCGGCTTTCGCGCCTTGTCGGCCTCAGCCGACGAGGAGGGCGTGCCTTCGACCAAGCCGTTCTTGATCTTCTGTTCGATCTTTTGAAGATCTTCCGGCTCCGGCTTGAGGTCGCGCGCATGCGCCCATTGGAAGCGCGCTTCGAGAACCCGTCCGACTTTCCAATATGCGTCGCCGAGGTGGTCGTTGATGGTCGGATCTTCGGGCTTCAGCTCGACCGCGCGCTCCAGGTTTTTTACCGCCTCGTCGAGGTTGCCGAGGCGATAATAGGCCCAGCCGAGCGAGTCGACGATGTAGCCGTCATCCGGGCGCGCATCGACGGCCTTGCGGATCAGCTTCATGCCTTGGTCGAGGTGCTTGCCTTGGTCGATCCAGGAATAGCCGAGATAATTGAGCGCCTGCGGCTGGTCGGGATAAAGCTCCAGCGCCTTCTTCAAATCGGCTTCCGCCTTGGGCCATTGCTTCGAGCGCTCGTAGCAGGTGCCGCGGAAGTAGAAGATCAGCCAGTTGGGCTTCGTCGGATTGGTGATGTGCGCGATGCCCTTGCTGTAGGTCTCGGCGCAGTCGGCGAAGTGCTTGCGGGCGCGCTGGATGTTGCCGAGCGCCATGATCGCTTCGAGATCGTCCGGGTGCGTGGCGATCAACGCGCTGAGCTGTTTCTTGGCGTCGTCGGTGCGGTCGACGGAATCGTAATTGATGCTGAGCTGGATGTCGGCATTGCGCCGCAGCGGTGAATCTTCCGGCACCCGCTCGTAGGTGCGGATGGCGAGTTCCGGCTTCTTCAGGTTCTCGTAGAGATCGGCAAGCGAGAGCAGGATGAGCCCCTGTTTCGGCTGCAGATACAGCGCCAATTGCAGATAGACGAGGCCGAGATCCTCGCCGCCTTGCCGGCTGAGCGAGGCGCCGAGCCCGTAAAGAACCTCGGAGGCGCCGGACTGCGCGGAATCGACGATCTGTGGAACCTTCTTTCCTTCCTTCACGCGCTTCATCTCGCCGGTGATCAGCGGATGGCGCGGCAGCAGCTTGTCGAAGCCTTCGAGAACCTTGAGTGCTTCGTCCTTGTGTCCGTTGCGCGAGGCCCAGCTGCTGTACGCCTCCACCGCGCGGAGCGCGTTGGAATCGCCCTTGTAGGCGCTCTCGAGACGCTTTCCGGCTTCCTTCCGGTTGCCGGCGAGGTCGAGGATCATGCCGGAATGCAGATCCTTGAAAATGGCGTACCAGTCGGGACCGGCGAGCTTGTCGATGCCGTCGACGGCGGCGCGCGACTCGCCGGAGCCGAAATTCGCCCAGCCGGTCAGAAGCGTCGCGGTGAGATCGGCGATCGGGCCGCGCACCGACAGCGCGAAGTTCTGCCGCGCGCTCTGATAGTGCTTGTGCTTGAGATTTTTGACGCCCAGCGTCAGCCGCGCGATCCGATGCGTGCGGTCGATCTGCACCACGCGCTCGGCGAGCTTGGCGGCTTCATCGATCTCGCCGTCGACCAGCAGTGAGAGGAACGCGCGCTCGAGCAGTTCGCCGTTCTTCGGGTCGGCCCGCAGCGCCGCGCGGTAATATGCGGCCGCTGCGGCGGCGTCGCGCTGTACGCCAGCATGACGCGCGGCAAGATAGCTTCCGGAGGGTGAGACGTGGGCCAGT
>JAFKKS010000304.1 GCA_017304555.1 Hyphomicrobiales bacterium
CTGGGGCGCTCGCTCGGGCTTATCGACGGTAGCGGGAGGCTCAATCGTGATCGAGCTTGCCGATATGGCGTTGCGAGTAGAGCTCGAGGCCGAGCTTGGCGACCAGATCGAGTTGCGTCTCGAGGAAGTCGATGTGCCCCTCCTCGTCCTTCATCAATTCCTCAAACAGGTCCTTGCTGACGTAGTCGCCCACGGAGCGGCAATGCGTGGCGGCCTCCTGGTAGAGCGTACGCGCGCCGTACTCGGCCTGCAGGTCGCACTCCAGGACTTCCTTGACGTTCTGACCGATATGCAGCGGGTCGAGTACCTGCATGTTCGGGAAGCCTTCCAGGAAGATGATGCGCGTGGTGAACTTGTCCGCGTGCTGCATCTCCTCGATCGACTCCGCGCGCCACTTCTTGGCCAGGTCCGTGAAGCCCCAGTCATCGAGCATGCGGTAGTGAATCCAGTACTGGTTGATCGCGGTCAGTTCGCTCCGCAAACCGCGGTTCAAATAGTCGATGACCTTCGGGTCGCCCTTCATCCGGTGCTCCTCTCAACGCGAGACTGGAAGGCCGCTTTCCGGCCACATCAGTCTAGAATGATTCTAGATAAGAGCAAAAGGCAGGCCTGTCCAGTCTGGCCTTTGCCAGAAACAACAAGCGAGACAAATCGTCCGGTTAAGCGTGCTCGTGGTCGGTCTGCTCGGTGACGTGGCGGCCCGCCGGACAGCAGGCGCAAGCCACGGGGCACGCTTCCAACGCCTCGTTCATGATCCGGCGGATGGTGCGCGCGCAGCGTCCGCATTGGGCGCTGCAGCCGAGACAGCCGTAAACCTGTCCGGTCGAGCGCGGACGCGCGGCATCTCTGGCACAGGCCGAGCGAACGTCCTTGTCGCTCAATACGTTACACGAACAGACAATCATGGGGGGATCATGCGTGGGGCAACCGTCGTGCCGGATACGTATCGCGTCACAGATCAAAAAGCAAATAAAATCAATAGTTTAGATGATTTCTAAGGTACGCGGACGCTTTCAGCCGGAAGCGGGCCCGCATCGTGGCGCTCGGCGCATCGTTTAAATCGCCTCCCCGGCCTGAAAACAGGCGAGAAGCACAGAACTGACGTGCCGATGCATTTGGGCTGGAATTGAAGGCGAACCGGGCAGCTTGCGCCGCGCCGCGAAAAGCTGTGCTTCTCGATTACGCCGAAGCGCTGACCGCGCCGGCGATCTCGTCGACGATCTGCTCGATCAGGATCGGGTCGTCGCCTTCGGCCATGACGCGGATGACCGGCTCGGTGCCGGACGGGCGCACGAGAACGCGGCCGCTGCCGTTCAATCGCGATGTCGCGCCGGCAATGACCTTGCTGACGTTCGGATTCTCGAGCGGCTTGCCGTTCTTGTAGCGCACGTTGCGCAGGATTTGCGGCAGCGGCTCGAAGCGATGACACACCTCCGAAGCGGGCTTTTGCTGGCGCTTGATGACATCGAGGATCTGCAGCGCGGCGACGAATCCGTCCCCCGTCGTCGTGTAGTCGGAGAGGATGATATGCCCCGACTGCTCGCCGCCGACGTTGAAGCCTTGCTCGCGCATGTGCTCGAGCACATAGCGATCGCCGACCGGCGTGCGTACAAGCGTGAGGCCGATGCCCGCGAGATGGCGCTCCAGGCCGAGATTCGACATGACCGTCGCGACGATGCCGTTCTTCGATAGACGGTCGTCTTCCTTGAAGCTCTCCGCGATCACCGCCATCAACTGGTCACCGTCGACGACATGGCCTTTCTCGTCGACGATCACGACACGATCGGCGTCGCCGTCGAGAGCGATGCCGATATCGGCGCGCATTTCGCGCACCTTCCGGCACAGCGCTTCCGGAGCGGTCGAACCGCATTCCTTGTTGATGTTGAATCCGTCCGGCTCGACGCCGATGGTGATCACGTCGGCGCCGAGTTCCCAAAGCGCCTCGGGCGCAACGCTGTAGGCGGCGCCGTTCGCGCAATCCACGACGATACGCAATCCGTCGAGTTCGAGGTTTCTCGCCAGCGTGCGCTTGGCATATTCGATGTAGCGCGCCTGCGCACCTTCGATGCGCTTGGCGCGACCAACAGCGGAAGACTGCGCGAGCCGCCGCGACATATCCGAGTCGATCAGCGTCTCGATCTCAATTTCGATCTCGTCGGACAGCTTGTAGCCGTCCGGCCCGAACAGCTTGATCCCGTTGTCGTCATAGGCGTTGTGCGAAGCGGAGATCATCACGCCGAGGTCCGCGCGCATCGAGCGCGTGAGCATGGCGATCGCCGGCGTCGGCAACGGGCCGACGAGAAAAACGTCGAAGCCGACGGAGAGGAATCCGGCCGTCAGAGCCAGCCCCGCTGCCATGCCGACCTTCATCGCCAGGTCGGCGTTCAGCTTGCCGTTGTTGGCTTTGCCGCGAATACCGTCGGTGCCGAAATACTTACGCACCATGAGTGCTTGCCCCCCAGCCCCCGGCTCCGGGCGCTCTTAATCGTGGATACAACCTAGCCGGACTTCTTCCGCTGGCACATCGGAAAGCTTCTAAGGCGTTGACTTTCCGGACTTCTTAGCGCGGTGCGAGTCCTATAGCGCACCCGGAGCGCCAGCATCAACCGCTGACGGTACACCTGATATGCGAATGTTAGCACCTAAAGCTTCAAGAATTATGAGCGACGGTTACAGTTTGGTCGGGGTGTGCGAAGCGTCCCCCGCATGTTACCAGCGTTGATCACGCTTCACCCCGAGTCCTCATGCGCTCTGATTTTCGCCCCGTCGCGATCGGTTTCGCGGGGTTTGCAGCCTTCCTGAATCTCTATGCCCCGCAGGCCGTCTTGCCGATGCTCGGTGCGGAGTTCGGCGCGGGCCCGGCGGAGATCGGAATGGCAATGACGGCAACGACGCTCGCGATCGCTCTCGTCGCGCCGTTTGTCGGCGCACTCGCCGACATCATCGGCCGCAAGCGCGTCATCGTCACGGCCATGCTCGTGATTGTCATCCCGACCGCTGCGATCGCACTCGCACCCAATCTGGAAATGGTCCTGGCCGCTCGTTTCGTTCAGGGGCTCGTGCTGCCTCCGATCTTTGCGGTGACCGTCACCTATATCGGCGAGGAGTGGCCTCCGCTCGACGCGACAACGATGACCGGACTCTACATGTCGGCATCGAGTGTCGGCGGATTCTTCGGCCGTTTCACCACCGGCATCATCGCTGACTGGATCGGATGGCGCGAAGCGTTTCTGTTCAACGCTGCGCTGGCGCTGATTTGCGCCGGCGGCGTCGCGTTGCTGCTTTGGCCGGAACGCCGTTTCGTTCGCGCAACAAATTTGAATGCGGCATTCGGCCAGATGCGCAAGCATCTGCGCAATCCGGCGCTCGTTGGCACCTTTGCGATCGGATTTGGCGTCCTGTTCAGTTTCATCGCCCTGTTCACCTACATCAACTTCCTTCTCGCCGCGCCGCCGTTCAATCTCACCGCCGCGTTCCTCGGCAGCATCTTCATCGTCTACCTCACCGGCTCGGTGCTGACGCCCTGGACCGGACGCCTGGTGCGGCGCTTCGGCCGGCGAAGGTTGGTGCTGGGATTGATTGCTCTGTGGGCATGCGGGCTGACGCTGACGCTCGTCCCTTCCCTGCCCGTCATCATCTTGGGCCTGACGCTCTTTGCCTCAACCGGCTTCCTCTGCCAGGCATGTTCGACGAGTTACGTCGCCATCACCGCCAAAGAGGGGCCGTCGACGGCCGTCGGCCTCTACGTCACCTGCTACTATATCGGCGGCAGCGCCGGCGCGGCGTTAGGCGGCGTCGCGTGGAACATCGGAGGAT
>JAFKKS010000104.1 GCA_017304555.1 Hyphomicrobiales bacterium
GACCGCCATGGCGTCGGCGATCGACGCTCTGTCGCAACAACTGCGTGCGCGCGACCAACGGGCACAAGACTATTTCAGCCGAGCATTGAGCGACGTCTATCTTCAAGTCGCGCTGGTTGCCGGATTGTTCCTGCTGCTTGTGATCTTCATCGGCATTGCAGTGGCCAGCAGCATCAGCGCGCCACTGCGCGACCTGCGCACCACGATGCTGCGCATCGTCAGTGGCGACTATACGGCGCCCGTCCTCGGCTTGAAGGCACGCGACGAAATCGGCGAGATGGCGCGGGCCGTCGAAGTCTTTCGCGAAAACGCGGTGGCAAAGCAGCGCGCGGAGATCGAACTGCGCGCATCGAAGGAGCATGCCGAGGGCGCACTCTCCGATCTCCGTGAGACGCAGCGCAGCCTCATCGAAGCGGAAAAGCTTGCTGCGCTCGGCGGCCTGGTCGCCGGCGTCGCCCACGAGGTCAACAATCCCGTCGGCATCAGCCTGACGGTCGCATCGAGCCTTGCGCGGCGTTGCGAAGCCTTCGCCGCCGAGATCGAAGAGGGCCAGCTTCGCCGCGCCCGCCTGACGGAATTCGTTGACGGCGCCCGCGATGCCTCCAACCAGCTTGTGCTCAATCTCGAGCGGGCGGGTGAGTTGATCCAATCGTTCAAGCAAGTCGCGGTCGATCGCAGCCATGAGGCACGCCGGCAGTTCGACCTGCGCGAATCCACTGAGCAGATCGTCTCCAGCCTGCGAGCGAGCCTGAAGAAGGCGCATCTCACGCTCAATATCGACGTGCCTGCAGGCATCCTCCTCGATAGCTATCCCGGCGCCTATGGCCAGGTTCTCACCAACCTTGCCCTCAACGCGACGACGCACGCGTTCGCTGGCGGCAATGGGGGAACCATCCAGATCGAAGCGCATCGGATGGCTGGCCCGCAGGTCGAGATCAGCTTTTCCGACGACGGCGCCGGCATGACCGAAGAGGTCCGGCGGCGCGCCTTCGACCCGTTCTTCACGACCCGCCGCAACCATGGCGGCACGGGCCTTGGCCTTCACATCGTGTATAACCTCGTCACGAGGCGGCTCGGCGGACGTATTTCATTCGTCTCCGCGCCAAATCGGGGAACCACGTTTCGTATCGTCCTGCCGCTGATCGCCCCGCCGGAAAGCACGTCGGCGGCGACGGATGCGGACATCGCCACGGATCGCTGAGCATGGCTCAAGACAACGACCTCGTGACGTTCATCGACGACGATCCGGCCTTGCCGCCGGACGAGAGCCGGCGCCGCTGGAAGATCATCGTCATCGACGACGACGAGGCCGTGCACGACGGCACGCGCTTCGCGCTCTACGACTATTCGCTCAACGGTCAGCGGCTCGAGATTCTGTCGGCTTATTCGGCGGCCGAGGGCCGCGCCCTGTTGCGCGAACATCCCGACACCGCAGTCGTCCTACTCGACGTGGTGATGGAAAGCGACGTCGCCGGCCTCGAACTCGTCGACTACATCCGCAACGAACTCAAGAACGAGACGGTGCGCATCATCCTGCGCACCGGTCAGCCGGGCCAGGCGCCCGAACGCCGCGTCATCATCGACTACGACATCAACGACTACAAAGCGAAGACCGAGCTCACCGCCGATAAGCTCTTCACCACGCTGACGGCAGCGTTGCGCAGCTATCAGCAGTTGCAGCGCCTCGTCGAGACGCGGCGCGGCCTCGAGATCATCATCGACGCCGCCTCGACCTTGTTCGACTTCAAGTCGATGCAGCGTCTGGCCGAGGGCGTGCTGACCCAGATCGCGTCGCTGCTCAACGTCGACTGCGCCGGGATACTGGTGCTGCGCGAGAGCGCCGGCAGCCCCAACCAGAGTTTTTCGGTTCTCGCCGGATCGGGCTGCTATCAGCAATATATCGGGCAGCGCGGACTCGACGCCGACCTGCACAAGATGGTCGACGCCGCCTTCTCGCGCCGCCGCCATGAATTCCACGCCCGCCGCTCAGTGCTCTACATCAACACTGTGAGCGGTCGCGAGGTAGTGGTGCTGATCGAAGCGGCGCGGCACCTCTCCGACACCGACCGCGCGTTGGTCGAAGTGTTTTGCAGCAAGCTCTCGGTCGCATTCGACAACGTCATCCTCTACGAAGAATTGCAGAAGGCGAACGCCCAGTTGGAAGAACGCGTCGCCGCACGCACGCGGGCGTTGACGCTCGCCAACGAGCGACTCGCGGCGCAAGGCGCGCGACTGCGCCGCACCAACGCCTTCAAAAGCGAGATCCTCGGCACCGTCGCCCACGACCTCAAGAATCCACTCAGCGTGATCATGGGTCGCGCCGAGATGCTGAAGGACATGATGTCCCAATCGCCGGTCAACGCCGCCGTCGCGCGCGAACAGATCTCTCACGTGCAGGAAAGCGGCCGCCGCCTCATCGACATGGTCGACACCTTGCTGGCTGACGCCATGGCCGACGCCGACGACATCAATCTGCGCCGCGAGACGTTCGACATCACCGACATGGTGCACCGGGTCGTGGAAACCAATCGCGAGCTTGCGGTGAAGAAAGGGCAAAGTTTGACGCTTTCCGCAGCGCCGCCTTTAACCGTTGCCGCCGATCCTGACCGGCTGTGGGAGGCGATCGACAACCTCGTGAACAACGCCATCAAATACACACCGGCCGGCGGGGCCGTGACGCTCTCCGTCGAGCCCACGAACGACGAAGCACAGATTGTCGTGCGCGACACCGGCGCCGGGCTTTCGCCAGAGGACGTGGCGCGTCTTTTCGGCCGCTTTCTCCATTGTCAAGCGAATCGTCGATTTGCACGGCGGACAGATCACCGCCGCCAGCCCCGGGGCCGGAAAGGGAGCCACCTTCACGATTGCGCTGCCGCTTGAACGGAGCATGCCATGACGACCGTATTGCCGCATATCATGGTGGTCGACGATGAAGCTTCGACCCGCGACATGGTCGGAGACTATCTCAAGATGCACGGCTTCAAGGCGACGCTCTGCGACGGCGGCGCAAGCCTGCGCGCATCCTTCGACAAGGACAAGCCCGACCTCATCGTCCTCGATCTCAACATGCCGGAAGAGGACGGGTTGTCCATCATCCGCGACCTCAAGTCGCGCTCCAACGTTCCCGTGATCATGCTCACCGCGACAGCGAGCGCGATCGACCGCGTCGTCGGATTGGAACTCGGCGCCGACGACTACATCGCCAAGCCTTGCGAACTGCGCGAACTCGTCGCGCGCATCCGCTCGGTGCTGCGGCGAAGTCAGGCGTCAGCACCCGCGGCAGCCGACGGTGAGAAGAACAAGGTCGTGCGCTTCGGCACGAAATGGCTCGACGTCGATGCCCGCGTGCTGCGCGACGACGAAGGCGTGGAGCATCCGCTCACCGCGTCGGAATACGGCCTGCTCAAGGCGTTCGCGGACAATCCGAAGCGCGTGCTGACGCGCGAGCGTCTTCTCGATCTCGCCAATGCGCGCGACCCGGACGCGTTCGATCGCGCGATCGATATTCGCATCACGCGCATCCGCCGCAAGATCGAATCCGACCCGGCGCATCCGATCGTCATTCGCACCGTGCGGGGAGCCGGCTACGTGTTTTCACCGGACGGGCGCGGCCCCTAACCATTGACGGCCAACAGCCGCCGCGGTACCTAGATTAGATTAATTCTAATTTAGGTATTGGCCGGTGACCTGGCTCTCCTTCTCCAATCAGCGCTCCTTGGCGGACCTGACCGACCGGGAGGTCCTCGCTCTCGCGATCCAGGTGGAGGAAGAGGACTCGCGCGTCTATCGCGATTTTGCGGAGGGGCTGCGCAAGCCTTATCCGGCCTCGGCCCACGTCTTCGTTGAGATGGCCAACGAGGAGAACGAACATCGCCGGCGCCTGCTCGACCTGTTTCAGGAGCGCTTCGGCAACCACATTCCTCTCATTCGGCGCGAGGACATTCGCGGCTTCATCAAGCGCAAGCCGGCTTGGATGATGCAATCTTTCGACATCGCCGCCGTGCGCCAGCAGGCGGAGACGATGGAGGCCGAGGCGCAGCGTTTCTACATCAACGCTGCGGCCCGCTCGACCGACCCGGCGGTGCGCAAACTGCTCGGCGACCTTGCCGCGGTGGAGGCGCAGCACGAGGCGCTCGCCACACGGCTTGAACAAAACATCTCCGCGGACGCGAAGAAGCAGGAAAGCGACACGGCGCGGCGCATGTTCGTGCTGCAAATCGTGCAGCCGGGACTGGCTGGCCTGATGGACGGCTCCGTCTCCACCCTGGCGCCCTTGTTCGCTGCCGCCTTTGCGACGCAGGACACCTGGGCGACGTTTCTCGTCGGCCTTGCCGCGTCAGTGGGCGCCGGAATCTCGATGGGCTTTGCCGAAGCGCTGTCCGACGACGGCAGCCTCACCGGACGCGGCCATCCGTGGATTCGCGGGCTGGTCTGTGGACTGATGACAACGCTCGGCGGCGTCGGCCACACGTTGCCGTATCTCATTCCGCATTTCGGGATCGCGACCGGCATTGCCGTCGCCGTCGTCATCGCCGAATTGTTCGCCATCTCCTATGTCCGCGCGCGCTACATGGATACGCCATTCCTACGCGCCGCTTTCCAGGTGATTGTGGGCGGCCTGCTCGTCTTCGCGACCGGAATTCTGATTGGCAACGCCTAGCCGCGCACGCAAGGCAAACGCGCGGTTAACCGCTTCGCTAAAAACACGCTGAAAACGGCCCTTTGTTTCGTCGCAAGGTCGGCGACGAAACAAAGGTAAACTGCCGTGAAACCTTTTTCCGCCTGCGGCGAAAAGAAGGCGAAACTTGGCGCGTCTACGTTGGGCTCAATTCGATAACGCCTCGCTCGCAAGAGGCGCCCACGGGAGACGACAGATGTTCCGGATCAATTCGCCGCTCATTGCCCTCTCGGCCTTGATCGCCATCGGCGTGGTGAGCCTCGATGGTCTCAACGCCCGCACATCGAACACCGCAGCCACAAGTGTCGCCGAGCGCTTCCCGGCGCAGGACCAGACCTTCGCGGCCTATGTGCCGGCGACCGAGATCGTCAACGCCGGTCACGCGGCGACCAAGACCTTCGTTCCGAGCAGCGACTGCGTGCACGAGCACTGGCCCTACATAGCCGATGAATGTCTCGTCTCCGACGAAGGCGTTCCAGTGAAGCCGGTGCGTACGATCAAGATCGAGCGTCCCACCAAGGCGCCCGCCGGCAAGGTCATGATCGCCTCGACCGCCAATCCGATCCGCTGACAGCAAATTTCATTTCAAAACATTTTCCGATGGAGCGTGTAATGCGTCTTTTGCCCCGTCTCACTCTCTCCGCCGCCGTTGTTCTCGCCTCGCTTTCGCCCGCCGGGGCCGCGACCAACGGCGACAACAATGCCCCGCCGTTCTTCCTGCTTCCGTTCGTGCCGCTGGCGCAGGCGCTGAGCGCTGCCGCCCCGCAGCACGCAGCCCCGCAATATGCCGCGCTGCCGCAAGCCGACATTGCGCCGGATGAGAGCGTGGCCACTCCGCGCCGAGCGCCCGATCAGGTCGGCCGCACGGCGCATGGCGTCACCCGTGAGATCGTCGCCTTCAACGGCAAGCAGGCGCCGGGCACGATCATCGTCAACACCAAGGAGCGCCGCCTCTATTACGTGATGAGCGACGGCAAGGCGATCCGCTACAAAGTCGGCGTCGGCCGCGAAGGCTTCCAGTGGTCCGGCACCCAGAAGATCAGCAACAAGCAGGAATGGCCGGACTGGCGTCCGCCGGAAGAAATGCTGAAGCGCCGGCCAGACCTTCCGCGCTTCATGAAGGGCGGCGTCGAAAACCCGCTCGGCGCCCGCGCCATGTATCTCGGCGGCACGCTCTACCGCATCCACGGCTCGAATGAGCCGGAAACGATCGGCCGCGCCGTCTCGTCCGGATGCATCCGGATGCTCAACGCCGACGTCATCGACCTCTATCAGCGCGTCAAGATCGGCACCCCCGTCGTCGTGCTGCGCTAGGCTTCCGACAGCAGAGTTCCAAGTTCCCCCCGTGACGTGACTTTCCGTCACCACCTCAAGCCCTCCCTTCGGGGAGGGCTTTTTTTCGTGCGGCGAATCCGCTCGAATCGGCTTGATCGTTTTCGCGCCGAATGCATCAATCACCGGATGAACACGAACGACGCCATCCGCATCCTCGAAACGCTCGTCGCTTTCGACACTACAAGCCGCAACTCCAATCTGCCCTTGATCGAATGGGTCGAGACTTATCTCGACGGCTTCGGCATCGCGCACGAGCGGGTTCCCGACAAGACCGGCAAGAAAGCGAATCTCTGGGCGACCGTCGGTCCGAAGGATAAGCCGGGCTACATCCTCTCCGGCCACACCGACGTGGTGCCGGTCGACGGACAGGACTGGGCGACCGACCCGTTCAAGCTCACACGCAAGGGCGACCGGCTTTACGGGCGCGGCTCGACCGACATGAAGGGCTTCGTCGCCTGCGCGCTCGCCGCCGTTCCCGAGATGCTCAAGCGCGATCTCAAGGTGCCGTTGCATCTTGCGCTCTCTTACGACGAAGAAGTCGGCTGCCTGGGCGCTCAGGACCTTGCCGCTTTCGTCGGCACCGTGCCGGTGAGGCCGCTCGCTTGCATCGTCGGCGAGCCGACCGGCATGGAGGTCGTGATCGGCCACAAGAGCAAGCGTTCCTTCGTGGTCAAGGTGCGCGGCCGCAACTGCCACTCCTCGCTGGCGCCACTCGGGGTCAACGCCGTCGAGTTTGGTGCGCGCGTCATCGCCAAAGTGCGCGACATCGCCGACCGGCTGGCGAAACAGGGCCCGCGCGACGAGCTTTACGACATCTCCTTCTCGACGGCGCACACCGGCTTCTTCCACGGCGGCGTCGTGCTCAATCTCGTGCCGGAGGAAAGCCACTTCGAATTCGAGTTCCGCACCATCGCCGCCGACGATCTCGATAAACTGACCGACGAAGTAACGTCCTACGCCCGCGATGTGCTCGAGCCGCAGATGAAGGCGGTCGGGCCGGAAACCGGCATCGACTTTCACATCCGCTCGAGCATTCCGGGATTGGACACCGCCCCCGATGCTGACGTGATCACGCTCGCCAAGAGCCTCAGCGGGCGCAACGCCCACAGCAAGGTCGCCTACGGCACCGAGGCGGGACTGTTCTCCGAAGTCGGTGTGCCAACTGTCGTCATCGGCCCCGGCGTCATCGACCAGGCGCACAAGGTCGACGAGTTCATCGCCATTTCCGAGATCGAGAAATGCTGCGCATTCCTCGACAAGCTGATGATGCACGCCAGCCAGTGAGGCTGGAGCGGCGTTGTTAATTCAGCGCCGCGATCGGCCGCTGCGGCACATCGCCCCAGCGATATCGCAGCGTCGCAAGAACACGCCGTCCGGCGCCATAGTTGCAGTAGCCGAGGCCGTAACACACCGGCACGTAGACCTTGTCCGCGAGGTTGGTCGCGACAACGTCGAACTTCAGGCCGCGCAATTCGGGGAAGCGATAGCTGAAGTCGTAATAGATACCGGCGTCGAACAACGTGTAGCTTGGAATATGCAGTTGCGGATCGTTGATCGTGTCGGAATAGCTGTCGCCGATGAAGCGGACGCCGGCGCCGAAGCCCAGACCCGCGAACTGCCCTGTCTGGATCGTATAGTCGCTCCACAGTGATGCCGTCGTGCGCGGCACCTGCGCCATGTCCTTTCCGATCTCCGCGGGGTTGTTGCTCGCGACGATCGTCGGCTCCATGTAGGCGAAGGCCGCGATCAGATTAAAGCCCTTGGTGAAGCTCGTGCGCGCCTCAAGCTCGAGGCCACGCACACGCACCGCGCCCGTCTGCACTTGGAAACCGAGGGCGGCTGCAGCCGGATCCGGGTCGGGCGTCAGAACGTTGTTCTGCTTGATCTCGAACGCTGCAAGCGTGAACAGCGTCTTCGGCAACCAGGTCGGCTGATATTTGATCCCGGCTTCGACGGATTCGCCGGTGGTGGGGCGGAACATCGCACCGTTCTTGTCGACGCCTGCAATCGGATCGAACGAGGTCGCGTATGTCAGGTAGGGCGCAAGACCGTTATCGAACAGATAGCCGAGCGCCGCGCGGCCGGTGAAAGCGGAATCGTTTTTCTCGCTTGACGTGTTGTTCAAAAGATCGGCGGCCGTGGTCGTCGCGAAGTCCTGGCGGCCGGTCAGCGTCAACAACCACCGGTCCAGCTTGATCTGATCCTGGGCATAGAATCCAGTCTGTTCGCGTCCGGCCTTCGTGCTGGTGAACGGCGCGAGCGGCAGCACATTGCGCGTGTAGTTCGGCGCGAAGATATCGATCGGATCCGCCGGCGCGAACAGGATCTGCTGCTTGCTGTCGAGCTTGTAGTAGTCGACGCCGAGGAGAAGTTTATGTTCCAGCGGCCCGGTTCGGAAATCGGCCTGCAACTGATTGTCGACGGTGAAGTTCTGAGCGGAACTGGGCACCGAGAAATCGGAGCGCACGAGCGTGCGGAGGTCCGGCAGCAGCCCTTCTCCTCGCAACGACCGCAGCGCGAGATCGATGCCGCCGAACCTCAGGTTCTGCCGGAACTGCCAGACATCGTTGAAGCGATGCTCAAGGGCGTAACCGACGCTCCATTCCTCGCGCCGCAACCGGTCCGTGTTCGGGTCACCGACATTGAGGCTGCGCGAGATGCGTCCGTTCGGATTCGGCAAAAGCGAACCCTGCGCCGGAATGTATTGATGCGGCTGCCCCGAAACGTCGTCCTTTTGGTACTGACTGAGGAACGTGATCGAGGTGTCGGCGTTCGGCCGCCAGGTGAAGGCCGGCGCGATGAAGGCGCGCTTCTCGTCGTTGAAGTCGATCTCGAGATCGGTGAGGCGGCCGAGCCCGGTGAGGCGATAAAGAAACTTGCCTTCCGGATCGATCGGTCCGCCGAGATCGAACGCGCCCTGCAGCCGATCGAAGCTGCCGGTCTGGAACAGCACCTCATAGAACGGCTTATCCGTCGGCCGCTTGCTGACCATGTTGATGATGCCGCCCGGCGCCGACTGGCCATAGATGCCGGCGGAGGGTCCGCGCAGCACCTCGATCCGCTCAAGGCCGTAAGGCTCGCTCCGCCAGCGTGCAAAGCCGAGCCCCGGCTCCTGCGGCAAACGCAGGCCGTCGCGGAACTGCGGCGCATCGAAGCCGCGGATGGTGAAGTAATCAAATTGCGATGAGCTTCCGTTCGGCTCGATCGATGCGCCCGGCGTATAGCGCAGCGTCTCCTGCAGGCCTTGCGTGCGCTGCGTCTCGACCTGCTCGCGCGGCACAACCGAGATCGACTGCGGTACTTCGAGGATCGGCGTGTCGGTCTTGGTGCCGGTGACACTCTGGCTCGCGACGAAGCTTCCGACCGGCCCGGTGCCGCTTTCGCGCTGAGGCGGAGGAGCGGGCGGCGGCGCGGTGGGTCGGGCGTGGCGCGCAACGCGCGTAGCGCGTGCCGGACGCTGCGGCTTCTTCGCGACGCGCTTCTTGGCGCCGCGGACATTCACTGTCGGCAAAGCCTCGGAGGCGCCGGGCGACGTCGTCTGCGCCTTCACGTCGGCAAGACCGAGCGCGATGACCATCGTCGCAAGTGCGGCGGAGCCGCAAAGCAAGCGGAAACGCACTCGCGAAAGAGCGCACAGACGAGTGTCGGATCGATTCATCGGCATCCCCCAGTTCAGGGGGATGCTTTAAAACAGCATTACCGCCACACTCAACAAAATATCCATTGAAATCAATAGTTTATACTTAGTCTAATGCAAGACTCCGACATTCACGGCAAGGCTTTGAGGTAGCGGATCGGGCGTCCCGGCGCGATCGCCTGCGCCGCCGCGACGATCGCATTCGCGTCGATGCCGTAATGCCGATAGAGGTCGGCGAGCGTTCCGGTCTGGCCGAAATGCTCGACGCCGAGCGGCCGCACACGATGACCATGCACCGCGCCGAGCCAGCCGAGTGTCGCCGGATGCGCGTCGGCAACAGTGACGATGCCGCAATGGCCCGGCACATCCGCCAGCAGGCGTTCGACATGTGAGCGTGCATGCACGAGGCCGCGCTCACGCGCGCGGTTCGCCGCCGTCCATCCGGCGTTGAGCCGGTCCGCCGACGTCACCGCGAGCAGGCCGACATCGCGCCGATCTTCGCCCATGAGGCCGATCGCCTCGATCGCTTCCGGCGCCATCGCGCCGGTGTAAGCAACGACCACCTGGCAGTTCGGCCCCGGCTTGCGCAACCAATAGGCGCCGTCGATGATTCCCTGCTTCAATTCCGGCGTAAGTTCGCGCTGGATCTGCTCGACAGGCCGCGTCGACAGCCGCAGATAAACGGAGCCGCCGGTCTCGTCGCGCAGCCAGTTGCGCTCGGAAGGCTCACCCTCGCCGCCCTTCTGAATGTATTCGAGCGCCCAGCGCATCACCACGGCGAGTTCATCGACATAGGCCGGCTCGAACGCAGCGAGCCCGTCCTGCGCCATGCCGATCAGCGGCGTGCCGATCGACTGATGCGCGCCGCCCTCGCCGGCGAGCGTGATGCCCGACGGTGTCGCCACCAGAATGAAGCGCGCGTCCTGATAGCAGGCGTAATTAAGCGCATCGAGGCCGCGCGCGATGAAGGGATCGTAGAGCGTACCGATCGGCAGCAGCCGTTCGCCGCTGATCGAATGCGACAGCCCGAGCGCCGACAGGTTGATGAACAGGTTGTTCTCGGCGATGCCGAGCTCGACATGCTGGCCCTTCGGCGAGAACTCCCAGTGATAGGTCGACGGGATACGCTCCTTCTTGAACGTGTCCGCCATCTCTTCGCGTGCGTAGAGCTGCCGGCGGTTCACCCACGGGCCGAGATTGGTCGAGACCGTCACGTCCGGTGACGTGGTCACGATGCGGTCGGCATAGGGCGCGTCGCTGCGCGCAATTTCATTGAGCAGCGAGCCGAAGCCGAACTGCGTCGACATCACCTTTTGCGTCGGCGCTTGCAGCGTATCCGGAATATCGAAATGCGGCGCGGCATGGCGGCGCTCGGCCTTCGTGGCGAACGGCACGCGATCGAGGAATGCTTGCAGCGTTTCCGGCGCGGTTTCGAGGCCTTCGAAACGATCCCATTCATGGCCGGGGCGGATCGCCATCGCCTGCCGGAACGTCTCCATCTGCGCCGGCGTCATCAGCCCGGCGTGGTTATCCTTATGGCCGGCGATCGGCAGACCGAAGCCCTTCACCGTGTAGGCGATGAAGCAGGTCGGACGGTCGTGGTCGATTGCGGCGAAGGCTTTCGTCAGCGTCGGCAGGTCATGGCCGGCGAGATTGTTCATGAGCCGCGCGAGCTCGTCGTCCGAACGCTTCTCGATCAGCTTGGTGACGTCGCCCTGGTCGCCGAGCTCGTCGAGCAGCCGCTTGCGCCACGCCGCACCGCCCTGGAAAACAAGCGCCGAGTAGAGCTGGTTCGGGCAATTGTCGATCCAGGTGCGCAGCCGCTCGCCGCCGGGCTCGCGGAACGCGGCTTCCTGCAGCGTGCCGTATTTGAGGATGACGACGTCCCAGCCGAAGTTGCGGAACAGCGCTTCGTAGCGCTCCCACAAACCTTCGCGCACGACGGCGTCGAGGCTCTGGCGGTTGTAGTCGATGATCCACCAGCAATTGCGCAGACCCTGCTTCCAGCCCTCGAGCATCGCCTCGAAGATATTGCCCTCGTCGAGCTCCGCATCGCCGACCAGAGCGATCATCCGCCCTTCGGGGCGATCCGTGCCCCAGCCGTGCGCGCGCGTGTAATCCTGCGTCAGCGAGGAGAACAGCGTCTGCGCCACGCCGAGCCCGACCGAACCGGTCGAGAAGTCGACATCGTCGGCATCCTTGGTGCGCGAGGGGTAGCTCTGTGCGCCCTTGTAGCCGCGGAAATTCTCGAGCTTTTCGCGCGTCTGCTTGCCGAGCAGATACTGGATCGCGTGAAACACCGGGCTCGCGTGCGGCTTCACCGCGATCCGGTCTTGCGGGCGGAGCGCGTTGAAGTAGAGCGCAGTCATAATCGTCGCGAGCGACGCCGACGACGCCTGATGCCCGCCGACTTTCAGCCCGTCCGAACTCTCACGGATATGATTCGCGTTATGGATGGTCCAGGACGCCAGCCACAGCACCTTGCGCTCGATTTCGGCAAGGATGCGGGCGTCTTCGGTCGTCGTCGTCGGGGCTTTATTGGGCATCGTTCTCGTCGCTATGGGCATCACGCTGAGGGCTTCATAGCAGATTTTCGCACGAGGATTGCCTGCTCGGCCAGACCGGACGCGACGAAGACCCGCCTGCCCTCATCCTGAGGAGCATCGCGAAACGATGCGTCTCGAAGGATGGCCACGCGTTTGGCGCCACCCTTCGAGACGCCGTTTCAAAAGAAACGGCTCCTCAGAGTGAGGGCTGCGGCTTCCCGGTACCTTTTCACCGTTCCGGCGGATTGAAACGGTCGGCGTGCAGAAGCTGCGGGAACAGCCGCATCCAGATGAGGACAACCAGAACCGTCCCGATGCCGCCGAGGACAACCGCCGGCACGGTGCCGAACAGCGCTGCCGTGACCCCGGACTCGAACTCGCCGAGTTGATTGGAGGTACCGATGAACAGCGCGTTGACGGCGCTGACGCGACCGAGCATCGCTGTCGGCGTGTTGATCTGCACCAGGGTCAAGCGGATCACCACGCTGATGACATCGGCCGCGCCGAGGACGACCAGGGCGACGAAGGACAGCGGCAGCGACCGCGACAACGCGAACACGATCGTCGCCGCGCCGAAGATCGCCACCGAGACGAACATCGTGCGCCCAACCTTCTGCTGCAGCGGCCAGCGCGCCAGGGCGACCGACATCGAGAGTGCCCCCACCGCCGGCGCCGCGCGCAAAAGCCCCAGCACCCACGGCCCCGCATCGAAAATGTCGCGCGCAAACACTGGCAGCAGCGCCGTCGCACCGCCGAGCAGCACGGCGAACAGATCGAGCGAGATGGCGCCGAGGATCATCGGCTGATGACGGATGAAGTTGATTCCGGCGAACAAAGTTTTGAGCGTCGGCGGCTCGCGCGCCGGCGCCTCACCCTCCACCTTGATGAAAGTGACGAACAGGGCCGCTGAGAGAAACGCGAGCGCGCAAAAGCCGTAGGCAAAAACCGGCCCGATCGCGTACAGGAAGCCGCCCAGTGCCGGCCCGATGATCGTCGCGGTCTGGTTCGCCGACGCCGAGCCCGCAACGGCGCTCGGAAACATCTGCGCCGGCACGATCGTCGGCAGAAGGCTCTGCAACGTCGGGGATTCGAAAGCCCGCGCCGCACCGAAGACGAAGACGAGCGCAAAGATGATATCGGTCGTCAGCCAGCCGCTGGCCGTCCCGAGCGCCAGCAAAGCCGCAACGGTCCCCTCGACGACCTGACAGATGCGCAAGACCGTGCGCCGGTCGTAACGATCGGCCACATGCCCAACGATCAGGAAAAAGATCACCGATGGCAGGAACTGCACCAGCCCGATGAGGCCGAGCTGGAACGGGCTGTTGGTGAAGGCATAAATCTGCCAGCCGACCGCGACCGCGAGCGCCTGGAACGCGATCGTCGCGCAGACACGCGCCAGCCAGAACAGCACGAACGGCGGGTGACGCCGTAACGGGCCGACTTCGGAAATGAGGGTGTCAGCCATGCAGGGATGTTCGAGAGGCCGGTGACGACGCCCGCTGACGCGGGCCGACACTCTTACCCGATCCACGGCGACATGGCCAAAATCGCGGCGCCGGTGTATCGAGCCGCCATGCCTGCGCCCTTCGCCTTGACCCTTCCCGCCACGAAACCACTTCTCGCCGTCCTCGACGGGCAACGCCAATCCGTGCCGCCGGTCTGGATGATGCGGCAGGCCGGACGCTATCTGCCCGAATATCGCGAGCTTCGCGCCAAGGCAGGGAGCTTCCTCGACCTCTGCTTCACGCCGGACCTTGCCGCCACCGTGACCTTGCAGCCGGTGCGGCGGTTCGGATTCGATGCCGCCATTCTGTTCTCCGACATCCTCGTCGTGCCGCACGCGCTCGGCCGCACCGTGCGTTTCGAAGCCGGCGAAGGCCCGCGTCTCGAACCGCTCGATTCAGCCGAAAAGGTCCGCACGCTACGTACCGAACCGGACGATACGGTCTTCGCGCCGGTCTACGAGACGGTGAAACGGGTGAAGGCCGCACTGCCGCTGAACGTCACGCTGCTCGGCTTTTGCGGCGCGCCGTGGACGGTCGCAACCTACATGATCGCCGGCCGCGGCACGCCGGACCAGGCGCCGGCTCGGCTGTTCGCCTATCGCGAACCGGCGGCGTTTGCGCAGTTGCTCGACACGCTCGTCGCCGCCTCCATCCGCTACCTCGTCGGCCAGCTCCGTGCCGGCGCCGAAGCCGTGCAACTCTTCGACACCTGGGCCGGCGTGCTGCCGCCGCACGAGTTCGCCCAGTGGAGCATCGCGCCGACACGCCGCATCGTGGAAGGTGTGCGTGCCGAAATTCCGGGCGCGAAGATCATCGGGTTCCCGCGTGGCGCCGGCGGCTCGCTTGCAAGCTTCGTCCAGCAAGTGCCCGTCGATGCCGTCAGCATCGATTGGACGGCGGAGCCCGCATTCGTCCGCGACCGCGTGCAGAGCCGTATTGCCGTGCAGGGAAATCTTGACCCGCTGGCGCTGCTTGCGGGCGGTGACGCACTCGACCGCGCTGTCGACACGGTGCTGGAGAGCTACGGCGCCGGCCGCCTGATCTTCAATCTCGGCCACGGCATTCTGCCGGAAACGCCGATCGCGCATGTCGAGCGCATGCTCGCGCGCGTGCGGGGACGTTAGATCGAATCCGAAGCGTCATGGCCGGACTTGTTCCGGCCATCCACGTCTTGCTTTCTGCCGGGAAAGAAAGACGTGGATGCCCGGCATAAAGCCGGGCATGACGAGAAAGCCCGAGAGCCTAGGCCGGACGGCTCTTCTCGATGATCGCCGCCGCGCCTTTGTCGAGCAGTTCGAGCCCGACGGCGCGACCGAGTTCGCGTGGCGTCGCCACGGGCCCCTTCCTCTCGACGTCGATGATCGTGTCACCTTCAGCATCGATCACCGCAGCGATCAGCGTCATCGTGTCGCCTCTGATCGTCGCATGTCCGGCGATCGGCGAATTGCAGTGCCCGTTGAGAATCCACAGCACCTCGCGCTCCGCCTCGGCGCAGTGCCGCGCCGCCGCGTCGTCGATGCCTTCGAGCTGACGGCGGCTCGTCCAGTCGTTCTCGGCGCACTCGACGGCGACGATCCCCTGCCCGACCGCCGGCAGCATCTCACGCAGCGAAAACGTGTGGGCGGCGCGCCGTCCGCGGCCGATGCGCTCGAGCCCGGCGCGCGCCATCACTAACGCATCGGCGGGCCCGACCTCACCGCCGTCCGGCAATTTTTGTGGCCGCCCCTCGTCGAGCTTGGTGACACGGGTGTCCGCCGCGCCGCGGAAGTGGATCACCTCAGCCTCGGGAAACAGGCGCCGCAGATACGCCACGCGGCGCACCGCATTGGTGCCGATCTTGAGCCCCTTGGCGCGCGTCGCCATCACCGTTTCGAGCGAAAGCCCCGGCCGCAGCACCAGGGCGTCGGCGGCGGATTCGCGCGGCAAGGTTGCGCCGATGGCGAGGCCCGGCGTCTGCTCGTTGCCCGGCATGTCCTTGAGGGAATGCATCGCCGCCTGCAGGTCGCCGGCAAGAATCGCCGCCCGGATCTGCGACACGAACGCGCCACCCTTGCCGCCATGCGAGAGCAGCTTTCCGACCTGATCGTTGTCGCCGACGGTCTCGAAGCGCACGACTTCGACGTCCAGCGCCGGCCATTTCGCACGCAGGCGCAGCGCCACGTCTTCCGTCTGCGCCAACGCCATCTTGCTTTTACGGGTGCCGATACGCATGGTCTAACCTCGCAACGTGCAGCGAGGCTGCGGCCCGAGTATCGCCGCCGCGATCTTCAAGAATTGCATCATGTCCTGAAATCCACCGGCGAATGGTGGAGCCGAGGGGATTTGAACCCCTGACCTCCGCAGTGCGATTGCGGCGCTCTCCCAACTGAGCTACGGCCCCGCTCAAGTCCGCGCGCGACAACGTCCTTCGCGCGGGCGCCGGACGGCCGCCATTTACGGTTCGAGGTCATCACCTGTCAAGAACGTGGCGAGGGTCCTATGACCCGCGGCGGCTTGTTCGCCCGGGCTAAGCCCGCTAAACCTCTACGCCCGCGACAGTTTAGGCACCAGCATGATCGAACTCCTACAGTTCATCTCCTACCTCCTGACCCTGTATGTCTACGTGCTTATCGCGGCCGCCGTGCTTTCGTGGCTGATCGCCTTCAACGTGGTGAACATGCGCAACGGGCTGGTGGCGAGCATTGCCGAGTTTCTCTATCGCATCACGGAGCCGGTGCTGCGGCCCATTCGCAATGCTTTGCCGAACCTTGGCGGCATCGATATCTCCCCGGTGATCGTGATCCTGATCATCGTATTCATCCAATCCGTGATCCTTCCGAATATTGCAAAAGCGCTGATCTGATGCAGGCCGCGTTGCCCTGGAAGCATTCCGCGCATGGGCTCGTGGTGACGGTGCGTCTGACGCCGAAGGGCGGCCGCGACGCGATCGACGGCTTGGCGCAACTTGCCGATGGATCGCAGGTCCTCAAGGTGCGCGTCCGCACCGCACCGCACGAGGGAGCCGCCAACGCGGCGCTCGTCGCGGTCTTAGCCAAGGCGCTCGGCGTACCGCAAAGCCGCGTCACGCTCGTCTCCGGACAGACCGCGCGCGTGAAAACAATCTCTATCGATGGGGAAAGCGCGAGCCTGGCCGCCCGGCTGGAGCAAGCGCTCAATATGGTGCCGGTATGACGATGGAAGCCGTGGACGCAAGCGTCATCGACGGCAAGGCCGTCGCAGCGGACTTGCAGGCGAAGATCGCCGCCGAGGTTGGGCGGCTCTCGCGCGACAAGGGCTTCACGCCCGGTCTTGCCGTGGTGTTGGTCGGCGAGATGACGGGCCCGTCAGCTCGCGTGGATGGGGCCCGCGCGGTGCGCGAGGCGGGTGCCGTCGCCGCCCCAGTGCTGGGCGATCATCTCGGCCGCGATCGACACGGCCGTCTCCTCCGGGGTGCGGGCGCCGAGGTCGAGCCCGATCGGGCTCGACATGCGGGCGATCTCGGCCTCGGTGATGCCGCGCTCGCGGAGCCGCTCCAGCCGGTCGTCGTGGGTGCGCCGCGACCCCATGGCCCCGATGTAGCCCACCTCGGGCAGCCGCAGGGCCACCTCGAGCAGCGGCACGTCGAACTTCGGGTCGTGGGTGAGTACGCACAGCGCGGTGCGCTTGTCGATGCGGCCGGCCTCGGCCTCGGCGGCGAGGTAGCGGTGCGGCCACTCGACGACCACCTCGTTGGCC
>JAFKKS010000105.1 GCA_017304555.1 Hyphomicrobiales bacterium
AGGCAACGCAGCCGCGAACTGTCGCTGCAGGTTGCCGTCGACGAGCGCGACCGTCACCAGGAGGGTCAAGCCGAGCCCGAGCGAGAGGACGACGGTCGGCGTCAACGCGCCGGGGCGATGGATATTGGTGACGGCAAGGCGCAGCGCGACGAAGGTCAATGCCGCCGAGACAATGAAGATCAGTGCGATGCGGCGATCATAGGCAAGGGCAACGGCAATACCGGCGAGAGCGAGGACGATGACGGCGGTGGCGCAGACGTAGCGCAAGCGGGGCGCGCCGATATCGGTCGCGACCGCATCGCGATAGAGCGCCGACACCGGTACATCATGCGCGCGGCCGAGCGGCCAGAGCGCGAAAGCAAGTGAT
Source organism: Hyphomicrobiales bacterium (assembly GCA_017304555.1). GTDB lineage: Bacteria > Pseudomonadota > Alphaproteobacteria > Rhizobiales > Xanthobacteraceae > JAFKKS01. The sequence goes on from JAFKKS010000105.1 coordinate 368, forward strand.
GTCGCGATTCCGTAGGCTGCCGCGAGCGCCAGCTCTGCCGGGTGGATCGTCGGTGCGATCGGCAGCGGGATGATGGCTCCAAATAACCCGGCGATCACGAAGGGCAGGGCGACGCCGGCGATGAGCCCGATCGCCGTGCCGATGCCGGCCAGCATCAGCACCTGCGCCAGATAGATCGCGAAGATGCGTCCGCCCGTTGCGCCGAGCGCCTTCATCGTCGCGATCGATTCACGCCGGCGCTCAAGATAGCTTTTCACCGCGTTGACGACGCCGACGCCGCCGACGAGTAGTGCCGTGAGGCCGACCAGGGTGAGGAATTGCGAGAAGCGCTCGATGTTGCGTTCGAGTTGCGGCGACGCGTTCTTGCGCGAACGGATGTCCCAGCCGGCTTGCGGGAATTTCGCGTTGGCGTCCCTGGCCAGCGCTTCGATGGCGCTGTCGTCCGCGGCGTTTGCCGGCAGGCGCAAGCGATAGAGCCAGCGCACCAGGCTGCCGGGCTGCACGAGGCCGCTCGCGCGCAGTGCGGCGTCGCTGACGATCAGCCGTGGGCCGAAGCCGATCCCGCCGGAGAGTCTGTCCGGCTCGTTCTGCAGGGACGCCCGGATTTCCAGCGTTGCCGTCCCGAGGGTGACGTGCGCGCCGACGGCAAGATTGAGTCTTTCGAGCAGCGCCGGATCGGCGACTGCGCCAAAGACGTTGCCGCTCGCCGCGAGTGCGCGATGGAAGTCGCCAGCGGGTTGCAGCAAAGTATGGCCATAGAGCGGATAGGCGTCGTCGACGGCTTTGAGTTCGACCAGAGCCGAGCGCGCGTCGGACGTGCGCACCATCGCGCGCATGGTCGCCACGGCCGAGAGCATGCCGCGGCTGCGCATGAAGGCGCGCTCGTCGGCCGTTGCTTCGCGCTGGATCAGCGAGAAGGCGAGGTCGCCGCCGAGGATGCTGCGCCCTTCGTGCGCAAGCCCTTCCGAGAGGCTGCGCGCCAACGAGCCGACGCCAGCGATCGCCATGACGCCGAGCGCGATGCAGGCGATGAAGATAAGGAAGCCGCGCAGCCCCGCGCGCATCTCGCGCAGCGCCAGCCGCAGCGACAGGAACGGCAGCGGTGTCGAAGACACGTTCGTTCCCTGAGCGCTAAGGTCTGGGGCACTCATGCGTCGACGCGATGCGGCGCTGGCGTTTCGATGCTACCGGAGCGCAGCCGCACGACGCGGTCGCAACGCGCGGCGAGCGCCGCATCATGCGTCACCAGGACGAGCGTCGAGCCGCGTTTGGCGTGGCTTGCGAACAAAAGATCGATGATCTGTTGGCCGGTCGATTCGTCGAGGTTCCCGGTCGGCTCGTCGGCGACGATGATCGCGGGGCTTGGCGCTAAAGCGCGCGCGATTGCGACGCGTTGCTGCTCGCCGCCGGAAAGCTGTGCGGGGTAGTGGTGCAGGCGGTGCCCGAGGCTGACGGCCGACAACTCGTCCTTTGCTTGCGCAAATGCGTCGCGGACCCCAGCGAGCTCAAGCGGGACGGCGACGTTCTCGATCGCGGTCATGGTCGGGATGAGGTGGAACGACTGGAACACGATGCCGACCTCGCGCCCGCGAAACCGCGCCAGCCCATCCTCGTCGAGCGTGCCGAGATCGGTTCCGGCGACGCGAACGCTACCCGAATCGGGACGCTCAAGCCCGGCCATGACCATCAGCAGGGTCGACTTGCCGGACCCGGACGCACCGACGAGGCCAACGGCCTCGCCACGCCCTATATGGAGGTCGATGTGCTTAAGAATGTGGACACGCGCTTCCCCCGCGCCGAGGGAGAGGTCGATCGCAGTGAGCGCAATCGCGGGCGCCTCCGTCGTGGACATGTCGTTCATGAAAGGTAATGGCCGTCCCGAGCAGAAGATTTGCCGGGGCTGATATGGGAGGGAGAGTGCCTTTGGTCCAGAGACTTCGATCATTATGGGCTGCGGCATGGCGCATCGGCGCCGGGGCTGCAGCGCTTCTTATTGTCATGTCGTTCCTCGCCATGGGAGCGGGATCGGGCGCTGGCGCTGCGGAGCGGCCGGTCAAGCTGGTCGCGTTCGGCGATTCGCTGACGGCGGGGTACGGCGTGGCGGCCGACGAGGCGTTTCCCGCGAAACTCGAGAAAGCCTTACGCGACAAGGGTTACGCCGTGGACGTCATCAATGCCGGCGTTTCCGGCGACACAACCTCCGGCGGCCTCGACCGGCTCGATTGGTCGATCCCGGAGGGAACCGACGCGGCGATCGTGGAGCTTGGCGCCAACGATGCGCTGCGCGGGGTCGACCCGGCGGTGACGCGAAAAGCGCTCGACCAGATTCTTAGCCGTCTGAAGGCCAAGGGTATCAAAGTGCTGTTGGCCGGGATGCGTGCTCCGCCCAATATGGGCGCGGACTACGCAGGCCGATTCGATGCGATTTTTCCCGACCTGGCAAAAGCCCATGGCGTTGCGCTCTATCCCTTCTTTCTCCAGGGCGTCGCGGGGGAGCGCGGGCTCAATCAGCCCGATGGCTTGCATCCGCTGCCGGCCGGCGTCGATGTGATCGTCCGCGGGATCCTGCCTGATGTCGAAACGCTGCTCGGCAACTCACCCACAAAGCCCAAGAGCTGAGGCTGCTCCGCCGGGTTGCCGCGTCCGCCGAAAGTTCGCATCCTCCCCCAACCTGTCGCTTTATCGAGGTCACCGTCATGCCTCGCATTTTCACCGGACTTGAACTGCCGCCACTCATCGCGCAATCGCTCGCGACCTTGCGCGGAGGTGTCCCCGGGGCACGCTGGATCGATCCCGAGAACTATCACATCACTCTGCGCTTCATCGGCGATGTCGACGACGCGGTGGCGCGGGAGATCGCGTTGATGCTCGGGCAGGTGCGCCGTCGCTCCTTCGAAATTAAGATCGACGGGCTGGCAGCGTTCGGCGGCCGCAAGCCGCGTGCAATCGTTGCTTCGGTGGCGTCGAGCCAGGCGCTCTTGGAACTGCAGGCCGAGCATGAGCGGCTGATGCAGCGGCTGGGGTTGTTGCCGGAGGGGCGCAAATACACGCCGCACATCACGCTGGCGCGGCTGCGTGAATCATCCAGCCAGCAAGTGGCGACGTATCTCGCCGAGCGCGGCTCGTATCGCACGCCGCTGTTCGATGTTTCAGGATTCGTGCTGTTTTCCGCTCGTGCATCGGTCGGCGGCGGCCCCTATCTGGTAGAGGCGTCCTATCCGTTAGCGGCGTGAGTTGAAACAGGCGAACTGGAGCAGCCAATGGCACAAAAACTCGCTGGGGAGGCCCGCAAGCAGGCGCTGTCCGCCTTGAAGGGATGGAGCGAAGCGAAGGATCGCGACGCGCTCACGAAGACGTTCACCTTCAAGGATTTCAACGAAGCCTTTGGATTCATGTCCCGGGTGGCGCTGGTGGCTGAGGAGATGGACCATCACCCGGAGTGGTCCAATGTCTACAAAACGGTCGTGGTCACGCTCTCGACCCATGACGCGGGCGGATTGACCGAATTGGACGTGAAACTCGCGAAAGCGATGGATCGGATCGCTGGCTGATCCGCTGCCGGTCCCGCTTGCGAGGGGAAATGATCGGGGCCATCTATCGGCGAGTTCGATTCGGTGTCGAGGAGGCGCTGGTGGGGCGCAACGGCGAGACTTGGAACCAGACTTGGGACAAGACTTGGGACCAGACTTGGCACGGTCAGGCGTGGGACGACCTTGGCCCGCAGGAGGCGCGTAAGGCCGCCGCGGACGAGGCGACCGTGCGCAAAGGCTTTTGGGCGAAGCTGCGCGGCCTCGCCGCGAATCTGCCGTTCGCGGAGGATTTACTTGCCGCCTATTATTGCGCCTTCGACCGCGACACGCCGCTTCATGTCAAGGCTGCGCTGCTCGGCGCACTCGCTTATTTCGTCTTGCCTTTCGACTTCGTGCCCGACATCCTCCCCGTGCTCGGCTATGCCGATGACGCGGCGGTGCTCGCGACGGCGGTTCGCCTCGTCGCGGCGCATATGCGCCCCGCGCATCGCGAGGCTGCGCGCCGCGCCCTCGAACGTGAGTTCGCGGCCTGACGCGGTTGCCTCTTCCTGCCACATTGCCCACGGCTGCGGACGGCGTATAAGGTCGCGCCCCGCTCCCCCTTACGGAACACAACTGCATGGCCCGCGACCAGGTCGATATGACCCCGATCGAAACGCGCGACGAACTGGTCGCGTGGTTCGAAGCGGGCTGCAAGCCGAAATCCGCGTTCCGCATAGGGACGGAGCACGAGAAGTTTCCGTTCACGCTCGGCTACCACGATCCGGTGCCCTATGAGGGGTCGCGCGGCATCGGCGCCTTGCTGCATGGCATGCAGATGCTGCTCGGCTGGGAGCCGATCCTCGACGGTGAGAATATTATCGGCCTCTTCGATGTGACCGGCGGCGGCGCCATCTCGCTGGAGCCGGGCGGCCAGTTCGAGCTTTCCGGCGCGCCGGTCGAGACCGTGCATCAGACTTGCGCGGAGCTGCGCGCGCATCTCGCGCAACTGCGTGAAGTCGCCCGGCCGCTCGGCATCGGCTTCATCGGCCTCGGCATGGCGCCGAAATGGACGCACGAGCAGATCCCGGTAATGCCGAAGCGGCGCTACGCCATCATGACGCGCTACATGCCGAAGGTCGGCACGCGCGGGCTCGACATGATGTACCGCACCTCGACCGTGCAGACGAACCTCGACTTCTCGTCGGAAGCCGACATGGTCAAGAAGATGCGCGTGTCGCTGGCGCTGCAACCGATCGCGACGGCGCTGTTTGCGAATTCGCCGTTCACCGAGGGCAAACCGAACGGCTTCCTCTCGATGCGCTCGGAGATCTGGCGCGACACCGACAACGATCGCGCTGGCATGCTGCCATGGGCTTTCGAGCCCGGCATGAGTTTCGAGCGCTATGTCGACTATGCGCTCGACGTGCCGATGTATTTCATCAAGCGCGGCGACGACTATGTCGACGTTGCCGGCCAATCGTTCCGCGATCTTCTCGCCGGCAAATTGAAATCGATGCCGGGCGAGCGCGCGACACTGTCCGACTGGGCGAACCACCTCACCACGATTTTCCCGGAAGTGCGCCTCAAGCGATTCATCGAGATGCGCGGGGCGGATTCGGGGCCGACCAACCGGCTGCCGGCGCTGCCGGCGTTCTGGGTCGGGCTCGTCTACGACGACGACTCGCTCGAGGCCGCGTGGGACCTCGTCAAGAACTGGACGGCCGAGCAGCGCCAGAAGTTGCGCGACGATGTGCCGAAACTCGGCTTCAAGGCGCGCATCGGCGACCGCAGCGTGTTGGAGCTTGCGAAAGCGAGTCTGGAGATCGCGCGGGCCGGCCTCAAGCGCCGCGCGCGGCTCGATCGCGAAGGCGACGACGAGACGCAATATCTCGATACGCTCGATGACTTCGTCGCCCGCAAGATCACGCCGGCGGATGAATTGCTGGAGAAATTCCACGGGCCGTGGAAGGGCTCGGTCGATCCGGTGTTCGACGAGTACGCTTATTGAGCGGGATGAGGAAAAGTGTGCAGCGGTTTTCCGCCCGCATCCCGCTAAAATATTAGAATCGATCACGATGGCGACCGGCACGCCGGCGACGGTGTTTCTGCAAAAGGCGGGCGTCGCCTTCAAGCTGCATCAGTACGAGTACGACCCGAACGCCGAGCGTATCGGTTTGCAGGCGGCCGAGGCGCTGGGGATCGCGCCTGCGCGCCTGTTCAAGACGCTCATGGCAAAAGCCGGCAGCGAGATCGTCTGCGTGCTGATGCCGTCGGACCGCGAACTCAATCTCATGCGCCTTGCCGCTGCGGCCGGCGCAAAGGACGCCGCGATGCTTGCGCCGGCTGAAGCGGAGCGCGTCAGTGGCTACCACGTCGGCGGCATCTCGCCGCTCGGGCAGCGCAAGCGCCTGCGCTTTTTCATCGACGAAAGTGCGAAGGCGCACGCGACGATTCTCGTCAACGGCGGCAAGCGCGGGCTGCAGATCGAGATCGCGCCCGATGCGCTGATCGCGCTGTTGGAGGCCAAAGTGATTCCGTCACCCTGAGGCGCGTTTGCGCCGAGCCTCGAAGGGCGACGGCCCCAGAGTCCGGGCCGTGCATCCTTCGAGGCTCGCGGAGCCTGTCATCGGGCCGGCGAAGCCGGACCCGTTGGCGAGCACCTCAGGATGACGGATAGCGGTCCGCGCCCCTTAGTTCTCGCCGATTTCTTCCGGAAACACATGCCGGCCATCCGCGCCGAGCGGTAGCGGCGTGACCGATTGGACGGCGTCGGGCGCGAAGGTTCCGTAGAGATGCGGGAACAGATCGCCTCCGCGCGACGGCTCCCAGCGCAACGCATCGCCGAGCGAGGCTGTGTCGATCGCGATCAGCAACAGATCGTCCTGGCCGGCGAAGTGCTTTGCCGCTGTTTCGACAACTTGCGCGGCGGTCGAGAAGTGGATGTAGCCGTCGTGCAAATCCACCGGGGCGCCACGAAAGACACCCTCGCTCACGGCGTCACGCCACTGGGCTTGCGTGCAAATCTTATAGATCGTCGCGGCAGGCGCGCGCACGGCGTCCGCTCACTCGAGGTCGAGACGGAACGGATGGCCCTCTGCGCTCTCCTGGCCGCGGCCGATCGCCTGCACCGCCGCGATCATGCGGCCGTTACGTTCAAGGATCGTATCGGCAAAGGCGACGAGACGCGGGTTGGGAAATGCGGTCGGCGACGAGTCGCGGATCGCCTGCGCGATCGCCGCCTCGCTTCGCTTCGGGTTGAGCGCGCAGGCGGTGATGAATGCGGCCGCCGTCGAGCGGCTGATGCCGGCGAAGCAGTGCACCACCATCGGCGTGCGGCGATGCCAGTTCTGCGCGAAGGCGATGAGCCTATGGACGTGAGCCTCCGCCGGAGCATTGAAGCCGTCCATCTCCGCGGCAATGTCGTGCATGCCGAGAAAAAGGTGGTCCTTCTCCGCGACGCAAGCCGGGCGAATGACTTCCGTCTGGTTGTTGATCAGGGTGACGATGTGGCGCGCGCCGGTTTCCTCAACGGTGGCGTGCAGGCGGGCGAGAGAGCAGACATGGATCATGGGAAGTATTCTTCAAATATGGGCGTTGCGGAGATCATGTCCGCATCAGTTCCTCAAAGCGTTTGAGATAGCGTGATTCGGCGCGGTCGGCCGTCCAAGGCGTAAGATAGTCTCGCTCCATCGAAGAGGATAGGGCCGGAGGCTCGCCGAAGAAGCGCCGCGCTTCGGCGGTGGTAAATCCGGCGAGCCGCGTCGCTTCGAGATGGGCGGCGCCGCGGTCGGCGCTCTTGATCAGCCGTGTCGCCTCGGCCGTACTTTCAGGCGGCAGACCGAAACGGAGATGGATGGCGCGCAAAAGGCGCGCCTCCACGCCCTTGTAGGCGTCGCCAATCACCGCCTTGAACGGCGAGATCATGTCGCCGATCACGTATTCCGGCGCGTCATGAAAGAGCACGGCCAGCCGCAGCGAGCGGTCGAGGCGCGGATTGCGCGCACGCGCCACGGCCTCGACCAGCAGCGTGTGCTGCGCGACGGAGAAGATGTGGGCTCCGTTAGTCTGGCCGTTCCAGCGCGCGACGCGCGCGAGGCCATGCGCGATGTCCGCGATCTCGACGTCGAGCGGGGAAGGGTCGAGAAGATCGAGCCGCCGCCCCGACAGCATTCGCTGCCAAGCTCGGCTCATATTGCCCTGCTCATAGCGTGCGGCTCATGCGAAATGGCTCATGCGCGGCGGCTCATCAATAGGAACTCACTTACCGCCACGTTTCTTCGCACCGCGGGCCACAGGCGTATCGCACGCGGCATGACGGTGGCACGCCACCATGTGGTCGTTGACCATGCCGACCGCCTGCATGAAGGCGTAGACGATCGTCGGCCCGCAGAACTTGAATCCGCGGCCCGCGAGTTCCTTGGAGATCGTGCGCGACAGCGGCGTCAGGAAGTCCGAGAAGCTTTCGCCCTTGTCCTGCATGTCGAGATAGGCGCGCGCGGACGCCACGGCGCCGACGATCTTGGCGCGGTTGCGCACGATGCCGGCGTCCTGCATCAGCGCCTCGATCTTCTTCGTCTTGTAGTCGACGATCGCGCTCGGCTCGAAACCGTCGAAGGCTTTGCGGAAATTGTCGCGCTTGCGCAGGATGGTGATCCACGAGAGCCCGGCCTGGAAGCCGTCGAGCATCAGCTTTTCGTAGAGCGCGCGATTGTCGTATTCGGGTACGCCCCATTCTTCGTCGTGATAGGCGACGTAGAGCGGATCGGTGCCGCACCAGGCGCAGCGGTGAAGTCCATCGGGGTGAGCGATCGGCGCCATGGTCTACGACGCCGGTTGCATCGCTGCCGGAACGTCCAACGTTGCCCACGCCGGTTTCACTGGCGTGATCGGAACACCTCCGGCGGTGATCGTCGCGCCCGCTTCGATGGCGTCGGCGACGCGGTCGATGCGCAATTTGGCGAGGCCGCGGCCGCGCACGGCCGAGCCCATTACGCCGATCAGCTTGTCGTCAAACACGACCGGCACGCCGCATTCCGGCGCGAAGTCCTCGAACAGGGCGGCGACGACGCGCGTGCGCGCGGTGCCACGATGCTGCATGCGGGAGACGACTTCCTGCCCGACATAGCAGCCCTTGTCGAAGTCCACGCCGCCGAGCTGATCCATGTCGGTCTCGTGCGGGAAGGCGTCGTTGTAGGTGAAGTCGGCGCCGCCGCGCGGCACCGCGTGGAGGATGCGATGCGCCTCGTAATCGTCCACATCACTGAGCGGCGCGCCGAGTTCGGCGGCGGCCTCGTTGACGAGATTGGCGGGAACGATGACCCGATGCCCCAACGCGGCAAGGCGTGGATCGGGATAGATAAGACCGTATTCGGTCTCGCCGCTGCCGTCCCAGACCGCGAGCACGCTCAGCGTCTCAGACAGGTCCTCGACCACGATCTTCGCGCGCAGCTTGTACATGTTGAGCCGCGTGGCGAGCGTGTGCGCCAACGCGCGCGGGCAATCAAGGTAGAAGCCGCCGCCGTCTTCCTCCGGCGCTTCCACGACGATGAAATCGACGATGATCTTGCCCTGCGGCGTGAGCAGGGCGGCAAATCGTGGCGTCCCCGGTGCGACTTTGGCCATATCGGAGGTGAAGAGCCCGTTCATGAAATCCCGGGCGGTTTCCCCCACGACCTTGACCACACCGCGGTCCGACAGCAACGCTATCCGCATGAAGTCCTCTTGCGTGTTGAGCCGGTGGAACGTAAGGCCGGGCGAGGACTGCCTCAAGGGTCACTTGAGGTTTCCTGATCCGATGTGGGGTGGCCGGCAATGCCGCAGACTTTCGATCTGATCCTCAAGGGCGCGACCGTTGTCAATCAGGATGGCGAGGGCGTCCGCGATATCGGTGTCCGGCAGGGCACGATTGCCGATATCGGCAATCTTTCAGCGGCGTCGGCGGGCGAGACGGTCGATTGCCGCGGCCTGCACATCCTCCCCGGCGTCATCGACACGCAGGTGCATTTCCGCGAGCCCGGCGGCACGCAGAAGGAAGACCTGGAAACCGGCTCGCACTCGGCGGTGATGGGCGGGGTCACGGCGGTTTTCGAGATGCCGAACACCAATCCGCTGACGACGAGCGCCGAGGCTCTGGCCGACAAGGTGGCCCGGGGGCGGCACCGGATGCATTGCGATTTCGCGTTCTTTGTCGGCGGCACGCGCGAGAACGTCGCCGACTTGCCGGAGCTGGAGCGCCTGCCCGGCGCCGCTGGCGTGAAGGTGTTCATGGGCGCGTCGACCGGTACCCTGCTGGTCGAGGACGATGACGGCGTGCGCGCGATCCTCAAGGCGATCCGCCGCCGCGCTTCGTTCCATTCCGAGGACGAATATCGGCTGAACGAACGCAAGGGCGAGCGCATCCCCGGCGATCCCCGATCGCATCCGGTGTGGCGCGACGACGTCGCGGCGATGATGGCGACGGAGCGCCTGGTGCGGCTCGCGCGTGAGACGGGGAAACGCATCCACGTCCTGCACATCACCACCGCGCAGGAGATCGACTTCCTCGCCAAGCACAAGGACGTCGCCTCCGTCGAGGTGACGCCGCATCATCTCACGATGGAGGCGCCCGAGTGCTACGAGCGGCTCGGCACCTTGGCGCAGATGAATCCGCCGGTGCGCGGGCCGGAACACAAGGCGGCGCTGTGGCAGGGGATCGCGCGCGGCATCGTCGACGTCCTCGGCTCCGACCATGCGCCGCATACGCGCGAGGAGAAGGCGAAGGAGTATCCGGCAAGTCCGTCCGGAATGACCGGCGTGCAGACGCTGGTGCCGCTGATGCTCGATCACGTCAACGCGGGGCGCCTTTCGCTTCAGCGCTTCATGGATCTGACGAGCGCAAGCCCGGCGCGGCTGTTCAACATCGCTTGCAAGGGGCGGATCGCGGTTGGCTACGACGCCGACTTCACCGTCGTCGACCTCAAGCGCCGCGAAACGATCACCAACGCCTGGGTGGCGTCGCGCGCGGCGTGGACGCCCTACGATGGTGTCACGGTGACGGGCTGGCCGGTCGGCACAATCGTGCGCGGACGGCGCGTGATGTGGGAGGGCGAGTTGACCGGTCCGTCCAAAGGCGAGCCGGTGCGCTTCCTGGAAGCGCTGTAGCTGGAGGTGCTAGCGAAGCACGCGACTACTGACGTGCGAGCGCCAGCGAGAATTCGCCGTTGCGAATGCGCGTCACAAGTCCTTCGGCATAATTCGCCGCCGCGTCTTCCCCGTAGGTCGTCACAAGTTCGGCGAGAGCGGCGAAAAGGCAGGCTTGTGCCAGGCAATCGGGGTCGACACCGTCGAGCACCGCTTCCGCCCAAGCTTCCTGCACATAGCCGACGGCCATGCGCTTCTGTTCCTGGTCCGAGGCCGTCTGGTGGACTGTGGCGGTAGGCATCATCACGCGGAATTCCGGTTGTCGTTCAGCGCGGGAAGATGCGCCCGATGTCTGGCGCGATGTTTATCACGCGTGAACGCGGCGGATAGCCACAATTCCTAATAACGGTTAACGCTTGTGGATCAATTGGCGTAGCGCGCCGTGATATCGCGCGCGATCTTGGCGCCCTCATCGAGGTAGCGCCGGATGGCGACGTCGGCTGTCGGCGTGCAGGTCCGGTAGGTCTGCTGGAAGCCGCGATAGCCGCGATTGAAGCTTGCTATGATGCGATCGCGCCGCTCTCCGGAGGGGGCCTCCGTATCGACGAGCGCCTGCATCTCGTTGCGCCAGAGTTGGCCTTCATTGGCGCCGCAGATACCGCGAAGGTAATGCAGCGCGCCGAGAATCTCCGCCAGCCGCTGCAGGTCGCGATCATAGGGGGCCGGGCCGCCTTCGACCGCAAGCGCCGGCGCGGCCGGAGTGGCCATCAGGCAGAGAATCAGTGCGAGGCGGGTCAGCATCAGGGTGATCCGGTTGCGGCAGATATGCGTTGCTTGCCGCAGGGTGACAAGATGGGAATGAGAGCCTTGGATTATTGCGCTGCTTTCAGGAGTGCGAAGGCGGCGCCGACGATTTCGCCCAGGCCTTCCGTTGTTTTCAAAGCCGCCAGCTCGGTCGGGGCGATCCAGCGCGATTCGGCAAGCTCGTCATTCAAAACAGGCTCACCCGCGAGCCACCGCGCGGCGAAGGCGAGGACAACGAAATGGCGCATGATCCGCCCTGCGTCGTCGCGCAATATGACGTCCCGATGGCCTGCGAGGCCGACGGGGGCGATCGTCAAGGCCGTCTCCTCCATGACCTCGCGGCGCACGGCTTCCTCCAGCGTCTCGCCGAGCTCCACCCCGCCCCCGGGAAATGTGAACAGTCCGATCGCCGGCCGCCGCGCCCGGCGCACAACGAGCAGGCGGCCGTCGCGCACGATCGCGGCGCTGACCGCCAGAAACGGTCGGCTCGGATAGGTGCGCGGGTCGGTGGTGTCGCTCAACGGATCGGGGCTGCGGAGAAGGCGGGGAGGCACTGAATTTCCATATTCCGTCCTTACGTGGCCAGAAGACGCGAGACACGCGATTTTTTCGTGCTATGAACCCGCCCGCGAACGGATGCGACCCAATGAATGCGCCCCTGGAGGCGTCGGCGCGGAAGAGGGGCGAGGAGCCTTGATTTCAGCGTCGATCTTGCAAAATCTCGTTGCAAATTCTAGGGTTTCGCCTCTCCAGAAGCAATTGTGCAGCTGTAGCTCAGTTGGTTAGAGCGCCGGTCTGTGGAACCGGAGGTCGGTGGTTCGAGCCCACCCAGCTGTACCACCCCTTAGCCCCCCGCAATCCGCCGCCGGCTCTGTGGATGAGGTGCAGGTGCACGCCTCGCGCATGGCCCGCAGCACTCGGCAACGCCTATCATTGGCGCTAGCCTCGTTCGTCCCACCGGCCTGCGTGCCGCACTGTCAAATCCAGGATTCCCGATGAGTGGTTTGCTCGACGGCGTTCGCGTTCTCGACCTGACCAATGTTCTGGCCGGCCCCTATTGCGGCTACCAACTGGCGCTGGTCGGCGCGGACGTGGTCAAGGTCGAGATGCCGGGGAGCGGCGACCTGGCGCGAATGCTCGGGCCGACGCCGGCGCTCAATCAGGCGAAGATGGGCGCGTCCTTTCTCGCCCAGAATGCCGGCAAGCGTTCGGTCGAGATCGATTTCAAAAGCGCGGCGGGGAAAGAGCAGTTTCTCACGCTCGTCGCGGAGGCCGACGTGGTGCTGGAGAACTTCCGCCCTGGCGTCATGGGGCGGCTCGGCCTCGGCTATGAGCGGCTGAAGGGCGTGCGGCCCGGCCTCATCTATTGCGCCATCTCCGGCTTCGGCCAGACCGGCCCACTCAAGGACAATCCGGCTTACGACCAGATCATCCAGGGCCTTTCCGGCATCATGAGCATTACCGGCACGCCGGAGACGGCGCCGCTGCGCGTCGGCTATCCGGTGTGCGACACGCTCGGCGGCCTGTTCGGCGCTTTTGCCATTGCTGCGGCGCTGGTGCGGCGCGACCGGACGGGGCAGGGCGCGTTCCTCGATGTCTCGATGCTCGAGAGCGCGCTTTCCGCGCTCGGCTGGCCGGTGTCCAACTATCTCGTCTCCGGCGTCCAGCCCTCGCCGATGGGCAACGAGAATTTCACCGCTTCACCTTCCGGCGCCTTCGCCACCGGCGAAGGACTGCTCAACATCGCCGCGAACAAGCAGGAGCAGTTCGTCAGCGTCTGCACCGTGATCGGTCGGCCGGAACTGGCCAGCGATCCGCGCTTCCTCACGTCCGATGATCGCATCGTGCATCGTTATGAACTGCGCGTGCTGATCGAGGAGGCGTTGGCGGCTTCGTCGGCGGCCGACTGGGAAACGCGCTTGAACAAGGCCGGCGTTCCCGCTGGGCGCGTCCTCACCGTGCCGCAGGTCCTCGATGAGCCGCAGGTGAAAGAGCGCGACATGGCCGTGCAGTTCGAGCAGGTGCCGCACATCGACGGTGTGGTCACAGTCGTGCGTGGCGGCTTCCTCGTCGACGGCGAAGCGCCGCGGCCGATGTGCCGCCCGCCGACGCTCGGCGAGCACAACGATGAGATTCTGGCGGAGGCGCGGCCTCCGAAGGCGGCGGCGCGATGAATTGGTTCGCGCCTCCGGTCGAGATCGAGACGCAAGTCCACGCGCGTCTGCCCGACGCGTTTCGCGACAACCGGCCGACGGCATGGAGCGCGGCCAATCGCGCTGGTCTTCCGGTCGATTCATTCCTCGAAGGCCCGTGCCTCGCGCCGGACGGTACGCTCTACGTCGTCGACATTCCGTTCGGCCGCATCTTCGCGATCGATGCGAAGGGCGATTGGCATCGCGTCGCGCAATACGACGGATGGCCGAACGGCATGCGCGTCGCGCCGGACGGCACGCTCGTTGTCGCGGATTATCGCTGCGGGCTGATGCGGATCGATCCGAAGACCGGCAGTGTCGCCTGCATTCTTGCCAACGCGTTCAGCGAAGGCTTCAAGGGCATCAACGATCTGCAACTCCTTCCGGACGGTTCGATCCTGTTCACCGATCAGGGCCAGACCGGGATGCATGACCCGAGTGGGCGGCTTTATCGCTACTGGCCCGACGGGCGGCTCGACCGGCTCATCGCCAATGCGCCGAGCCCGAACGGCGTCGCGGTTTCGCGCGAGGGCACGCACGCGTTTCTCGCTTTGACGCGCGCGGCGCAGGTGTGGCGCGTGCCGCTCGATCCGGCGGCGCTGTCCGCCAAGACGCAGGTGTTCGCGCAGCTTCCTGGCGGACTTTCAGGTCCGGACGGCCTGGTGGTCGACGGGCAGGGGCGAGTGATCGTTTGCGACCCCGGCCACGGTTGCGCCTGGGTGCTCTCGCCACTCGGCGTGCCGCTCTATCGGCTCGTGTCCTGCGCCGGACGTTCACTCACGAACGCGGTGCTGATGCCGGATGGAGAGACGCTGCTGATGACGGATTCGGCAACGGGGCAGATCCTGCGCGGGCGCATTCCGGCGTAGACCTGACGCGGAGACTTCATCCGAACAGCCGTGTCAGTTCGAAGGCGATTGCGGCGATCAGCGCCGCCGCCGGGATTGTGACGACCCAAGCGACGATGATGCCGTTGGCGACGCTCCAACGCACGGCGGAGACCCGCCGTGCCGCGCCGACGCCGATGATCGCGCCGGTGATCGTGTGCGTCGTCGAGACCGGAATGCCGAGATAGGTCGCGAGGAACAGCGTGATCGCCCCGCCGGTCTCGGCGCAGAAGCCTTGCGCCGGAGTCAGCCGCGTGATCTTCGAGCCCATCGTCTTCACGATGCGCCAGCCGCCGAAGAGGGTCCCGAGCGCCATCGCGGCCTGACAGGACAACACGACCCAAAAGGGCACATAGAACGAGCTGCCGAGCAGGCCTTGCGAGTAGAGCAGGACGGCGATGATGCCCATCGTCTTCTGCGCGTCGTTGCCGCCGTGGCCGAGCGAGTAGAGCGAAGCCGACGCGAACTGCAGGATGCGGAACGTGCTGTCGACGGCGAAGGGGGTGGCGCGAGAAAAGATCCACGACAGCAGCAGCACCAGCAGCAGCGCCAGGAGGAATCCGAGAAGGGGGGAAAGTACGATTGCGGCGCCGGTCTTCAACACTCCGCCCCAGACGATGGCGGAGAGGCCGACCTTGGCGACGCCGGCGCCAAGCATACCGCCGACCAGCGCATGCGAACTGCTGGACGGAATGCCGAACACCCAGGTGATGATGTTCCAGCTGATCGCACCCATGAGCGCGGCAAAAATCACACGCGCATCGACGACGTTCGCCGCGACGATGCCCGTGCCGAGCGTCTCCGCGACATGCAGGCCGAAGAACAGGAAGGCGATGAAGTTGAAGAACGCCGCCCAGAACACGGCATATTGCGGGCGCAGCACGCGGGTCGAGACGATGGTCGCGATCGAGTTGGCGGCGTCATGCAGGCCGTTGAGAAAATCAAAGACGAGCGCGACGCCGATGAGCGCGACCAGCACGGGAAGGGCGATAGCCGCTTCCATCACCGGGCTCCGTCACGAATTTTAAGCTGCGCACGCCGCATGGATTGACCGGTCATTACCGCGAAGCGGCGTCAAACATATTCGAGGACGATGCCGTGGATCTCATTGGCCGCGTCATCGAAGCGGTCGACGATCTTCTCGAGGTGGTCGTACACCTCGTTGCCGACGATGAAAGCCATGGCGTCGGTCTTGCCGCGGCTGAGATAAAGGTCCTTGAGGCCGAGGTCGTGCAGATCGTCGGCGCGGCCTTCGAGTTCGGATATCCGCCGCGTGATGCCGATGATCCGCGCCGATTGCTTGTCGATCTCCTTGAGCAGCGGCATCGCCTCGCACATCAGCGTGGCGGCCTGCACGACCACGTCGCCCATCTCCTGCATCTGCGGCGTGAAGCTGCGGACCTCGAAAAGCTCGATACCCTTCGCCGTCTTCTGCATCTGATCGATCGTGTTGTCCATCGAGGAGATCAGATCGCGGATGTTGCCGCGGTCGAACGGCGTAATGAAACTGCGCCGCAAGCTGATGAGCACGTCACGGGTGATGTCGTCCGCGCGCTTTTCGTTCGCCATCACAGCGCGGGAATGGTCCGGCGCGCTGTCGCCGCCATTGAGGAGCGCCCGCAGCGCCTTCGCGCCATCGAGCACGGTTTCCGCATGGCTCTGAAAAAGCTCGAAGAAGCGCTCCTCCTTCGGCATCAAGGCATGAAACCAGCGTAGCATCGCGAACCTCGCAGAGCTCGGGTCGCACGTCGCCGACTCGGGCATATTTTCGACGAACCTAGGCACGCGAGAGCGTGCCCCGTCTCGCACGCCGTCAACGCTGTCCACAGGGATTGGCTCGTCGCAAGAGGATTCGGAAGGACCCTGTCGGGGAGAGGCGAGGCTCGTGTCTCGAATCCGAAGTTCGTTTCACTATGCCGCACCTTCCGGAGCGAATTTCTAAACTACCACACTTGCGCGCAATGCTTGGCATGGCTCGCGAATGCCGCCGCTTCGCCTTTCCGCTGCTCAAAAAAAGCCTTGCGGACCAGATGGAAATTCGCGCCTCATGCCACCTGAGGCATCCATGAGACGGAGATGGCGTTCCCCGGCCAATGGGACGCGCGACATTATCGTTATGATGCGATTGCCATGAAACTCGGCTTTTTCACGATGCCGATCCACGCCCTCGACAAGGACTGGCGCCAGTCCCTGCGGGAGGATCGGGAGGCTTTCATTCTCGCGGACGAACTCGGATTCAGCGAGGGTTATGTCGGCGAGCATGCGAGCGACCGGGCCGAGAACATCACCTCGTCCGCGATGTTCCTCGCGACGCTCGTTGACGCGACCAAGCGCATCAAGCTCGGCACCGGCACCGTCAATCTTCCGAACAGCCACCCGGCCGCCGTCGCATCGCAGATTGCGATGCTCGATCATCTGCTCGACGGCCGCTTCATCTTCGGCATCGGTCCCGGCGGGCTGATGTCGGACGCCGAAGTGTTCGGCAATCTCGACGCCGACCGCAACGCCATGTTCGTCGAGGCGATCGATCAGATCCTGGAAATCTGGAAAAGCGAGCCGCCCTACAAGCTCATGGGAAAATACTGGAGCCCGACGATCGAGCGCCAACTCATGCTCGATCTCGGCCAGGGCTATCTGCCGAAGCCACTACAGCGGCCGCATCCGCCGATCGTGGCGACGGTCGTTGCGCCTTTCTCGAAGGGCGTGACGGAGGCGGCGGCGCGCGGATGGGACCCGATCTCGGCCAACTTTCTGATGCCGGTCTGGGTGCGCAGTCACTGGACGAAATATGTCGAGGGCTGCGAGCGCGTGGGCCGACCGGCGAAGCCTGCGAACTGGCGAATCGCGCGCAGCATCTTCGTCGCCGACGATGACGCGACGGCGCGCGCCTATGTCAACGACGTGCACAGCCCGTATCGCTACTACTTCAACAACCTCTACACCAAGCTCAAGAGCGCGAACCGGCAGATCGCCTTCAAGAGCAGTGCGGACCAGCCCGACGATGACGTGACGCTCGACAGTGTCTGCGATGGGCTGGTCATCCACGGCTCACCGAGCCGCGTTGTCGATCAGCTCCTGGCGTTCCGTGAGACGACCGGCGACTTCGGCACGCTTCTCTATGCCGGCAAGGATTGGCGTGACCGGGCGCTCGGCCGCCGCTCGATGATCCTGATGGCGGAGAAGGTGATGCCGGCGCTCAACGCCGCCATCGGCCGCAGCGTCGCCGCCGCGGAGTAGCGATTCGGAGTTCTAGGTTCTTAAAGACGTGGATGCCCGGCATAAAGCCGGGCATGACGATCACTGGAACGCATCGTGCCTTCAATTACGCGCTGGCGTTGATCGACTTCGCGATGTCGATGGCGCGCCGGAGCAACGTCTCCGACGCCTCCTGCGTGCGGAACGCGCTGTGCGCCGAGAGCGTCACGTTGTCGAGCTTGGTGAGAGGGTGGTCCTTCGCCAGCGGCTCCTGGTCGAACACGTCGAGCGCCGCGTGCAGGATCGCGCCGCGCTGCATCGCGGCCGTGAGCGCCACTTCGTCGATCAACGCGCCGCGCGCGGTGTTGACGAGAATGCAGTTCGGCTTAAGCATGGCGAGGCGCTTCGCATCAAGGAAATGCCGCGTCTCGTCGTTGAGGACGAGGTTGACCGAAACGACATCGCTTTGCGCCAGCAGTTCGTCGATGCCGACCATCGGCACCGGCGCGTCGGCGAGCTTGCTGCGGTTCCAGCCGATCACCTTCATGCCCATGCCTTGGGCGATACGCGCGACTTCGCGGCCGATGCCGCCGAGGCCGATCACGCCGAGCGTCTTGCCGAGAAGCTGCACGCCTTCGCGCGTCTCCCACACGCCGGCGCGCACGTCGCGATCCATGCGCGCGAGGTCGCGGCAGGCCGCCCACATCAGCGCGATCGTATGCTCGGCAACGGCGGTATCACCGTAACCCTTGATCGTGTGGACGGTGACGCCGAGATCGGCCAATTCCGCGATGTTCATATAGCTCGCGGCGCCGGTGCCGAGAAAAACAACGTGCTTGAGCGACTTGCATTGCGCGGCGACGTCGGTCGGCAGGTAGGAGTGGTCGATGAGGACGATGCCGTAGCCGTCCAGCAGTTGCGGAATGCGCGCGCGGTCATACGGCTCCATGTTGACGGTGATCGGCGAGTCGTCTGCGCGAATGACACGCTTGAAGATCGGGCCGAGCTGGTCGTTGCAGTCGAGAAAAATGGCCTTCATGGCGCCCCGCAAGAATCGTGATGACGGCTGACGCGCGCCGAGCGGCGCGCCGCCGGCACATTATCGTCTTTCATCGGCATGTCACGGGGCCATTCGACGCGTTTCCCACAGCACCGGCCGGGTGCGGTTGATCGGCCGCCCCTGATGAGCCATGGTCCGCCGCCAAGACGACATCGCGTGCGCCGTAGCCGCTCTCCCTTCAAGAGCGCTTTGGCCGTATGCGATTCGAAGAAACGCCGTGGGCGGCGCGCCGCTCGTGTTATTGGAAGTGTGTCGGTATGACGGATGTCGCCCGCGCGGCCTGCATAATCGGTTGGCCTGTCAGCCATTCTCGCTCACCGATCATCCATAGATACTGGTTGAAGAAATACAGCATCGCCGGCGACTATCGCCAGGAGGCCGTCGCGCCGCCGGATTTCGCGGGTTTCGTCAGCGCGCTGAGCGAGAAGGGTTATGTAGGCGCGAATGTGACGCTTCCGCACAAGGTGCGCGCGCTCGAGGTCAGCGAGCCGGACAGGCGCGCCGTCGCCGTCGGCGCCGCCAATACGCTGTGGCTCGACAACGGCAAATTGAAATCGACGAATACGGACGTCGAGGGCTTCGTGAGCAATCTCGATGCGTCGGTGTCGGGATGGGATAAGGCCATCGACAAGGCGGTCGTGCTGGGCGCGGGAGGCGCGGCGCGCGCCGTCATCCAAGGATTGCTCGAGCGCGGCGCGGAGCGGATCGCCCTCGTCAACCGCTCGCAGGAGCGGGCGAAGATGCTGCGGAAGACGTTCGGCTCGGCGGTCGAGCCGGCGCGTTGGGAGGAGTGCACACCGCTGCTCAGCGGTGCGGCGCTGCTCGTCAATACGACATCGCTCGGCATGGTCGGGCAGCCGGAGCTTGAGATCAATTTGCGCTCGCTGCCGCCGAGCGCCGTCGTCGTCGATCTTGTTTATACGCCGCTGAAGACCGAGCTGCTGCGGCAAGCGGAGGAGCGCGGCTTCCGTTTTGCCGATGGCCTCGGCATGTTGCTGCATCAGGCGGTGCGCGGCTTCGAACTCTGGTTCGGCGTCAAGCCGGAGGTGACGCCGGAGTTGCGCGCCTTGGTCGAGCGCGACATCGTGGAAGGGCATTGACACCCGACGGCGTCGTCGCGCGCTGCGTGCGCTTTTCTAAAATTCGCTGCGGAAGCCGCGCCGCGTGGGCGCATGCGCGGTTCCGTGTGCCGGAACATCGAGATGCGCGGCGATGTCGCCGGCCTGGTCGCGCGGATGACGGAACGCGGCGAGCGAGCGTGGCCGCGCCGAATTGTCGTGGTGCTTGGCCGTTTGCTGTTCGACCGCGTGAGTCTGCGGCGTCGCTGCGGACGGATCGTCCATCAATCGTTTCAGCATGAATGTAAGATCCTCCAGCCGCTCGGCGACCACATGGATGACGCCGGACTGGTGTTGCAGCTTGCCGCGCGCCGCGACGTAGCGCGCGCCCAGGATGATCGGGCGGAAGCGCTCGAACGTCCGCGGCCAGACGATGACGTTGGCGATCCCTGTCTCGTCCTCGAGTGTGAGGAAGACGACGCCATTGGCGGAACCGGGACGTTGCCGGATCGTCACCAGGCCTGAGACGCTGACCCATGTGCCCGCCTGGCGCATGCGGAGCGCGGCGTTCGGGACGATCCGGCGCGCGGCAAGCTCTTGGCGGAAGAACGACGCAGGATGCGCACGCAGCGAAAGCTGCAGGAAGCGATAGTCGTTGACGACTTCCTCTCCGAACGGCATCGCCGGCAGCGCGACAAGCGGTTCGCGTTTGGGATCGCGCTGTATGATTCCTACCCTTTCAGAGGGCGATGAAGAATCCGCGCGCATCAACGGCAGGTCGTCCTGATCGCCGGTGCGGCCGAGCGCCTTGACGGCCCATAGCGCCTGCCGGCGGGTGAGGCCGAGCGAGCCGAAGGCGTCGGCATCGGCGAGCCGCTCGAGCACAAGGATTTTCAAACCGGTGCGCAGCCAGAGATCGCGGACCGATGCGTAAGGGCGCCCCGCGCGCGTGCGTGCCGCCACGATCTTGTTCGCATCGTCTTCCGAAATTCCTTTGATCGAACGCATGCCGAGACGCAGCGCATGCGTGGCGCGGATGTCTCCCTTCATGTCTCGATGCAATGCGCGCGTGCGCCGCGCCGCGCGGGGCCCGGGTTCCAGGGTGGCGTCGTAATCGGAGGCGTTCACGTCCACGGAGCGAACCTCGACGCCGTGCTCGCGCGCATCGCGCACGATCTGCGCCGGCGCATAGAATCCCATCGGCTGCGCGTTCAGCAGCGCCGCGGTGAACACATCAGGATAGCGGCATTTGAGCCACGCCGAAGCGTAGACGAGGAGCGCGAAGCTCGCGGCGTGGCTTTCCGGGAAGCCGTATTCGCCGAAGCCCTCGATCTGCTTGAAGCAGTTGCTTGCAAACGTCTCATCGTAACCTTTCGCCGTCATGCCGTTGACCATCTTGTCGCGAAACGTCTTGACCGTGCCGGTTCGCTTGAAGGTCGCCATGGCGCGGCGAAGCTTGTCGGCTTCGGCCGGCTCGAAGCCGCCGGCTTTGATGGCAATGCTCATCGCCTGCTCCTGAAACAAAGGAATCCCGAGCGTGCGTCTGAGAATTTTCTGAAGCTGATCTTTCTTTCCGTATTTGGGGGAAGGGATGACGACCGGTTCATCGCCGTCGCGCCGGCGTAGATAAGGGTGCACCATGTCGCCCTGGATCGGGCCCGGGCGCACGATCGCGACCTCGATGACGAGATCATAGAAGCGCTTCGGCTTGAGCCGCGGCAGCATCGACATCTGCGCACGGCTCTCGACTTGGAACACGCCGATGGAATCCGCCCGCTGGAGCATGTGGTAGACGGCGGGATGTTCGGCTGGGATCGACGCGAGGGTGAACTCCCTCCCCCTGAAAGGGGGAGGTGACGCAAGAGTCGCCGGCTCCCGAGAATGAGGCAACGATCGCCCCGGCAATGCATCGGGATAATGCTTTTCTAAAAGTTCGAAGGCTTTGCGGATGCAGGTGAGCATGCCGAGGCCGAGGACGTCGACTTTCAGCAGGTTGAGCGCGTCGAGGTCATCCTTGTCCCACTCGACATGCGTGCGCTTGTCCATCGCGCCGTTCATGATCGGCACCACCTCGTCGAGGCGGCTGCGCGTGATGACGAAGCCGCCGACATGCTGCGAGAGATGGCGCGGAAAGCTCTGGATTTCGTTGACGCGGTCGATGACGTGCTTCACCCGCGCGCTCTTCGGGTCGAGGCCCGTGCGCAGGAGATCGCCGTGGCGGACGGTGCCGCCGCCCATGCCCCAGATCGAGGAGGCGAGCGCCCCGATCATGTCTTCGGAGAGGCCGAACGCCTTGCCCACCTCGCGGATGGCGGAGCGCCCCCGATAGCTGATCACCGTCGCGGCGATGCCGGTCTTGTCGCGACCGTAGTGATCGTAGATGTGCTGGATCACCTCCTCGCGCCGCTCGTGCTCGAAATCGACGTCGATGTCGGGCGGCTCGCCGCGATTTTCCGAAATGAAACGCTCGAACAGGAGTTGATATTTGCTGGGATCGACCTCGGTGATGCCGAGACAATAGCAGACCGCCGAATTCGCCGCCGATCCGCGCCCCTGACAGAGAATGCCCTGCGATCGTGCGTACTGTACGATGTGGTGCACGGTGAGGAAGTACGGCGCGTATTCGCAGCGCGCGATAAGACCAAACTCGTGCGCAATGCGCTCACGGATTTTCTTAGGCACTCCCTTCGGGTAACGCTCCTTGGCACCCTCCCAGGTGAAGTGTTCCAGCGCGGCTTGCGGGGAAGCGAAGCGTGCGCGATTTTCCTCCGGGTATTCCGATTT
>JAFKKS010000305.1 GCA_017304555.1 Hyphomicrobiales bacterium
GGCCTCTCTCTAGCAGGAAATCCGCGCGGTCGAAACCGTCACAAAGACGCAAGTGGAAGAGGCGCACAGGCCCCTGCGTCGCCCGGCCGCACCGCCCGCTCGTCTGGCCCGTGAACGGTCGGGCGACACGGCACGACGAAAGGCCTGGAACGGCATCATCCCGGTGCCGTACAGGGAGTAAAATCCATGAAGCGGTTCACGATCATGGCCGCGGCGGCGACAATTCTGCTCGCCGGCGCGGCGGCGGCCAACGCACGCTCCAATTGTTGGACGTTCAACAACGGCTTTGGCTACCACAACAAGTGCGAAGGCTCCTCCTACACCGCCGAGCGCGCGCGCCTGAGGCCGCTCCCCCCGACACACGTCCCCACTCCGATCCCCGGCGCCCGCGATGAAAGCCGCGATGGCGGGGGCGGGGGCGGCGGCGGAGGTGGCGGCGGGCGCTGATGCCGCGACCCGGCCCTTTCCGTCCTCGGGAAAGGGCCCGCCATCGCCCTTGTCCTCCTCCTGCCGCGCCCCTTCGTCTTGTCCCTTTGTCTTGTCCGTTCTTGGGGCATGCGATACCACCCAGCGACATGCCGTCTCGGCTAACGCCTATGCGCGTGAGCTGGGCGGTGTTCTATTGAAAAGACAGGTCGAGCGCGCATGTCCGCCAAGCAAAAACCCAATCGGATCAAGCCCCGGCTGCCGCGCGGCTTCGCCGACCGTGGCGCGGCGGAAATCGCGGCGACGCGGCGGATGACCGAGACGATCCGTGCGGTCTATGAGCGCTACGGCTTCGAGCCGGTGGAGACGCCAGCGATCGAGTTCACCGAGGCGCTGGGCAAGTTCCTGCCCGACCAGGACCGGCCGAACGAGGGCGTGTTCTCGTTCCAGGACGACGACGAGCAGTGGCTGTCGCTGCGCTATGACCTCACCGCCCCCCTCGCGCGCTATGTCGCGGAGAATTTCGACGCGCTGCCGAAACCCTATCGCAGCTATCGCGCCGGCTATGTCTTCCGCAATGAGAAGCCGGGCCCGGGACGCTTCCGCCAGTTCATGCAGTTCGACGCCGATACGGTGGGCTCGGCCTCACCCGCCGCGGACGCCGAGATGTGCATGATGGCCGCTGACGCGCTGGAGGCGCTCGGCATTCCGCGCGGCAGTTATGTGATCAAAGTCAACAACCGCAAAGTGCTCGATGGGGTGATGGAGAGCATCGGGCTTGCGGGTAATGAGAATGCCGGCAAGCGGCTCGCGGTGCTGCGGGCAATCGATAAGTATGATCGCTTAGGTGTCGATGGTGTACAGGCCCTTCTGGGAGAAGGCCGCAAAGACGAGAGCGGGGACTATACACAGGGTGCCAAACTGACTGAGGACCAGACGTTAGCGATTGTCGAGTTTATATTTTCAGGTGCGAATTCCCAGGGTCAGTTCAGCAAGCAAGGGTCACTCCCACTTACCCGATCGACCCTACCTTCCGCATTTTCGGTTCGAAAATTTGACAATGCTGGACGCGTAAAAAATTTGCGCACCCTGTTCCCTAAAAACGCGACCTACAATGAAGGCCTTGATGAACTTCAGGCGATAGCTGCGATCGCGGCAAACTTTGATCCAGAAGGAACGGTGATTTCGGTTGACCCTTCCGTAATCCGCGGTCTCGAATACTACACTGGCCCGGTCTACGAGGCGGAGCTCACCTTCGAGATCAAGGACGACAAAGGCCGCCCCGTGCGCTTCGGCTCGGTCGGCGGCGGCGGGCGCTATGACGGCTTGATCGGACGCTTCCGCGCCGAGCCCGTTCCGGCGACCGGCTTCTCCATCGGCGTGTCGCGGCTGCAAAGCGCGCTGACCGCACTCGGCAAGCTCGGGGCTGAGAAGGAAACCGGCCCGGTCGTCGTCACCGTGTTCGATCGCGAGCGCATCGCCGATTACCAGCGCATGGTCACGGCGCTGCGCAACGCCGGCATCCGCGCCGAACTCTATCTCGGAAATCCGAAGAACTTCGGCAACCAGCTCAAATACGCCGACCGCCGCAACAGCCCCTGCGTCGTCATCCAGGGCGGTGACGAGAAGGCGCGCGGCGAGGTGCAGATCAAGGACCTGATCCTCGGCGCGGAGATCGCCGGCCTCTCGACCGAACGTGACGACTATCTGCGCAAACAGGCGGAGGCGCAGTTCGCCGTGCCGGAAGCCGACCTCGTGCGGGCGGTGCGCGAGGTCCTGTCACGCCACCGCTGATGGACATCTGGCCCGCTTCTTGCCATACGCGATACGGACTTTCCCCAGGAGAACAAGCCTTGAAACCGTCCACCTGCTCTTTGTGCGCGATTGCGTTTTCGCTCTCGGCGG
>JAFKKS010000106.1 GCA_017304555.1 Hyphomicrobiales bacterium
GATGGGCGGCAATGAATCAAAGGCGATGCCGGGCGCGTTGACGCGCTTGGGTCCGGCGAAGCTGACCGGCGAGCAGCGCTCCGACCACACCGGATCGATCAGGATGTTGAGGCCACCGGTCTGGACCAGCCAGCTCGCATGGCCGACGAAGGACAGCCGCGCCTTCGCCCCGGTGACGCGCGGCGGCGGCGTGTCGGAAAAGCCGCTCGGCGCGTATTCGGGCCAGCGCGCCTGCCTCTGGGTGACGCGCCAGCGCAGCACCTCCCATAGGCTGCGCGGCGGCGCGCCGTCCGGATCGAAGAAATGCAGCCCGTCGAAATGGTCCGACAACGGCCCGTCATAGGTCTTCATCTGCGAGGCTCCGAAGGCCGAGCCGCCAAGCAGGGTGGCGAGACCGGCGAACAACCCGAAAAAGCGGCGGCGGGTGATGGACATGGCCCCGGCTTGCCCCGATCTGTCCGGCCCAGGCAAGTGACAGCTTCGCGACCGGGACGATTTTTGATCGGAACCCTGCCCGCTCCAGCCCGGCCCGGCGGGTTCCCGGGCCGGATCAGGCCGCAAAATCAGCGATTTTGGCGTCCTTTCTTGACTTTCCGGCCTTTGCGGGCTTTAACCGCGCGGTTTCTCGGAAAGATGTTCTTTTCGACCCGCCGCCCGGTGCTGGATGCCGGAGGCCAACGCCCGACAGCGCTGTGCGCCCTCGGGCGCAAAAGTGTTTGGGTTTGCACCTCGCGAACCCACGGTCGTCATGCCCAGACCTGATCCGGGCATCCACGACTTAAATCTTTGCGAGGCAAGACGTGGATGGCCGGGACGAGCCCGGCCATGACGGAACAAGGGCAAAGGCATGACTGAAATTCGTGTTCCGACACTGGGTGAGTCCGTCACCGAGGCGACGATCGGCAAGTGGTTCAAGAAGGCGGGTGACGCGGTTGCGGTGGACGAGCCGCTGGTCGAACTCGAAACCGACAAGGTGACGATCGAGGTGCCGGCGCCTGCCGCGGGCACGCTCGCCGACATCATCGTGAAGGACGGTGAGACCGTCGCGGTTGGCGCGCTGCTGGGCCAGATCACCGAGGGTGCGGCCGGCGCCAAGCCGGCCGCGAAATCGGAGGCGCCGAAGCCTGCCGGCAAGCCGGAACAGAAATCATCGACCACGGCGCCTATCGCCGCCGGCCCTGAAGAGGTGAAGTCGCGTCCCGCGGATACGCCGGAAGCGCCCTCGGTCCGCCGGCTCAGCGTCGAGAGCGGCGTCGATTCCTCGACCGTGCCGGGGAGCGGCAAGGACGGCCGCGTCACCAAGGGCGACATGCTCGCCGCGATCGAGAAGGCGGCGGCGCAGCCGACGCCGGTCGCGCAGCCCGCCGCCGCGATCCAGGTGCGCGCGCCTTCCCCGGCGGATGATGCCGCGCGCGAAGAGCGCGTGCGCATGACGCGGCTTCGCCAGACCATCGCCAAGCGTCTCAAGGACGCGCAGAACACCGCCGCGATGCTGACGACCTTCAACGAGGTCGACATGACCGCGGTGATGGCGATGCGCAATCGCTACAAGGACATGTTCGAGAAGAAGCACGGCGTGAAGCTCGGCTTCATGGGCTTCTTCGTGCGCGCCTGCGTGCAGGCGCTGAAGGAAATTCCGGCCGTCAATGCCGAGATCGACGGCACCGATCTCATCTACAAGAACTATTACCACGTCGGCGTCGCGGTCGGCACCGAGAAGGGCCTCGTTGTTCCGGTGGTGCGCGACTGCGATCAGAAGTCGCTGGCGCAGATCGAGAAGGACATCGCCGATTTCGGCCGCCGCGCGCGTGACGGGCAGCTCAAGATCGACGAGATGCAGGGCGGCACCTTCACCATCTCGAATGGCGGTGTCTACGGCTCGCTGATGTCGACGCCGATCCTCAACGCGCCGCAGTCCGGTATTCTCGGCATGCACAAGATTCAGGAGCGGCCGATGGTCGTCGGCGGCAAGATCGAGGCGCGGCCGATGATGTATCTCGCACTCTCCTACGACCACCGCGTCGTCGACGGCCGCGAGGCCGTGACCTTCCTGGTGCGTGTGAAGGACGTGCTGGAGGATCCGGAGCGGCTGGTTCTGGATCTCTGATTTTTTTCTCCGTCATGCCCGCGCTTGTCGCGGGCATCCACGTCTTTTCGTCATCGCGGTCAGCAAGACGTGGATGGCCGGAACAAGTCCGGCCATGACGATCGAGAGCTTGGAGCAATTTCATGTCTTACGATCTCATTGTCATTGGCACCGGCCCCGGCGGTTATGTCTGCGCGATCCGCGCGGCGCAGCTTGGCTTGAAGACGGCGGTGGTCGAAAAGCGTGCGACGCACGGCGGCACCTGCCTCAATGTCGGATGCATTCCGTCAAAAGCGTTGCTGCACGCATCGGAACTGTTCGAGGAATCCGGCAAGAGCTTCGCCAAGATGGGCATCGGCGTCTCTACGCCGAAGCTCGATCTCGCAGCGATGCAGGCGTTCAAGGACACGGGCGTCGACGGCAACGTCAAGGGCGTCGAGTTCCTGCTGAAGAAGAACAAGATCGACGCGTTCCGCGGCACCGGCCGCATCTTTGAGCCCGGCAAAGTCGAGGTGAAGGGCGAGGACGGCAAGACGCAGACGCTGGAGACGAAGAACATCGTCATCGCCACTGGTTCGGACGTCGCGAAGCTGCGCGGCATCACGATCGACGAGAAGCGCGTCGTCTCATCGACCGGCGCGCTCGCGCTCGACAAGGTGCCAGGCCAGCTTCTCGTCGTCGGAGCCGGCATCATCGGGCTCGAACTTGGCTCGGTGTGGCGGCGTCTCGGCGCCAAGGTCACGGTGGTCGAGTTCCTCGACCGCATCGTGCCGGGCATCGACACGGATGTCGCAAAGAACTTCCAGCGCCTGCTGCAGCGTCAGGGCATCGCCTTCAAGCTGTCGTCGAAGGTCACCGGTGTCGACGCGTCCGGTGACAAGCTGAAAGCGACGATCGAGCCGGCAGCCGGTGGCGCAGCGGAGACGATCGAGGCCGATATCGTGCTCGTCGCCGTCGGGCGCGTGCCTTACACCGAAGGGCTGGGCCTGAAGGAAGCGGGCGTCGCGATGGACGATCGCGGCCACGTTGCCGTCGACGCGCACCTGCAGACGAACGTGAAGGGTATCTACGCCATCGGCGACGTGATCGCCGGGCCGATGCTCGCGCACAAGGCGGAGGACGAAGGTGTTGCCGCCGCCGAGACGATCGCCGGCAAATCGGGGCACGTGAATTACGATGTGATCCCGAACGTCGTTTACACCTACCCGGAAGTCGCCTCCGTCGGAAAGACGGAGGAGGAGCTGAAACAAGCCGGCGTCGCCTACAATGTCGGCAAGTTCCCCTTCACCGCCAACGGCCGCGCCAAGGTGAACATGACGACCGACGGCTTCGTGAAGATCCTCGCCGACGCCAAGACCGACCGCGTGCTCGGCGTGCACATCCTCGGGCCGGACGCCGGCAACATGATCGCGGAAGCGGCGGTGGCGATGGAGTTCGGCGCTTCGTCGGAAGACATCGCGCGCACCTGCCACGCGCATCCGACCCTCACCGAGGCGGTGAAGGAAGCGGCGCTCGCCGTCGAGAAGCGCGCCATCCATATGTGATAGAACGTCATGGCCGGACTTGTTCCGGCCATCCACGTCTTATCGCAACGAAAGAAAGACGTGGATGCCCGCGACGAGCGCGGGCATGACGAAGAGAGGCTACGCCGCGCACTTAAACTCGCCCTCGTCCGTCACGAAAGCGTGCACTTTGCCACGATGGGGCACTGCATGCGCAGAACGATACGCTGCAGGTCGCGTCATAGCGTCTCCACTTCTTTTATCTTCGCCTCCATGCGTCGAGCCCCTATATGATGGCCGGTGTGTGGAGCGTTCATGGTTAACCGAACGTTAAAGTCGTCGCGGGGTGGACAGATGCGGCGCTGGCTGAAGCCGCTGTGGGTGCTGCTGGCGCTCCTGTTTCTCTTCGAAGCGTGGCTTTGGGAGAAGCTGCAACGCGCCGTCGCTTGGCTGGTGCGGCGATTGGCGCTGCCGGTGTTGCGCGCCAAGCTCGCGGCGGCGATCGAGCATCTGCCGCCTTGGGCGACGCTGATTGTCTTCATCATCCCGGTGCTGCTGCTTCTGCCGATCAAGATCGCCGGGCTCTGGATGCTGGCGCACGGGTCCTGGCTCGGCGCCATGGCGATGCTGGCTCTCGCCAAGATCGTCAGCGTCGGCGTCACCGCCTTCATCTTCGACACGACACGGCCGAAGCTCCTGCAGATGGCGTGGTTCCGCCGGCTCTACGACTGGGTGATGCGCGGCCTCGCCTGGGCGCATCGCCTCGTCGATCCGGTGAAGGAAGAAATCCGCGCCTGGATACGCGAAACCGCCGCGCCGGTCCTGCGACGGGCCCGTGCGCTGATGCGGCGCGAAGGCGGTGGCCGTTTCTGGCGTCACGTGCGGCGTCTGCGCCGCCGCACCCAGCGGGTGTAAAGCGCGCTCTGCTTGTTTTTCTCAGCCCAGCGTGCGGCCGATGGCGAGGAACTTTTCGCGCCGTTGGCGGCGGATGGCGTCGCGGTCGAGATGGGCGAGCGCCTTGAACGCGGCGGTGATCGCCTCGCCGGTCGCGGCGATTGTGCCGGCCGGATCGCGATGCGCGCCGCCCATCGGCTCCGGCACGATCGAATCGATGACGCCGAAGCGAATGAGATCCTGGGCGGTGATCTTCATGTTCGTCGCGGCGTCCTGCGCTTTCGTCGTGTCGCGCCAGAGGATCGAGGCCGCGCCTTCAGGCGAAATGACGCTGTAGACGGCATGCTCCAGCATCAGCACACGGTTCGCCGTGGCGATGGCGATGGCGCCGCCGGAGCCGCCTTCGCCGAGGATCACGGCGACATTCGGCACGCCGAGTTCGAGGCAGGTGGCGGTCGAGCGGGCGATCGCTTCCGCCTGTCCGCGCTCCTCGGCGCCGATGCCGGGGTAGGCGCCCGCGGTATCGACGAGCGAGATCACCGGAATGCCGAACCGGTCGGCCATGCGCATCAGCCGCACGGCCTTGCGGTAACCTTCCGGTTTCGCCATGCCGAAATTGTGCTTGATGCGGGCCTCGGTGGTGGAGCCCTTCTCGTGGCCGAGAATGCAGATGCTCTCGCCGCCGAAGCGCCCGAAACCTCCGATGATGGCGTCGTCGTCGCCGAAAGCGCGGTCGCCGGCGAAGGGGGTGAATTCCGTCACCAAGGCCGAGACATAGTCGATGCAATGCGGTCGCTGCGGGTGCCGCGCGACCTGCGTTTTCTGCCACGGTGTGAGGTCTTCGTAGAGGTCCTGCAGGGTCTGCGCCGCGCGCGTCTCCAGGCGGTGAAGCTCGTCGCCGACGGAAACGCCTGCGTCGCCGCCTTCCAGCGCGCGCAGTTCCTCGATCTTGGCCTCGAGTTCCGCGACCGGCTTTTCGAAATCGAGGTAGCTACGCATCAATTCGGTGAGCCCGGGGATTGCAGGTTGCGGACGCAAGAGATTGTGGCTGAAGGGCCGACACTGGCCATCGGCTGCGTTGGAAGTCAAGCAAGCGGCGGCGCCTTCTCACGTCCGGATTCGAGCCGGATTGCCCATCACCGTCGCTCCGGCCGGAACGTCGCGCGTCACCACGCTGCCGGCGCCGACCACCGCATCGTCCCCGATACGGATGCCGGGCAGGATGATGGCGCCGCCGCCGATCCAGGTATTGCGCCCGATATGGACGGGCCGGCCGAATTCCAGCCCCGCGCGGCGCAGCTCCGCCTCACGCGGATGGTCCGCCGCATAGATCTGCACCGCCGGGCCGATCTGCGCTCCGTCGCCGATGGAGACGGCGCAAACATCGAGGATGACGCAGTTGTAGTTGAGGAAGGCATGCGCGCCGATGGCGATATTGAAGCCGAAATCGCAGTGGAACGGCGGGCGGATCACCGCGCCTTCGCCGACGGCGCCGAAGCGCTCGCGCAGCAAGGCGCGCCGCTCTTCGGTCGACTGCCCGAGCGCGGCGTTATAGCGGACGAGCCAGGCCTTGGTGGCGGCGAGATCGGCCTGGATCTCCGCGTCGTCGGGGCGATAAAGCTCGCCTGCCAGCATCTTCGCCTTCTCGCTTTTGTCCATTCCGCCAAACCTCGATGGTGTCACTGACCGCAGCCGCATTCCTGGCTTTGCAATGTGGCGGCGCGATGCCTAAATGCGTGCGACCCCCAATCACCGAGTTTTCAGCACCATGTCCTCAGGCCCGGCCCAGCCTTCGTCGCCGCTCGATCCGTGGCACGGCACCACGATCCTCACGGTCCGCAAGGGAGGGGTCGTCGCCATCGGCGGCGATGGGCAGGTGTCGATCGGCCAGACCATCATCAAGGGCAATGCGCGCAAGGTTCGCCGGCTCGGCAAGGACGGTGCGGTGATCGGCGGCTTCGCCGGCGCGACCGCCGACGCCTTCACGCTGTTCGAGCGGCTGGAATCGAAACTGGAGCAGTATCCCGGGCAGTTGATGCGCGCCGCCGTCGAGCTGGCGAAGGATTGGCGCACCGACCGCTATCTGCGGCGGCTGGAAGCGATGATGATCGTTGCCGACGCCAACGTGTCGCTCGTGCTCACCGGCAATGGCGACGTTCTCGATCCGGAGAACGGCGTCATGGGCATCGGCTCGGGCGGCAACTACGCGCTCGCCGCGGCGCGCGCGCTCACCGATAGCGACCTCTCGGCCGAGGAGATCGTGAAGAAGGCGATGGCGATCGCCGCCGACATCTGCGTCTACACCAACCGCAACGTCACCATCGAGACGCTGAAGACGGCGTGATGATGGTTCGTTCTCCGCGCGAGTACAGTTGCTTCCGCTCGTCCCCGCTAAAGCGGGGACCCAGCTCTCGCAGCAGCTACGCCCCTGGATTCCCGCTTTCGCGGGAATGAGCGGAGCATAATGCATGGAGCCGTGTGCCTACCAATTTCGCCCCATGACGAAAGCGGACCTGCCGCTGATCAAGCGCTGGCTCGCGATGCCGCACGTGGTGGAATGGTGGGGTGAGCCGGATGAGCAGTTCGGCCTCGTCAGCGGCGATCTCGATCATCCGGCCATGGACCAGTACATCGTCCATTTCGACGGACGGCCGTTTGGGTATCTGCAGTGCTATCGCCTGACCGACTGGAACATTGGCTTCGGTCCGCAGCCTGAAGAGACGCGCGGCATCGATCAGTTCATCGCGGAGCCTGACATGGTCAATCGCGGCCACGGCTCCGGCTTCATCCGGGCCTTCACCACGCGCTTGCTGGCGGACGGCACGCCGCGTGTCGTCATCGATCCCGACCCGAAGAACACGCGCGCGATCCGCGCTTACGAAAAGGCCGGATTCCGCCGCGACGGATTGGTCGAAACACCGGACGGTACGGCGCTTCTGATGATCCGCGAAGCATGAAAACGGAGCGGCAATCTTGGGCGATGACGCCAGAGCGCGTCGCCATCGCCGTCGTCGTGTTGCTCACCGCGCAAGCGGTGATCCTGATTGCCATGGGCCGCGTGCCGATCTGCACTTGCGGCTATGTCAAGTTCTGGCACGGCGTGGTCGCGAGTTCCGAGAACTCGCAGCACATCACCGACTGGTACACCTTCTCCCACATCATCCACGGTTTCCTGTTCTACTTCCTGACGTGGCTCGTCTTCCCGCGCGCGAGCATTGCGGCGCGCCTTATCGTCGCGATGCTGATCGAGGGCAGTTGGGAAATCCTCGAGAATACCGATTTCATCATCAATCGGTACCGTGAGAGCACGATCTCGCTGGATTATTACGGCGACAGCGTCATCAATTCGCTCAGCGACACCGTCGCCATGATCGTCGGCTTCGGGCTCGCCTCCAAGCTGCCGGTCTGGGTCGTGGTGGCGGCTGCCGTGGTCATGGAGCTTGTTGTTGGATACGTCATCCGCGACAACCTCACCTTGAACATCATCATGCTGCTTCATCCGTTCGAGGCGATCCGGCAATGGCAGTCCACGCCGCTATGATTATATGCCGGTCGCCAGCTTGTTTCGTGAGTAAGGAAATCCGTTCGTGAATATCGAGAGCCAGTCCCAGTCCGCACCGCGGGCCGCCACGCCTGAAATACCGGCGATGAGCGCTTTCTCGCCGCGCGAGATCGTCTCCGAGCTTGACCGCTACATCGTCGGGCAGAGCGACGCCAAGCGCGCGGTCGCCATTGCCTTGCGCAATCGCTGGCGGCGGCTGCAGCTCGACGAGAAGCTGCGCGAAGAGGTGCTGCCGAAGAACATCCTGATGATCGGGCCGACCGGCGTCGGTAAGACGGAAATCTCACGCCGCCTGGCGAGGCTCGCCGGCGCGCCCTTCATCAAGGTCGAGGCGACGAAGTTCACCGAGGTCGGTTATGTCGGCCGCGACGTCGAGCAGATCGTGCGCGATCTCGTGGAGGCTGCGATCCTGATCACGCGCGAACGGCGGCGCAAGGACGTGTCCGCACGCGCGCATCTGGCCGCGGAAGAGCGCGTGCTGACGGCGCTCGTCGGCGAGAACGCAAGCCCCGCGACCAAGGATTCGTTCCGCCGCAAGCTGCGCGCCAACGAGCTTGACGACAAGGAGATCGAGATCGAGGTGCAGTCGTCCGGCGGCGGCATGCCGCTGTTCGAAATCCCCGGCATGCCCGGCGCGCAGATGGGCGCGATCTCGATCGGCGATCTGCTCGGCAAGGGGTTGGGTCAGAAGACCAAGACGCGCCGCATGACGGTGCGCGAATCTTACGACACGCTGATCAACGAAGAGTCCGACAAGCTGCTCGACCAGGAACAGCTTGTGCAGGAGGCGATCCGCGCGGTCGAGAACAACGGCATCGTCTTCCTCGACGAGATCGACAAGATCTGCGCGCGCGAAGGCCGTACCGGCGGCGACGTCTCACGTGAAGGCGTGCAGCGCGATCTGCTGCCGCTGATCGAAGGCACGACGGTCTCGACCAAGCACGGTCCGGTGAAGACTGACCACATCCTGTTCATCGCGTCGGGCGCCTTCCACGTGTCGAAGCCGTCGGATTTGCTTCCCGAACTGCAGGGCCGGCTGCCGATCCGCGTCGAGTTGCGCGCGCTCACCCGCGACGACTTCAAGCGCATCCTGACCGAAACGGAAGTCTCGCTGATCAAGCAGACCGTCGCGCTGCTCGCGACCGAAGGCGTGACGCTCACGTTCTCAGACGACGCGATCGACGCCATCGCCGATATCGCCGTCGAGGTGAACGCGAGTGTGGAGAATATCGGCGCCCGCCGCCTGCAGACGGTGATCGAGCGTGTGCTCGACGACATCTCCTTCTCGGCGCCCGATCGCTCCGGCGAGACCGTCGCGATCGACGCGGGCTACATCGAGAAGCACATCGGCGACCTGGCGCGCAACGCCGACCTCTCACGGTTTATTTTGTAGCAAGCGGCCTTAAAGGCATCACGGGGTCATTCCGGCCAAGGCGGCAACGCCGCCGCGAGCCGGAACCCAGAATCCTCGCGCTGCCGATCATCCACGGGCGACATGCCAAGAAAGACGTAGCGCCGCATCTCCTCGCGACGCTGCCGACTCTGGGTTCCGGCTCTCGCTGCGCTCGGCTGGAATGACGCAGTGCGTATCAGTAACCGCGATCAATTATCGTCGTCGTCCGACTCGAAATCGTCGTCGTCATAGTCGCCGTCCTGCTCCTCGTCCTGCAGGTCGTCTTCGTCCTGTAGATCGTCTTGATCCTGGTCTTCGTCCTGCTGGCGATCCGCTGCGGCTTGGGCGTTGCGCCCGCCGCGGCCGATGTCGCCGACGCCGGCGTCTTGTGCCAGGCTGCTGTTGGGGTCGGCCTTGCCGCCGGCGCCCGAGCCGCCACGAACGAGATGGTCGAGCGCGCCGCCGAGCGGATTGCCTTGCCCGCCAGCCGCACCGCCACTTTGGCCCGCCATCGCCGAGCGGATGCCGTTCATCAGCAGGCTGCCGCCGATGGCGCCGGCCGCGACCGCCGCCGCCGTGCCGAGGAAGCTGCCTCCGCCGCCTGCAGCCGGCCCTCCAGGTCCACCGTAACCAGGACCGCCGAAACCGGGTCCACCCGGTCCCGCGGCATAGCCTGGTCCGGCGTCACGCGCCCGGCCCCAAGGATCCCGCGGGTCATCGCGCCGCTCGCCGTAGCCGGCCGGCGCGCCCATCGGCTGGCCGCGGCCGACGGACGGCACCGAGCCGCCGCCACGCGGCTCCTCACGGCCGAAAACCGTGTCGCGGATACCGTCGAGGAAGCTGCGCGGCTGCTCGTTCCGCCCACCTTGCGGGGGCGGCGCGCCGCGGTTCAATTCATCTTCAAGGTCAGCGATATGGTCGTTGGCCGCGCGCAGCGCCTCGTCCTGCACCAGGACGGTTTGCACCAGTGCGTAGAGCGCATTTGGCGCGCGCTGCAATCCCTCGCGGATTGTGCGTTCGGCGTCGGCGTCGCGCGGGTTGCGCTCAAGTTGCGCCAGCCGATCGAAAAGATCGGCAATGAGATCACGTTCCTCCGGGGTCATCGGCTTTCTCCTCTGCCCGTGACGCGGCTCATGTAGAGTGCCGTTTGCGGCTCGGCCATGGCGGCCGCAAAAGAAACCTTGTCGCAGCCTCAGACCGGTGGCGTCGCCAGCGAGACCCCGGCGGCGGTAAGGTCCTGCAGGAAGGTATCGCCGGCGAGGTAGGCGTATTCGCGCTCGCGCAGTGTCGTCACGGGGTCGAGCCGGGCAAGCTCCGCATCGACGTAACCGGGGTGGCACATCACCACCGCGCCTTCTTCGAGGCCCTCGAGGAAGCTGGGGAAAAGCCGCGCGAAGTCGGCATCCTCGCGAAACGCATAAGTCCCCGCGAAGCCGGAATTGGTGGCGATCTGGCGTTGCGCCGCAAGGCGGCGGAACTTGACGCTGAGCCGGTCGATCAAAATCCCCTTCGGGTCGGACAGGGACAGCGGCATGTTAGAGGGGCGTCCGCATTGGCGCACCCACGCCTGCGGGGTGAGTGCCTGCATCGTCGCCAGGACGCAATCGCGAATCTGCGGGAACAGATGCACATGCTGGTGCCCGTCGACGAAGTCGGGCGCGCGTCCGAATGTGTGATGGAAGGCGGCGAACTGCATCTCCACTTCCGCCCGCAACGCCTGCATGTCGAAGCGGCGCGCCATCGCCTGCAGGAGCGTGGCCGAGAGCGAAAGAAAAGCGCCGTTAGCGTCCACCGGCGCATAGCCCGGCGACAGTGGCGCGAACGGCGCCGTCAGCGTCACATGCAGGCCGATCGCGGTGCGCGGCCGGCCGGCATTGAGATCGACGAGGGGGCGCGCCTTGTCCCAGGTGAAACCCGGCGCGACGACCATCGCTGAAGCCGCGTTGAGGCGGCCGCGGGCGATGAGGTCGCGGATCGCGGCGCTGACCCCCGGAGCGATTCCGTAATCGTCGGCGCACAGCCAGATGCGCCGTGTCGTCTCCTCGCTCATTCCGCCGCGGGCCGCTGCGATGGGTTGGAAGTGATCTCGGTCATTGCCTCTGCGGTCATCGTATCTGCAGTCTTGGTCATATGTTCGGCGATGAAATAGACCGGCCGCGCTTTGATCTCGGAGAGAATCTTGCCGATATATTCGCCCATGATTCCGATCATCATCAATTGCACGCCGCCGAGCACCATCAGGCCGACGATCAGCGACGGATAGCCCGGCACGCTTTTCTCGAGCACCAGCGTCTCAATCAATATCTCCACGCCGAAAATGAAGGCGCCGAACGCGAGCAGCAGCCCGGCAAGGCTCGCGAGCCGCAGCGGCGCGACTGAGAAGCTCGTCAGTCCCTCGATGGAAAGGCTGACGAGCGCGCGCGCATTCCATTTCGTGTCGCCGGCGACGCGCGCCGACGGATCGTAATCGACGCGGAGTTGCCGGAAGCCGATCCAGCTCGATAGGCCCTTGAAGAAGCGGTTGCGCTCCGGCATCTGCCGCAGCGCCGTCGCCGCGCGCGGAGAGAGCAGCCGAAAGTCGCCGGCATCCTCAGGGATCTTGTGGCGCGCGCCCCAGTTCAGCGTGTCGTAGAAGATCCGCACGCCGAGCCGCCGCAGCCAGGATTCGCCGCCGCGATTCGCCTTGGCGGTGTAGACGACGTCGTAGCCGTCATCGAGCCAGTGCGAGACCAGTTGTTCGGCGAGCGCCGGCGGATGCTGGCCGTCGCCGTCCATGAACAGCACGGCGCCGTAGCGGGCGTAATCGAGGCCGGCCAACAGGGCAGCCTCCTTGCCGAAATTACGCGACAGGGCGACGATCTGGATGTCCATCCCGGCAGCGGGGAGGCCCTTGGCGATGGCGAGCGTCGTGTCGCGGCTGCCGTCGTCGACATACACCACTTCGCAATGCAGCCCGCGGCGGGCTTTCAGGTCGGCGGCCATGGCGGCGATGCGCGCATGCACCTCGGCCAGTCCCTCCGCCTCATTGTAAGCGGGGATGACGATGGAAAGCCCCATGGGCCGCGGATCGCGCGCGCGCTCCAGTCTCTCGGGCATCCATCGGCCGGCGCTAGGATTCATGGTTCGCGATACTCACCTACGAAGAACGCGCCACGCTACATCAGATCGTGTTGGATTGTCCCTATCCACGCTTTCCCGCCGCAACGATCTCGGCGGGTCGGCGCGAACGTGATAAGCGGGCGCGTCATGATTTTGCCATCACCGCTCCAGCGCGCCCTTGAGCGTCATCTGCCGTGGGTCGCCGAGCGCCCCTTCCTGCTCAAGGCCGCAAGCTTCGGCCTGATCGGCGTCCTCAACGCCGTTATCGATGCCGGCGTCTTTTTCCTGACGCTTGCCGTCGCGACGTCGTCCTTGGTCGCGGCCAACCTCGCGGCTTGGTTCACGGCGGTCTCTTTCTCCTACGTGATGAATTCGCGCATTACGTTTGCGGCGGAATCAGGCCGGCAATTCCGTCTGAACGACTATCTCCGCTTCGTTGCGTCGGGCATCGTCGGGGTCGTGGCGAATACGGCTGTGCTGCTCCTTGCCGCCGAGCACTTCTCGCTGTGGATCGCCAAGGGGCTGGCGATTCTGGTGAGCTTCGTCGTCAATTTCTCGCTCTCGCATTTCGTCGTGTTCCGCACGCGCCGTTGAAGGCGCGCAGTCAAACCGCTGCGAGCGCTTCCGCGAGCTTGGCATAGAGCGGGTTGTCGCGGGTGAAGACGTAAGAGATTTCGCCGACCGTCACCGCTCCGGCGCCGCGCTCGCGCAGAAAATCCGCGAGCCCGAACACGTTCTCCGGCGGGCAGTGCAGCGTGAGCATCCCTGAAGACGTCGGGCTTCCGAATGGCGACTGCACGCCGAAGGCGGAGCGCGCGTGCTCGAGCACTTCGTCGTCGCAACTGGGGAAGCGCGTGCGCACTTCGCGATAGTTCGCGGCACGGTCTTGCGCCGCGATGCGGTCGAGGATCGCGCGCGCGGCGGCGCGCTCTTCCGCGCCCCAATGCGCTTCGCGCGCGGCAACGAGGTTTGCTTGCGAGCGCAGCATCACGCCGTCGTCGAGCACCTTGAGGCCGTTGGCGGCGAGCGTTGCTCCCGTCGTCGTGATGTCGACGATGAATTCCGCTGTTCCGGCCGCAGGCGCGCCTTCGGTTGCGCCCAGGCTTTCGACGATGCGGTAATCACTGATGCGGTGCCGCGCGAAGAACGTGCGCGCGATATTGATGTACTTGGTCGCGACCCGCATCTTGCGATCGTGGCGTTGACGGAATGCGCTCGCGACATCGTCGAGGTCGGCCATCGTGCGCACGTCGATCCATGCTTGCGGCACGGCAACCACGACATTGGCGTAGCCGAAGCCGAGCGGCGCGAGCAGCACGACCCGCTTGTCCACGTCGGCGATCATTTCACGCACGAGGTCCTCGCCCGTGATGCCGAAATGCACGGCGCCCTGCGCCAGTTGCGAGGTGATCTCGGAGGCGGAGAGATAGGCGATCTCGACCCGGTCGAAGCCGGCGAGCTTGCCGCGATATTCGCGGGCGCCGCGCGGCTGCGTGAGGTTGAGGCCCGCCCGCGCGAAGAACGCCTGGGCCTGCTCCTGCAAGCGCCCCTTGGACGGAACGGCGATGATCAGCGGCGCGCTCATGCCGTGCCTCCCAGCATCGCCAGCCGCTCGATCCATACGGCGAAGCCGACGGCGGGTATCGGTTCGGCGCTGCCGAGCCGCGCCAGCATGCCGTCATAGCGTCCGCCTGCGACCAGTTGCCGGGCTACGCGCTCGGTCGGATCACGCAATTCGAAGACGAAGCCAGTGTAGTAGTCGAGGCCGCGCCCATACGCCGTCGAAAAACGGATTCCGGTGACATCGACACCGCGCGCAGCGAGGAAGCCGGCGCGGCTGTCGAACAGGTCGAGCGCTTCGTTGAGCGAAATCCCGGCGTCGCTCGCCAGCGCGCGCAGCGCCATGCTCGCGTCGTCAGGGTCTCCGACGATCGCTAGGAACCGCTTGATCAGAGCCCGCGTCTCCTGCGGCAGCCGGGCGCTTCCCCCGAGAGCGGATTGCTCGAGGAAGCGCGCCGCGATCTCGTCGACGCTGCGGCCGCCGACAGTGCTCGCTCCCGCGATGGAAAGCAGGTCGGTGACGAGCGCACGCGCGGCTTTCGGG
>JAFKKS010000306.1 GCA_017304555.1 Hyphomicrobiales bacterium
CCTTGCCCGCCGGCAGCGCCGGAACCGGCATCTGCGGCGTCAGCAGCAGATCGTAACGCTCGTGGAACCGCGCCATGGCATTGGCGAGGTCGGAGCGGCGACTATAGGCGTTGAGATAGTCGGTGACGTTATAGCCGCGCCCCTTCTCCGCGATGCGCAGAAAGCCCGGATCCATCTTCGCATGCTCGCGCACCGGGATCGCACCGACAACGGACGCCGAAACCGCTCCCCAAATCTCCCGGATGGTCGCATCCGCCGCCCCAAGATCGGGATCAACCTCCTCCACGATCGCACCGAGATCGCGGAACACGGCCGCGGCCTGCGCCGTCTTCGCCTCGACCTCCGGGTCGATCTTGGTCACGGTGCCGAGCCGCGGGCTCCAGGCGATGCGCAAGCCCCGCACACCTTCATCCAAGCCGACACGGAAATCCGGCGCCGACGTATTCCAGGCCGCCATGTCGCGCTCGTCCGCGCCGCTGATGACGGAGAGCATCAGCGCTGCGTCGGTCACCGTGCGGGTGAGTGGACCGAGATGCGCCAAAACCGAGAACGGCGACGCCGGGTAAGCCGGCACGCGGCCGAAGCTCGGTTTGATGCCGAAGACGCCGGTGAACGCCGCGGGAATGCGGATCGAGCCCGCGCCGTCGGTCCCGATGTGCAGCCAGCCGAGATTGAGAAGCGCCGCAGCCGCTGCGCCACCCGAGGAGCCGCCCGTGGTGCGGTCGAGCTTCCATGGGTTGCGGGTGA
Organism: Hyphomicrobiales bacterium; assembly: GCA_017304555.1. Classification (GTDB taxonomy): domain Bacteria; phylum Pseudomonadota; class Alphaproteobacteria; order Rhizobiales; family Xanthobacteraceae; genus JAFKKS01. The sequence goes on from JAFKKS010000306.1 coordinate 748, forward strand.
TGCCGGTCAGTGGCGAATGGCAGGCGCCGATCCAGCCGAATTCCGGCAGCGTCGTCTTGCCGAGGATGACTGCGCCCTGCTCGCGCAGCCGCGCCACCGCCGGCGCGTCCTCAAGCATCGGATTGGTGTCGGTGGTCGCCGAACCATTACGGCAAGGAAACCCCTTCAGCCACACATTATCTTTAACCGTCGCCGGCACGCCGTCGACCAGGCCTTGCGGCTCACCCTTTGCCCATCGCGCTTCCGAGGCGCGCGCCGCCTCCAGCGCGCCGGCCTCGTCGACCAAGATGAAGGCGTTGATGACCGGATTGAACCGCGCGATGCGCGACAGCGCGTCTTTCGCCGCCTCGACCGGCGAAAGCGCACGGCGGCGATAAAGGCGAAGAAGATCTGTGGCCGTCAGGTCATGGATATCAGTCATCGGCACGAACGCTCGCGGCTAAAGGCGGATCGTGCCAGTCTGTCAGCGGCTGGAGAGGAGCGCAACGCCGGCTTCGTTCGCCACCGCGTCGAGTTGCTGGACCAATGCGGGCGGGATCGGAATTCCGTTTTTCATGCGCTCGGCGCGCCGCCGCACCCGGTCCTCGCCCGGAATGCGCACGGCCTCGACGCCGGGAAGCGCCTTCGAGTTGCGCAATACGCCGATCTGGCGATCCATCTCCGCCTTGAACTGCTCGAGCGGCTGAAAGCGGGCGACATCGAGCGCGATGATGAATTGCCCGGTGTTGCCCTCGCCGGCCGCCTCGGCGCTGAACTCCTTCACGTCTCGCCCGAACGCCGCCCCGTTGAGGACACCGGCCAGAAGCCCGATGATCAGTGCGAGCCCGCTCCCCTTGTAGCCGCCGATCGGCAGAAGCAGCGCCTCCGCCGCCTTGCGTGCATCGGTGACGGACGTTCCATCCTCCGGATCGACCGCCCATCCCTCGGGCAACGGCGTCCCCTCCAGTGCATGTTTGCGGATAACCCCGAACGACGTCACTGACGTCGCCATATCGAGGACCACGGGCGCCTCGCGCCCGGCCGGGATCGCAACCGCTAGCGGGTTGGTGCCGAGCAGCGCCTCTGCTCCGCCCCACGGCGCCATGTGGTTGGCGCTCGAATTGGCGCCGTAGATGCCGATCATGCCGGCCGCCAGCGGAATGCCGACATAGATGCCGGCGGCGCCCGCATGGTTCGACCGTCGCGCGCCGACCCAGCCTATGCCGGACTCCCGCGCGAGTTCCACCGCCGTCTGGGCAGCGAAGCGCATCACGAGATGGCCCATGCCGTTGTCGCCGTCGACCAGCGCCGTTGCCGGCGAGCGCTGCGTCACATGCACGTTCGGGCGCGCATTGATCCGACCTGCACGTAGCAGCGGCGCATATTGCGGCAGCCGGATCATGCCGTGGGAATCGAAGCCGGTGAGGTTCGCTTCGACGATCGCCGTCGCCACCGTGTCGGCTTCCCTCCCTGGCAGTCCCAAGGCCGAAAGCACGTCGCGGGTGAAGGCGACCAGCGTTTCCGGGCGGTAGATCGCCGACGTCCTTGCGCGGCGGCCTTACGGGCCAACCAATCCTGATACGACTCCCGGC
>JAFKKS010000358.1 GCA_017304555.1 Hyphomicrobiales bacterium
GTCATGTTGGCCAAAAAGCCATCCAGCTAGATCTCATGAAGATCGAGAACACCGTCACCTACGGCGGATTTATCACCCTTCCGGGCAACGATCGCTACGCGATCGCCGTCGCGATCATCGTTCCGGGACGTCCGCGCCCGGTGTCGGTGACTTTCTCTAGCGATCACGTTCAATAGACGCAGCAGTGTTGCTACACCGTCGTATTCCGCGTGGTCCGTGCGACTGGCTCGGATTATGAGCAGCGGACGACGGAGACGAAGAGTGCCCGCTGGTTTGAGAGCGCGCAAAACTCGGCACGACGGCCCTGCCGCTCTTTCAGCTCGCCGCTGCGAAAGCCGCCTCGTCTATCCGATCGCATTCAGCCCGTTTGGTCATGATGCCCTGTAAGCGGTGTTCTTCCTGATGAATATAGTCGCGAGTGAGCGGTACGGCGGTCTGCCGTCTGGCGATCTGTATCTGGAACACCATCATGCCTTGATAGCGAAAGGCGAGTTCGGAGACGCCGAGATAATACTCCCATAAGCGGGCGAAGCGCTCATCAAACAGGTCGACCGCTTCAGTGCGGCGGGCGAGAAATCGCTCGCGCCAGTGTCTGAGCGTTTCCGCATAATGCAGGCGGAGGATTTCAATGTCGGTGACGACGAGGCCCGCCCGCTCGATCGCCGGCAGCACCTCGGAAAGCGCCGGGATGTATCCACCTGGAAAGATATATTTCGCGATCCAGGGGTTGGTGTAGCCCGGCGCATCGGATCGGCCGATCGAGTGAAGCAGAAGCACGCCATCCTCATCCAGCAAATCGCGGCATTTTCGGAAGAAGGCGTCATAGTTGTTCACGCCGACATGTTCGAACATGCCCACGGAGACGATGCGATCGAAACGTTCGGTCACGTCCATGTAGTCCTGCGACCGAAAGTCGAGACGTCCCGGATCTGGAGCAGCAGCGGCGCGGGCCTTGGCGAATTCGAGCTGCTCGGCCGAGAGGGTGATTCCGGTGACGCGGGCGTTGAAGGTGTCAGCGAGGTAGAGTGCCAAACCTCCCCAGCCGCAGCCGATGTCAAGAATGCGCGCATTGTGACGGGCTCGCAGCTTTGCTGCGATATGGCGCTTCTTGGCCTGCTGCGCCTCTTCCAGGGACATGTCTGCGTTTTCGAAGTAGGCGCAACTATACTGCATGTCGCTGTCGAGAAAGATTTTGTAAAGCTTCCCGCTGAGGTCATAGTGATGGGCGACGTTTCGCCTGGATCGCTTGCGGTCGTTTTTTTGCGCCAGCCGCCGAAGGGCGAAGCGCAGGCCGGACAGCATTTTTGTCGCGATCGGCGGGGCGCCGGTGCGATCCTGGGACAAGAGCAGCTCGAGCAGCTGCGTGATGGTGCCCTGCTCGACAAGGAGGTCGCCGTCGACGAAGGCCTCGCCAAGGTGCAGTTCCGGATCGAGCAGAACCTGTCGCTGCGCCGTGGCAGATCTGAACCGTATCGCAACCGCGAAGCGACAGCCGTCACCGAATGTTCGGGCGATACCATTGGCTGTCGTTATCGTGAGACTTCCGGTTTTGATGAGACGACGAAGAGATTTGAAAACAAGGGCATCCATGGCCGCGCTTTCTCAGTCGATTTGACGCAAACCCGGACTAGAATGCGCGTGGACGGGCAGCAGACTTTAACGTGGATTGAACAGGCGCGGCGCTGAAGTCATAAATGGTCGAGTCGATTATCGGTTCGACAATTGCGCTCATCCTCTGGCATCGGCGCGCTGCGCCGAGAGACGCGGAATGAACGCCGGAACTTCTCGCATATAGCGCGCATAGGCGTCGCCAAATTCGGCGAGAGATTCGCGTTCTTCGTGCTTGGAAAGTCGCCAATACATGAAGACCAGGACGGGGAACATCGCGAGCGTCAGCAGCGTCGGCCACTGCAGCAGAAAGCCGAACATAACAAGGACGAAGCCGACATATTGCGGATGCCGGATCCGCGCGTAGATGCCTGTCGTTGCCAGCTTGTGCTGCCGTTGCGCCTGATACAGCGGCTTCCATCCGGCGGAGATCAGGATGAAGCCGCCGCCGATAAAGACGAAGCTCAGGATATGGAAGGGACCGAAGTGGGGATTAGCGCGCCAGCCGAACAGCTCTTCGAGCAGGTGGCCCGCGTCATGCGAGAACCAGTCGACGCCGGGATAGCGCGACTGCAGCCAGCCGGAGAGCAGATAGATCGTCAGGGGAAAGCCGTACATCTCGGTGAAGAGCGCGATGATGAAGGCGCTGAAGGCGCCAAAGGAGCGCAAGTCCCGCGGCGTCGCCGGCTTGAAGAAGCTGAA
>JAFKKS010000107.1 GCA_017304555.1 Hyphomicrobiales bacterium
CGTCGAAGCGTCGTAGGCGATGCCTCCGCGCATACGGTTCTCAGGTCCGCAACGAATGGGCGTACTGCTTCTTGACGTCGGCGACATCGTCAGGATGAACACCGGCGTCGAGCGTCCCGGCCAGACGCCGCTTGCCCGCGACATCCAACGATTCAAGATCGTAGCCGAGAAACTCGCGTAGCTGCTGGCTGCGATAGACCGGCTCACCATTCGGCGAAGCGCAATCAATCATGGCCGGCAGCGTTTCGACGAGCTGCCAAAGAAACCGCTCTCTCTCTCGCAATGCCTCCTCGACATGCATCTGGTCGTCGATATCGTGCGAAAGGCCGTACCACTGGACAATGTGTCCGCTTTGATCCCGCAACGGCTCGGCGCGACCGTCCACCCAGCGGTAGACCCCGTCGGCTCGGCGCAGACGGTATTTCATCGAGAAGGGCTCACCGGTGGCGAGACTGCGCCTCAGCCCTTCGCTAACCCGCGCAGCATCGTCGGGGTGGATAACGGTCCAAATAACCGTCGTGAGCCGGCTTTCATTCCGCTCTTCCGTATCGTCGACGTCCAAACCGAAAAACTCGATCATTCGCTTGCTGAAGAAGACCGGCTCGCCATCCGGGCGCAACCGCCAGAGAAGGCTCGGAACCATGTCGACGAGTTGCGAGAGCTCCCGCTCCCGCTCGTGCAACGCCGCCTGCGCCATCACCATGTCATGGATGTCGACGCTGACGCCGTACCACTGGAGGATTGTGCCGTCCTCGTCGCGCAACGGCTCCGCGTGCGTTTCGGTCCACCGGTAACTGCCGTCGGCCCGCAACTGACGGTATTGCTGCAGGTAACGTTCGCCGGTCGCGAAAGAATGGCGCGCTGCCTGCCGTGCCACCTCGACGTGCTCAGGGTGGATCACGCTCAGAGACGGCGACCCGTCCGGCGCCATGATGTCTTCCAGCGTTGCGCCGGTGACATTCGCAAAACGTTTGTTGACGTAGGTTGGCGTTCCATCGNNNTCGCGCTGATCCTCTGCCTCATGGTCGGCACGGCGTCGACCATTTGCTGCAGCTTGCGCTCGCTTCGCAGCAGCGCCTCTTGCGCCTGCACCTGATCTTCGATGTCGTGGCAGAGGCCGTACCACTGCACGACACGCCCTTGCTTGTCCCGCAGGGGCTCGGCCCGGCTCGACATCCAGCGGTAGACGCCGTCGGCACGCCGCAAGCGATAGCGGAGCGAAAAGCTCTCTCCCGTTGCGATGCAATGGCCAAGGGTGTTCCGAAAGGCCGCGGCGTCGTCCGGATGAACGGTCTCGGCGAGCGCCTCGAGCCGGCTTATCCCCGGCTTGGTCATATCAACGACATCGAGGCCGATGAAATCCACCATTTGCTTGTTGAAGAAGATCGGCTCGCCAGCCGGGCTCAACCGCCAAAGATGACTCGGCACCATATCCACGAGCTGCGAAAGTTCGCGCTCTCGATCGCGAAGCGCCGCCTCGGCCTGCTTTTGCTCTTCGATGTCAATCATCGTGCCGTACCAGCCGACAATCCGGCCCTTGTCGTCGCGAGGTGCGTCCCCGAAAGACCGGACCCAGCGATATGCGCCATCGCTGCGACGGATCCGGTACTCGGTGTCGTAAGGCAGGCCTGTTTTCAGTGATTGGCGCCGTCTTTCAATGATCTTGTCGTAGTCGTCCGGATGGACGATCCGGCGCCATCCGGCGTTGTCGAGGCTGTGAAAGAGCCTGGATTCCGCCGCCGGCAGTCCGACAAATGAGAGGGTGCTGGAACTCACATATGTGCGGCGGCCGTCGGGACTGGCCGACCAGGTATAGGCCGGCATGCTCTCGATGATGCGCATCGCATGGACCGCCTGTTCGTCAAGCGGCGCCGACACGGCGGCCGCGACGATCGCGCCGATGCAAAGCGCCAACGCAAAGAACGCCGCCCATGTGACGGCAAGCTCGCGTGTCGCCCCGCTATAGAACGCGGCGACGAGAAGAAGCCCAGCCAAAGCGATTATCGAACTCACATGAAGGAGCATTGTCGTGCGGCCACGCGCGTAGAAGAAAAGCGCCGCTATCGGAGCCAGCAAGCCGAACGGAGTCTTCATCGACAGGGACACGGCAACGCCGACGATCAACGCTGCGATCGCAAGGGCGGCTCGCTGTTGCGGGAATGCTGCTTCCATGACCGGCTGCTCCTGCCACGAGGCACGTGCCTCCATGGCTTCAATGGACAGCCTAACATTCTGACTCATCTTCGGAGCTTGCGAACTCATTCCGCAAACTAACGCCGAACCTCAGCTCTCGGCATCCTATGGAAATCCATGTATTGGCCGCCCTCAGCCGCCGGGTCCGGGCGACGGAAACCCGCCCCAGCCGGACGCGTGACGCTCGGCTGTCCAAAGGAATGCCGGCATCGGCCGCACCGTCGCGGCGCTCTATCTCAGGCGAAATGGCGACGGCGACCCACAGCATCAGCACCAGCAAGCCAGCCGTGAGCCACAGCGTACATACCGCCATCTGGCTGATCTGCCGAATGAATCCCCAATGCATGCGCATGTCGGCTTCCATCGCCGGCCGTCGAGACTGATCGGCCAATCCAGTGAATGTTCACTTTCGCAGATGAGGCGCCCGCACCGACGATCGATGCGGGCGCTGTTGGGACTCAGCTCCCGCCACCGTCACAGGGGCGGTGACGATTGTAGCCGTCGTCGAACGTGCACATTTCCGGCACGCCGAAATCGGACCTTGTCCGGAAGACAGCGTTGTCCAGCGTACGGTCGCCATAGGCGCCGTCGAGCCGGGCAACCATCACTCTCGATTCCGCAGCCGACGCGCGGCAATCGCCGAGCGGGGTCGGCCGGTAGATCGTCAGCGGGCAACGATAGGCGCTTTGCTCCGAGGCGGACGCAACGGCGCGCTCCTGTTGCTTGGCGACGACCGGAATGACGGTCAAGGGTATCGCCGACGCGATCAGAGAAATGCCGAACGCTCGGCCAATATTTCCAAACATGTTGATGCTCCATAGTGGGGTGATCGATGCAGAACGACAGGCTCATGTGAGCCCTCGCTCCGCTGCCCATGTGGATCGCATCGGCATCCAATCGCTATCGTGCGGACGACGCATTCCTTCATACGAAGGGACGTGACGGCCACTCACGTTTCGAATGCGTACCTAACCATTCCTTCCAAGCACCCTCGACCTTGGCATTGCATCGGTCCGCACTCCGCCCGCGCCAAGAACGTCGCTTGCTGTGCGCGCAAAATCGAGATGAAGCATCTCCGCCCGACCGCCGTTCGCAACACTCGCCTTTGGCAATACTCCGACCAAGGTCTAGGTCCGCCGATGAAACGGCGAGGAACACCTAGCCGGCCGCACGATTTCGGCTGACGGCTCGAACGCGGATGCTCGTGACTTCCCTGACGGGCCAGAAATGAAAGGCCTGCCGCCGTGTCGAGAGGCGCTCCTCGTGTGGACTCGTCCTCGACAGCAAGCACGAGGAGTTCACCATGCAGCAACGATTGGTCATCATCGGCGCCGGCTTTGCCGGCATGTATGCGGCGCTCTCAGCCGCACGCCTACGCGATGCACATGGCGTATCGCCCGACAAACTCGAAATCTCGCTGGTCGCACCGGAACCGACGCTCGTCGTGCGCCCGCGCCTTTACGAGCCCAAGCCCGAGACCTTGACCGCGCGGCTCGACGGCGTTCTCAAAGCGATCGACGTCACCTATCAGCGAGGGCGCGTCGAGGCTGTCGACACTACTGCCCGGTCGATCGAAATTGTCGACGCGGACGGTCGCCGGAGAAGCTCGCGCTATGATCGCCTGGTATTGGCCATCGGAAGCCGCTTGTTCCGCCCGAATATTCCCGGACTGGCGGAGTACGGGTTCAGTGTCGACCAACTCGATGATGCCGTCGCGCTCGATCGCCATCTACACAGCCTTGCCGATCGGCCGGCATCGAAGGCGCGCGACACGGTGGTTGTCGCCGGCGGCGGTTTCACCGGCATCGAGGCGGCGACTGAGATGCCGGCGCGACTGCGTGCCATCCTTGGCGACCGCGCCGACATCCGCGTCATCATCGTCGAGCGTGGCAGCGCCATCGCGCCCGACATGGGCGCGAGCCCCCGCCCTATCATCGAGAAGGCGCTGCAAGACCTCTGTATCGAAGCGCGCCTTGGTGCTGGCGTCACAGCGCTGGATAAGGACGGCGTCACGCTCACTAGTGGCGAGCGGATCGAGTGCGCGACCGTGATCTGGGCGGCCGGCATGCGCGCCGCGCCACTCACCGCACAGATTCCCGCAGAGCGCGACAATTTCGGCCGGCTGCTGGTCGATCGGGATCTGCGCATCCCGCAGATTCCGACCGTCTTCGCGACCGGAGATGCCGCCAAGGCCGCTTGCGACGACGAAGGGCGCTACGCGCTGATGTCCTGCCAGCACGCGACACGGCTCGGCGCCTTCGCCGGTAATAACGCGGCGGCTGACCTGCTCGGCGTTCCGTTGTCGCGCTACCACCAGGAGGCCTACGTGACCTGCCTCGATCTCGGCGCCGCCGGCGCCCTCTTCACACGCGGCTGGGATCGGCGCGTGGAAATGATCGGCGCGGAAGCCAAGAAGACCAAGCACGAGATCAACACGGTCTGGATCTATCCGCCGAAAGCGGACCGCGACGCGGCGCTCGCTTCAGCCGACCCGGAACGCGTCACGGACCTGTAAGCGACGACCGGCGCGAACGAACCGCCACGTCTCGCCCTCTTCTCTCCCCTCGAAAGAAAGGTTTGCCACAATGAGCACGATCAAGACGAAAGACGGCACCGAGATATACTACAAGGACTGGGGCCACGGTCCGGTCGTCACCTTCTCGCACGGATGGCCGCTGAACGCGGACGCCTGGGACGGACAGATGCTGTTCCTCACCCAGCGCGGCTTCCGCGTCGTGGCGCACGATCGGCGCGGCCATGGCCGATCGAGCCAAGCCTCCTCCGGCAACGACATGAACGGCTATGCCGACGATCTCGCGGCCGTCATCGATGCGCTCGATCTCAAGGACGCGACGCTGGTGGGCCACTCGACCGGCGGCGGCGAGGTTGCGCGCTATATCGGACGCCACGGCACCAAGCGTGTCAAAAAAGCGGTGCTCATCGCAGCAGTGCCGCCGATCATGCTGAAGACTCCGGCGAACCCGGAAGGCTTGCCGATGGAGGTGTTCGACGGCATCCGTGCCGGCGTCGCCGGCGACCGGTCGCAATACTACAAGGATCTCGCGATCGCGTTCTATGGCGCCAACCGGCCGGACGCGAAAGTCTCGCAGGGCTTGCTGGATCAATTCTGGCTCTGGAGCATGCAAGCGGGAGCGAAGAACGCCTACGAGTGCGTCAAGGCGTTCTCCGAAACCGACTTCAGCGAGGACCTGAAGAAGTTCGACATCCCGACGCTGGTTCTGCACGGCGAAGACGATCAGATCGTCCCGGTCAAAGACTCGGCGGCCAAGTCGGCGCGAATGATCAAAGGCGCGCAAGACATCTACTATCCCGGCGCGCCGCACGGCATCACCGCCACGCATCAGGATCAGGTCAACGCCGATCTTCTCGCTTTTCTGAGAGCTTGATCCGTCTGCATCGGAGCCGCCGCCTCGCGCGCATCGCACGGGCGGCGGCTTCGTTCGCGTACGACAACGGAGGTTCCTATCCAATGTGCGCTCTGAACGACAAAGTCGTCATTATCACCGGCGGGAGTTCCGGCATCGGCCGTGCCGCGGCGCTGAGCTTCGCGGAGCGCGGCGCCAACGTGCTCATCACCGGACGCCGCGAGGCGCCCCTTGCAGAGACGGCGGCCGGTCATCCCAATATCGCGTATGTCGTCGCGGACGTGTCCCGACCAGACGACATCGCTCGAACGATCGACAAAGTCGCAAACTTATGGGGCCGCATCGACGTGCTGGTGAACAACGCCGGCGCCGGCGCCATTCTTCCCCTGTCAGATGCAACAGCCTCCCGGATCATGGAAATTTTCGCCGTCAACGTGATCGGGCCAAGTTTGCTTGCCCAAGCCGCCCTTCCGCATTTGCAGGCCGCCAAAGGCACGATCATCAACATCTCGAGCACGTTCGGCCACAAGGCCGCGGCGAACCTCTCGCACTACGCGGCGAGCAAGGCCGCGCTCGAACATCTGACACGATGCTGGGCCTTGGAACTCGCGGTCTCCGGCGTTCGCGTCAATGCGGTTGCGGCAGGGCCGACGGAGTCCGGCGCATTGACGGGAATGATGGCGCTGTCTCCGCAACAAGCCGCCGCTGTGGAGGAAGAAGAACGCAAGCAGATCCCGCTTGGGCGGCGCGGCCGCCCGCACGATATCGCCCGGTGGATCGTGGCCCTAGCGGACCCTGCCTCCGCGTGGATGACGGGACAGGTCGTCTCCGCAGATGGCGGATTGAACCTCACATAACTGCGGAAAAGCATCAGCGCTGCGCACGCCGTACGGACGAAAGACCGATCTTCGTTGCGATCAAGATCGGCGCGGCAACGACAAAGAGAAGCGCTACGGCATTGAACGCCGTGTCGAAAGCAATGACCGTCGACTGCCCGGTCACGGCGCGCGCCAGCAGCAGCGTCGCCGCGCGGCCTGCCGATGCAGCGTCCATTCCACGCCCGACGAGCAAGGCGGTGAGTACGGACAAGCGCTCGGCTATCGCAGGGCCACCCGCTGTCACATGTGCGGCAAGTATCGCCTGGTTGCTCGCAACTTGATGATCGATGAGAGTCTGCAGCGCAGCAACCCCCGCCAGTCCGCCCACCTGGCGACCGACATTGAACAGACCGATACCCGATGCGAGTGCTCGGGGCGCCAAGCCGGAGAACGCGATCAGTGTGATCGAGAGGAACAGGAATCCGAGGCCGAGCCCGCGCAGCATGACGGCCTGCATCAGGTCGTTTCTTCCGCTTTCGCTGGTCGATCCGGACAGCATCCACATCGCCACCATGATCGACAGAACGCCGAACGGCACCGTCGCAATGGGGGGAAGCCCATAACGCTGTATCAGAAAGCCGGCGAGGAGCAGCGATCCGACAAAGAGGCCGCCGCTGGGCAGCAGAAGCGAACCGGCCTGCGTCGGGGTGAACGCGAGCACGGAAGCCGGAAACAGCAACACAAGATAAGCGCTTCCATAGAGAGCCGCACCGGCAACGAAGCTGACGAAGAATGCGAAGGCAAATCCGTCGTCTCGGAACACGCTCCAATCGAGCGTGCGCCGAGCCGGAGCGAGGACTTCGCGTGCGACGAAGGCAAGAAACGCCGCCGCCGCTATGATCGTGAGCCAAACGATCTTCGGCTCCTCGAACCAATCCCAGCGACTTCCCTGGCTAAGAACGTAGGTCAAGCAAACAAGCGTCGCCGACAGCAGCACAAAGCCCGGCCCATCAAACCGTTTCGCAGACGCGGGGACAGAGGCATGGTCTCCGGCGATCAGCATCAGTCCGACCGCGCCGACCGACGCCGGAACGGCGCTGAAGAAGATCCAGCTCCAGGATTGGCTATCGATCAACCAACCCTGCAGGGCAGGTGCAACGGTGGCTGGCGCGACAACAGCGCCAATCGCGAAAACGGCCTGCACCATGGGCTGCTGTCGCGACGGATAAGCTAGAAAAAGAAGTGTCTGCGCTGCGACGAGAAGCACGCCACCCGCGAAGCCTTGGATGACGCGCAAAGCGACGAGATGGCCGAGGTTCGCCGTGAAGACAGCAAGCGCTGACGTCAGCCCCATAACGGCTGTCGATGCGACAACAAGGCGGTGCAGATTGAAGCGCGCGATGAGCCATGGCGTCACGGCGAAGCCGATCACTTTGAACGCCGTATAGCCGACATCCAGCCACGCCACCTCGTCCGGCGTCGCGTATGTGTCGCCGATAATGTCATTGCGCCCGAGCGACAGCACCGTCCCGGCAATCGCCTCGGCGAGAGAGGCGAGCACCACGCCCGCGACCAGGAGCGTCCTGCCGCGCTCTTCCCCTCTGGGGCTCGCTTCGGCTGTCGAAGTCATGCGCCACCGCCCCGTTCAATCTCGACACGTGCGGACAAGCCCGGGACGATGCGGCCGGGAAACGGGTTCTTCACGAGACGAATCTTGACGGGCACACGCTGCACCACGCGAACAAAATTGCCGGTCGCGTTATCGGCGGGCAGCAAGCTGAAGGCCGATCCGCTCCCCGGCGAAAAGCCGTCCACCACACCCTCGAGCGGATGCGCTGAATAGCCGTCAATTGTGATACGAGCACGCTGACCCTGTGCGATGGCCGCGACCTGCGTTTCCTTAAAATTTGCGACGACCCAAACGCCGTCGACCGGAACGATGTCGAGAAGCGGCGTCCCCGGGGCGACAAAGCGGCCTGTCCGGACTTGACGGTTTCCGACGACGCCGTCGACCGGCGCGCGAACCACGGTGCTGTCCAGATCGATCTTAGCCAAATCCCTTGCCGCCTTGGCCTGAGCGACCGACGCAATGGCGGCTCGACGTTCCGCGCCCAACACGACAATGCGTTGCCGCTGCGCTTCGACCGACGCGGATGCCGCGGTGAGAGCAGCCTTCGCGCCGGCGCGCGCCGCCTCGCTCTCATCGAGTTGCGCCTGGCTGACAGCGGCGGAGCGGATCAAGTCGCGGCGGCGATCGCTCGCTTTTATCGCAAGACCCAACCTCGCGATCGCGGCGAGACGCTGCGCTTCCGCCTGGCGGATAACCGAGTCCTGAGACGTCGTTTCCGCATCGATATGAGCCAACCGCGCCGCGGCGGCCTGGACGTTGGCCTCCGCCTGCGCCAGACGCGCGCGATAGTCGCGATCGTCGATGCGAAAGAGAACGTCGCCTGCCTTAACGGCCTGGTTGTCCTCCACATCGACGTCTGTCACGTATCCGCCGACCCTTGGCGCCAAAGGCGTCACGTCACCGCGAACGAAAGCATTGTCTGTCGAAACATCGTCGGCCTGAGCGTAAACCCAGCCGATCACTCCGAGAGCAATCGCGCAAAGGCAAGGCAACACTCCGAAAAGCTTCCGCTTGTTGAGTTGCACGGCACTGCCCTGGGAATGTTTCGAGGTCGCTGCAGGACTGTCGGGTTGCGGACTCGTCAACGCGACGAGTCCGCAACATGCATCTGCCCTGATCGGTCAGTAGTCCCAAAAGACGGGAACCCAGCGAAAGACGTCACCATCGACGGCCACACGGCCGATGGACGGGAACGGCAAATGCGTGGCCACCAGCATCTCGCCGGTTTCCGCCAGTTCGCGCAAAAGACGAACGCGAACGCGGGCGGCCTCTTCCGGGTCGTGCTCGAAGCCGTTGTGCCAGTCGGGTTGGTCAAACCCGACAGTAAACACGGCGTCGCCGGCAAACGTCAGCGCATCGCCGCCGGACGCCATGCGGACCACGCTGTGCCCGGGCGTGTGGCCGCCGGTGCGATAGACAGTAACGCCCGGAGCCACCACGTGCTCCTCGTCAAACTGCCGCAGTTGATTGTGGTACTCTTTCGTAAATCGCTTCGCGGTTGCGCGAAGCGCGTCCGGAAACCCTTGCGGCATCTCGGTGCGGGAAAAATCGGGCGACTCCCAGAACTTGACCTCAGCGGCCGCCACATGGATCCGCAAGTCAGGGCGCAGCCTTTCCTTCACACCGTCGACGAGCAGTCCGCCGATGTGATCCATGTGCATGTGAGTCAGGATCACGTCGGTGACAGCACCGAGATCGATGCCGGCAGCTCCCAATCGCTTCACCGTTTGTCCAGCGCGCGGCAAGTGCAAGTCCGGATCGGCGCCAAGCCCGGCGTCGATGAGGATGGTCTTTCCGCCGCTGCGCACCACGACCACGTTCAACGCCCAATCGAACGCATCCGGCGGCAAGAACATGTCATTCAGCCATGCTGCCCGAACAGCCGGATCGGCGTTGTGTCCCAACATTTTGGTTGGCAGCGGCAGCACGCCATCGCTGACCACCAGAACGTCGATCTCGCCGACCCTCAACGCATAGCGCGACGGGACCAACTCGTCGGGCTTCGATTTGGCGTGATGTGTGATCCTGCGTGGATGTGGAATAATGTCTAGGCTCATATTTGCCTCCTGCTGACCGCCGACTTATGTGCGGCATCGACGACGCTACGTTGAGGCGCGTTTGCGGTCGATTAGGTCGAGGAATAGAGTGAGCCATACTGGAGTATAGGTCCTGTTGTTCATGTGCGGGCTTCATTGCTCCCGCACCATCGCACTGTCCTATTTTAGGGCGCGACACCAAACTGCGTTCGCGAGAAGACAAAAAGCTCCTTAAGTTGCGACGCATTGGTACTAGTCACAGCCGTTGATGACGCCTTCGCGAGCGATGCGGTCTCGCTCCTCGTACGAGATAGAATTCATGATGTGTGGCCTGCAAGGCTGTCGTCCGCGTTCAACGTAGCCGAGCTTCACAACTCCTCTGTTCACCGCGAAATAAACTTATGAGGCAGCGCTGGGAAACGAGACGTACGACAAAGACGCCCCCTAAACGCCAAAGTCAGTAAACGAATCTTACTGTTTCTGCATAAGTCGACTGTACAGCGAAAGCGCATACGCCGCCGCCAGCACCTGTTCAAGTAACTCAAGTTGATCGGCAACCGGGCGCTTCATGTCGAGCCTGGGTACGCTCTTGCGCAGCACAGTCGACCCGCCTCGTTGAAGGGTCAAAATTTCCTCTGGCCAATCACTCTTGATCGCAAGAAGATCATCGAGCCGGGTCCGACTGAAGGTCAGATCCACGCAACCTTGATCGTTTTTATGATCGATCGAAACTCCCTTCGGCATGTTGTGCGTCCGACACACTATGCCACGCACCCGCGAAGCTAACGTCAGTCCTTCCGAAATCCTGTTCCACGCCCCATCCGTTCCTCTGTGACCGTGATGAGCCACGATGTAGGTGCACCAGCTCTGTTATGAAAACTCTGTCATCCGTTTGACCGCCGCTGCACGACTGTCGCAAATTTGGTCACGCTCGGTGGAGCGAATTCGTAGTCACCCAAGTGCGGCACCTGCAACTTAAGACATGAAGTCCGCCAAATATTCGGAGGTGGGGGTTACGCCTGTAAGCAGAAGGTGCTCGCGCGCCCGTGTGCAGGCGACGTAGAGTAGTCGCCGTTCGGTTTCGTAGATGTTGTCGAGCTCCGCCTCGTCCGCGGCGTCGGCGACGCGCTCGTCGAGCGGCAGAATTCCTTCGTCGCAGGCCATCACCACGACCGCGCGGAACTCCAGTCCCTTGGCGAGGCTCATAGGAGCAGTCGTCATCTCACCCTCGCCGGTGAGCCCGGCGATCGCAGCGCGGGCGCGCGGAACCAGTTGCGATGTGCGGACAAACAGGCCGACCTCGTGGGGCGCGATCCCGTCGCCAAGCCAGGTCGCGACGGCCTGGCGGACCGCATCGGCCTCAGCAGCAAGGTCGGCGAGCGATTTCACCTCGGGCGCCGGTCCGTCGAAGACCGAGATGATGCCGCGACGCTCGTCCTCCAGCCCGTCCGTGTCGCGTAGCACCGTCGGCAACAGCTTGTCGGCAGCGCGCCGGATTTGCTGCGACGTGCGATAGCAGACCTTGAGCGTGTGCGAGCGGCCCCGCACGTCCACGCCGAGGCTCGCCCACGAAAAGGGGTGCTGGAAAATCCGCTGCCCGACGTCGCCCGAAAGGAACAGGCCATCCGGCTTCGCGGGCGCCAAAGCGGCGAAAAACCGAAGCTCGGCCGGCGCGAGATCCTGGGCTTCGTCGATGACGACGTGGTCGAACGGCTTGTTTTCGCGCGTCGTCAGCGCGTCGGCCAAACCAGTGAAAACATCCGCCCAGGTCGTGTAGCGCTCAGCCGCCAGCGCATCGCGCACCGCCTGGAAAACCGGCCACAGGCGCGCGCGCTGATTGGGGCCGAGCCGGCTCTTGCGTCCCATGCGCTGGATTGTCGAATAGGCTTCAAGCGATGTCAGGCCCCAGGCGTCGATGACATTGGTCCACTCGGACAAGAGGAAGCGTTCGGAAAAGCCCTTGAGGGCCGTAGAAGTAGCCGCCGCACGCAGGCGTTCGCGCAGCACGACGTCGCCGGCGATGCGTGGCCGCACACCATGTTCAAGCTGAAACAGCTGCTCGGCGATCCCTTGAAACGATGCCGTTGTTATCCGCGGGACAATGCCGCCGGTCTCGGGCGCTAGAACCAATATCTTCTTCGCCAGTTCCGCGGCCAACGGCTCGGAGAAGCTCGCCAGAAGCACCTTCGCATTCGGATTCTCACGGGCGAGCCGGACGGCGCGATGGATCGCCACGATGGTTTTGCCGGTCCCCGCCGAACCGGCGACGCGCGCCGGCCCCGCGAAGGACCGTTCGACCAGCGCCCGTTGCGAGGGATGGAGGAAAACGCCCCATTTCTCCCACGGAAAGGCAAGAGCCTGTTCCAGTTCCTCCTGGTCCGCGATCAACCTGATCCGCCGCAACGCATCGGGGTGTGCAAAGGGATCGGCGATGGCCGGGACCGGCGCAGGCGCCACCAATCTGCCGGTGGCGGCGTATTCGAGCAAAGCTTCGGAAGCTTCGGCCGGCAGATGGGCGGTCAGCGCGAAAAACCCGTCTTCGCTGGCCGCACGGACGTCAGCCAACCAATCGGTGGGCACACCGATCGAGAGGAGCGCGTCGTCGTCCAACGAGGCGAACAGCGCCGGCTGGACCGCCACCGTCTCCTCGGTCTTGGCGGCCTCGGGAAAAACGAAATCAAGGGTCGCCGGCGGCGCGACTTCCTCGACACGCTCGCGCAACTCAACGATCTGAACAGCGCCTGTCCGCGGATGCGCCTCGATCCGGCGACGCTCCGCCCAGGCATAGGCGTCGTCGTGATGGCCGACATAGGCGACCAGCAGGCTGTTGCCTGTCTTGTGAACAATCAGGCGGATGTCGCGATTGACGCGCGCTGACCAGAAATTTTGGTCCTTGCTCTTGTCGATGCGGTGCAGTTGGAGACCGTTGCCGGTCGGGTCCATCTGAAGGTCGAAGACACTCGCCTTCACCGCCTTCTGGTCCAAGCCAGACAGGCGGTTGAACGAGGCGGTGAAAGTGTCGGCGATGAGGAAGTTCATCGGTCCAAAGAACCCTCCCGCGCCACGAGTTCCGCGATGTATCGCTCCATCGCGTTCAGCCATAAATCACCATGCCTGGGCAACAGGTCGGCCAGGCGAGGCGTCTTGTCGTTCGCGGTGCGTAGCGCACATTCGGTTCCGGCCTTCATGGAGCCGATCTTGCCCCCGATGGCTGTAGCCAGCGTCGCGTTGTAGGTCTCGGCCTCGGGAAGCCGCCCCCACCATGATGCTGGCCCGGTATCCAGTAAGCCGTTCTTCCGGACCGTGCCCAGATTGAGCGGTCTCTCGCCGGCGCCCTCGTGCTTGAGGTTCAATCCGGCCTGCCGGTCCACATACACGCCGATGCGGTCGGCCTTCTCCAGAAATTGGCGCAACATCTCCGGCGCCTCGGGATCGTGCTGCGCCAGGATCTCATAGAACTCGTCCTCGCCGATACCAATGGCGCGGCGTGGTGCTCCGGCGGCCTGGACAGGCGAAGCGCGGACAGGCTCGACTTGGACGGAGTCGCTATTCAGCCGAACGACGCCGCGTTCGATCAGCACGGTCTTGGCAAGAACGGATGGCACAACCAGACGGACGTCGCTTTCCGGCGCTTCGAACACTCCTAGTTCGACAAGCGCAAACGTGAAGCGATGACCAGCGTGACTCTGCAGCAGTTCGGCGAGTGGCGCGATATCGTCGCGTATTCCGTCCCCTACGACCGCGATCACGGCGCGCCCCCGCGCTAGATTGCGCGAGAGTGCTTCCACGAACTCGGCCTCGCCGGCGGAGGGATCGTGCTGCCGAACAAGTTCGAAAATGGACGCGTACGGCGTCTGCTCGCGCTGTCTTGCCTTCAGCGCCGTCTGCTCGAACGTCTCGTAATTCATTCGGAACACGGCGCTGGCATACTCCATTGCCTGCGCGATCACCTCGCGGCGTGCCTGGGGATTGCGCCATAGCTTCGCCTCGATCAGGACGAGGCCGCCGTTGCTCGTGAGGTAAACATTATCCAGCGATCCGCTGCGGCCGGCGCCGAACATCAGCGGCAGTTCGCGACAAAGCGGAATCAGATCGCCGAAGCCGGTCTCGATCTGTTCGATGGGAAAAACCGTTGGCTGGGTGTGGAGCAGACTCTGCAGCCAGTTCTCGTCATATCGGCTCGTCGCCGTCGAACCCATGTCGACGCGGCGCAGCGGCTTGGCTGCGCCGTTCCCGTCGAGCCAGATGGGACGGCCGTCGCGTCGGCGGATGTCTGTCATCCTTAAACCCTGAACACCTTCATCACCTCGTCGCCGAAGTGGTTGATGACCTTCACCGCGATGCGGCCGCCCTCCGGCCGCTCGAACGGGCGTGAGGTGTCGGAATAGAGCGTCGCCCAGGCGTCCTCGTCGATCTCGGTCTGGAGCGCGGTTTTCAAACTCTTGTAAGGATCGTTCGCGCCGAGGAAGTAGGCGTGGCGAACGAAGAAGCTCTCTTCGTTGTAGTCCGTGTCGATGAACCAGGCCGCGATGCCTGTAGTGTCGTTTGAGCGGATATCACCGGTGTTGGGATCGAACACGTCGATCCCATTCACCTTCACGCGGATTTCGGTGCCGCCATCGTCAATGATCTCGACGTCGGGTTCGCCGAACACGACGAACATGTTGCCGCGCCCGGTGTTCTTCAGCTCGTCCGACATGTGCATGTCGGGATTGATGCGCGCCTGCAGGACGGTGAGCGCGCCCATGCGGTCGAACTCGCTGGCATGGGCATCGAAATTGAAGGCGGCAACGATCAGGAGATCAAAGCCGGCCTCCATCGCCTCGCGTGCCGCGGCTGTCACGTCGGGCCGCGAGACCGTGCCATATTCCGGACCGACCAGAATGGCGGCGCGCCGCTCCGGGCTGTCGGCGAGCGTATCGCCCTCTCCTTCCGAGGCCTGACGAACGCGCCCTTCCCACCATTTCGCATGCGCCTCAATCGCGGCCGCCGGCCAGTCCTTGCCGGCCTCGCGCGGGATTTCCCATTCCTGCCAGTCCTTGCCGAGCGCGGCGTTCAGAGTCTCGCGCAAGGGCTCGAGCACCTGCTGCCATTGCTCCCAGATCGTGTCGATCTCGGCATTGTTGGCGATCGATTTCAGCGTGATATGCGGCACGCGCTTGTACACGAAGCCGTGGCGCAGCCTGCCATAGGTCGGCGTCGTCGCCGGAAGGGAGCGGGTGATCTCCGCCTCCTTCATTTGACCCTCACGGCTGTCGGCGAGGATATACCAAGGATAGCGTGCGCCCATCAGCCTTGCGCGGGCGAGCGCGAGCGCGACGCGGCTTGTATCCATCGTGATCCAGCGCCGCCCCCATTGCTCGGCGACGTAGGCGGTCGTGCCCGAACCGCAGGTTGGGTCGAGCACCAGATCACCGGGATCGGTGGTCATCAGTATGCAGCGTTGGATG
>JAFKKS010000359.1 GCA_017304555.1 Hyphomicrobiales bacterium
CCGCCGGTCGTTGTGATCGAAAGCGCGATGAGGCTCGGCCGCCCCATTTCGAACCCTTGTTCGATGACGAACTCATGGTCGCCATCGGATTGCGCAACCGTGCGCGTCACAAGGCCCGCAAATGCCGCTGCGGCCGACCCGGTGGCCGGGTCCTCCGCCACTCCCATGAGCGGCGCAAACATGCGGGCGTGGAATGCGCTGCCTTTCTTCACCGTCTCGGCGCAGAAGACGAAAGCGCCGGTGGTGCGCTTCGCACCGAAAGCGTTCTCCCAGCGGCCGATGTTCGGACGCGCACGCGCCGCGGCGTCGAGGCCGCGAACGGGCACCATGGCGAAGGCGACACCCGCCGACCAAAAGCCAGGCTCAAAGCCATCGCAGCCGAGGTCGTCGAGCTCGAGCCCGAGCGCCGCCGCGACCTCGGCGGCATCGCCGAGATCGCCGACGTGCTGCGGCAGACGCGGAAGCGCGAAATGCGCATGGCCGGCGCTGTCAGCTCGCCGCTCCACATGGCACGTCACGGCCCCGATCCCTTCCTCCAGCACGAATGTTCCGGCGCCCGCGTCGCCGGATGCGAGCAACACGGCGGTGCCGACGGTCGGATGGCCGGCGAAGGGAAGCTCCGCGCCGGGTGTAAAAATGCGAACCTTGGCGCGGTTTGCGCGATCGGTGGGCGGCAGAACGAAAACCGTTTCGGACAGGTTGAACTCGCGCGTGATCGCCTGCATCGCAGCGTCGCTCAAGCCTTCGCTGTCGAGCACCACGGCAAGCGGATTGCCGCTGAAGCGGTCGCGGGTGAAGACGTCGAGAGTGGCAAAGCGGCGACGCATGGGCGCCTCCTATAAGTTCGCGCCACGGAATACGGGCAGCAGACTAGCGCAACCGGGAGCGCGCCGCCGTCACGTTGTCGTTTCCGGCGTCAGGCGCTCCGGTTCGAACACCTGCGTCGGCTTGACGAATTCCTCTTGCGCGGCGACGAGCAGCAGTTCGCGGGAGCCGGCTTCAAGCGTGCGTTGTAGCACGCCGTAGATCGAAGAGGTCGCAAGCGACAGCGCCTCCCCGATCGAGCCGCTGCGCAGGAAGTGAGCGAAGAACAAAGCGGCGATCGCATCGCCAGCGCCGTTCGCCGCGATCTGCAGGCGGGGCGTGCGCACGCGAACGCGCTCCTTGCCATCCGACACGACGAGGTCGATGGCGTCCTCCGGCGTGTCGTCGGTATGCAGCGATGTGGCGAGCACGACGCGCGGTCCCATCGCGTGCAGCCTGTCGATCGCGCTCAGCGCTTCCGGCGTCGTGCCAGTGCCGTGGCCGACAAGTTGCTCGAGTTCGAATTGATTGGGCGTGATGATATCGGCGACCGCAAGAGCTTTGTCGCGAATGAATTCCGGGATGCCGGGGCGCACGAAGATGCCTTTGCCGGTGTCGCCGATCACCGGATCGCAGCAATAACGGGCGGCGGGGTTTGCACGCTTGACCCTGGCGACGCTGTCAAGGATCGCCTCGCCGACGCCGACGTCGCCCATGTATCCGGAGAGAACGCCGTCGCACTCGCCAAGCACGCCGCAATCCTCGATCCCTTGCACGACCTCGCTAATCGCCGGGCCGTCGAAAATTTGGCCACGCCATTTCTTGTAGCCGGTATGGTTCGAGAACTGCACGGTATGAACCGGCCAGACCTCGACGCCCAATCGCTGCATCGGAAACGTTGCGGCGTCGTTGCCGACGTGACCGTAAGCGACATGCGATTGAATGGAGAGGATATTCACGTCGGCATCAGCCGGCTGTCATAACGCATGTCACCAGCGCGGCTCCCGCAACGCTGGCTCTTGGTTCGGACGCAAGGCAATCAAGGCCTCACTTGCCCTTCCTTGCCTTCTCGACAAACGCGTTCGTATAGGTCTTCTTCACGTCGATATTCGCCTTGGCGACGTCGGGCAACGACTGGCTGAACACCGCAAGCACGGCTTCGGCGCCCTTCGGGTCCATCATGCCGGTCTCCGAGTACATCGGAATCGTATTCTTCAGCGCCGCGAGATAGAGGTCCTTGTTGGCACCGACATACTCCGCCGGCATCTTCGCCATGATCTCCTCGGGTTTATGCGAGTGGATCCAGTTGAGAGTCGCGACAATCGCGTTGGTCAGCATCTGCGTTTCTTTTTCATGCTTGGCGATCCAGTCGCTACGCGTATAGAGCGCGCCTCCCGGATATTCGCCGCCGAACACCGCAAGCGTGTCTTTCTGCGTGCGCGTATCGCTTAAGATCTTCAAGTCCTTGAACTTGCCCTGCAGCAGCG
>JAFKKS010000360.1 GCA_017304555.1 Hyphomicrobiales bacterium
CTGGTCTTCGAAAAGGCTGGCAGCGTCAATGTCGAATACGCCGTCCAGCCGATGGGCGCGACGAGCGGCGGCATGGGCGGCATGGAACATAAGCACTAAGCGGCTACACAACCGCAAAGTGTCATGCCCGCGAAAGCGGGCATCAAATACGCCGGAATCTCTCGAAAGACTGGGAGCACTTTCTCCCCGCTTTCGCGGGGACGACACCTCCTACTAACCGACGATCCTCACCCACCTGGGCAACGCCTCCCCGCTGTCTTATGGTCCGGCGCCGGCAGATGACAGGAACGACAGGATGACACGGCGAAAATGGATTCAAGCGATTGCAGCGTTGGCGCTCGGCGCTGCGAGCGCGCAGGCGCAGACGCTGGACAAGGTCTCGTTCGCGACCAACTGGGTCGCCGAGCCCGAGCACGGCGGCTTCTATCAGGCCCTCGCCGACGGCACCTATCGCAAATACGGTCTCGACGTCACGATCGTGCAAGGCGGGCCGAACGTGAACAACCGCCTGCTGCTGCCGGTCGGCAAGATCGACTTCTATCTGAGCGCCAATCTGCTCCAGGCCTTCGACGCCGTTGAGCAGAACATCCCGACCATCACCGTCGCGGCGATGTTCCAGAAGGACCCGCAGGTCTTTCTCGTGCATCCGGATCAGGGCGTCGAGAAATTCGAGGACCTGAAAAATCTGACGCTCTTCATCTCCAAGGAAGGGATTGCCGGCTACTTTCAGTGGATGAAGCGCGACCTCGGCTTCAGCGAGGACAAGGTCAAGCCCTACACCTTCAACCCGCAACCCTTCCTCGCCGACAAGAAGAGCGCGATGCAGGGCTACGTCACTTCCGAGCCCTATGCGGTCGAGAAGCAAGCGCACTTCAAGCCGAAGATCTTCCTTCTCGCCGACCACGGCTTCAACACCTACTCGACGTTGATCGAAACGCGCCGCGATCTGGTGGAGAAGAACCCGGACCTCGTTCAACGCTTCGTCGATGCTTCGATCATCGGCTGGACGAACTACATCTACGGCGACAACAAAGCGGCGAACGCGCTCATCAAGAAGCACAATCCCGAAATGACCGACGAGTTGATGGCGTATTCGGTCGCGCGCATGAAGGAATACGGCATCGTCGATTCCGGCGACTCGCTCAAACTCGGCGTCGGCGCCATGACCGACGCGCGGATCGCGGATTTCTTCGACAAGATGGTGCGTGCCGGCGTGGTCAAGGCTGGAACTGATTTCCGCAAGGCCTATACGCTGCGCTTCATCAACAAGGGCGTCGGCAACGACCTGCGGCCGAAGAAGTGAGCGCCAGCCGCGGCAAGGCGAAGCTGCCACGATGAGCCTGTCCAGCACGTCGGCAGCCTCCTCCACCATCGCGATGCGCGACATCGGCAAGACGTTTGCCAACGGCGTAACCGCGCTGGCGGGCTTCTCGCTCGACGTCAAGGAGGGCGAATTCCTCTCGCTTCTCGGTCCCTCGGGCTGCGGCAAATCGACGGTCCTGCGCATGATCGCGGGCCTGACCGCGCCAACGCAGGGAGACATCACGCACGCCGCACCGCAGGCAGGCCGCGAGGACCGCGCCCTCGACTTCGTTTTCCAGGAGCCGACGCTGATGCCATGGGCGACGGTTTACGAGAATGTCGCGCTGCCGCTGAAGATCGCGAACCTTTCCCCGGCCGACGTGCGGCCGCGCGTCGACGACGCGATCGCCCGTGTCGGCCTCGCGGCGTTCGCTGGCGCCTATCCGCGCGAACTCTCCGGCGGCATGAAGATGCGCGTCTCGATCGCCCGCGCCATCGTCGGCCGCCCGCGCATCCTGTTGATGGACGAGCCGTTCGCAGCGCTCGACGAGATCACGCGCTTCAAACTCAACAACGATCTGCTGGAGCTGTGGCAATCGCTGCGCGTCACCGTCGTTTTCGTCACGCATTCAGTGTTCGAATCCGTCTATCTCTCCAGCCGCATCGTGGTGATGACCCCGCGGCCGGGCCGCGCCTTCGCCGAATTGTCGTTCGATACGCCCTACCCTCGCCCCGCCGGTTTCCGCACCTCCGCCAACTATGCCGCGAACTGCCGCATCACCACGGAAGCGCTGTACAACGCGATGGGGAGCGCGGCCGCCTGATGCGCTCCGCGACGGGCGAGACGAACAGCTGGCGCGCTCTGCGCATGCTGCTGCCGGTGGCGATCCTTGCGCTCGGCCTCATCGCCTGGGAGGCGGTCGTCATCGTCCAGAAAATCCCACCCTACATCCTGCCAGGCCCGCTACAGGTCTGGCACACATTGCT
>JAFKKS010000361.1 GCA_017304555.1 Hyphomicrobiales bacterium
AGCCGCTGCAGGAGGCCGGCGTATCAACCTTTATTTATGTCGGTTGCGATGTCCTGGCGACGCTTAATGCGGCGCATGATATCCTAAAGATCGAACGCTAAGGTGAGGACCATGGCCCGCGTTCCGGATTTCACCACCATCGCCTTCGAAGATCTGCCGAACACGGCTGCGGCGGGAACAGCGGAACCGTGGATCACGCCGGAAGAGATTCCCGTGAAGCCGGCCTACAGGGCCGATGATCTCGCGGGGCTCGATTTTCTCGACACCTATCCCGGCATCGCGCCCTACCTGCGCGGCCCCTACCCGACCATGTACGTCAACCAGCCGTGGACCGTGCGCCAATACGCCGGCTTCTCGACGGCGGAAGATTCCAACGCCTTCTATCGCCGCAACCTCGCCGCCGGTCAGAAGGGCCTCTCCATCGCCTTCGATCTCGCGACGCATCGCGGCTATGACAGCGACCATCCGCGCGTGATGGGCGACGTCGGCATGGCCGGCGTCGCGATCGACTCGATCTACGATATGCGCACGCTCTTCGCCGGCATCCCGCTCGACCGGATGACCGTGTCGATGACGATGAACGGCGCCGTGCTGCCGATCCTCGCGCTCTACATCGTCGCCGCCGAAGAGCAAGGCGTGCCGCCGGAGAAACTCGCCGGTACGATTCAGAACGACATCCTCAAAGAGTTCATGGTGCGGAACACCTACATCTATCCGCCCGCCCCCTCGATGCGGATCATCTCCGACATCTTCGCTTTCACCTCCGAGCGAATGCCGAAGTTCAACTCGATCTCGATCTCCGGCTACCACATGCAGGAAGCCGGGGCGACGCAGGACCTCGAACTCGCCTACACGCTCGCCGACGGTGTCGAATATCTGCGGGCCGGCATTCAAGCCGGGCTCGATGTTGACCGCTTCGCGCCACGCTTGTCGTTCTTCTGGGCGATCGGCATGAACTTCTTCATGGAAGTCGCCAAGATGCGCGCCGCGCGCCTGCTCTGGGCGAAGCTCCTGAAGCCGTTCAATCCGAAGAATCCGAAATCGCTGTCGTTGCGCACGCATTGTCAGACCTCGGGCTGGTCGCTCGCCGCGCAAGATGTGTTCAACAACGTGGCGCGCACCGGCATCGAGGCGATGGCGGCGACGCAAGGCCATACACAGTCACTGCACACCAACGCGCTCGACGAAGCGCTGGCGCTTCCGACCGACTTCTCGGCGCGGATCGCGCGCAACACGCAGCTGTTCCTGCAGCAAGAAAGCGGCACGACCCGCATCATCGATCCTTGGGGCGGCTCCTTCTTCGTCGAGCGCCTGACCTACGAACTCGCCAGCAAGGCCTGGGCGCATATCGAAGAGGTAGAAGCGCTCGGCGGCATGGCCAAGGCGATCGAAGCCGGCATTCCGAAGCTGCGCATCGAAGAGGCGGCCGCCAAGACGCAGGCGCGGCTCGACGCCGGCACGCAATCGCTGATCGGCGTCAACAAATATCGCCCCACCGGCGAGAAGCCGATCGACGTCCTCAAGGTGGACAACAGCGCCGTCCGCCGCCTGCAACTCAACAAGCTCAAGCGCCTGCGCGGCGACCGCAGCGAAGACGAGGTGCGCAAGAGCCTCGACGCCCTCACCGCGAGCGCCAAAAGCGGCAAAGGAAATCTGCTGGCGCTGGCCGTCGACGCGGCACGCGCCAAAGCGACGGTCGGCGAAATTTCCTTGGCGCTCGAAAAGATTTTTGGCCGGCACCGCGCCGATATCCGTGCGATCTCGGGCGTCTACAGGCGAGAGGCAGGCACCATGTCCGACGCTGTCGCGCAAGTGATTGCGCACGCAGAAGAGTTCGAAGCCAATGAGGGCCGCCGCCCGCGCATCCTGGTCGCCAAGATCGGGCAAGATGGTCACGACCGTGGGCAGAAAGTCATCGCGTCGGCGTTTTCCGATCTCGGCTTCGACGTCGACATCGGACCGCTCTTCGCCACGCCCGGAGAGGCGGCGCGGCAAGCCGTCGAGAACGACGTGCATATCATCGGCGTTTCCTCGCTCGCGGGCGCGCATCTGACGCTCGTGCCGGAACTCAAGGACGAACTCACCAAGCAGGGGCGTCCCGACATCATGATCGTGGTCGGCGGCGTCGTGCCGCCACAGGACTATGAAACATTGATGGCGTCCGGTGCGACGGCCATCTTCCCGCCGGGCACGGTGATCGCGGACGCCGCAGACGACTTGATCCGCAAGCTCAACCATCGCCTCGGCCACACGCGCGCGGCGGCGGAATGAGCACAGCGCGGC
>JAFKKS010000362.1 GCA_017304555.1 Hyphomicrobiales bacterium
CGACGAGCGAAAGGGAGGAGTCCATGCGCGCGAAGTTGGCCGCCGTCGCAGTGCTTGTGTTTGCGCCGATGCTTGGAGCCGGCGCTGCTCGAGCCGCCGTCACGGAACTGCATCTCGGAAAGCCGGAAGCGTTCGTCGACAATTATGCCTTCGGGGGCGTCGGCCCTTACGTGCGCATCCGCGGAACGGTGAAGGGCGAACTCGACCCGAACGCACCGGACAACAAGGTCATCGCTGACATCGACAAGGCGCCGCGCAACGAGCGCGGCATGGTCGAATACGAGACCGACGTTTACATCCTGCGCCCTGCCGACCCGAAAAAGGGCAGCGGTATGCTCCTCTACGAGGTCAACAACCGCGGTCGAAAGTTTCTGATCAACTGGCTGCAGGACTCCTCGCAGATCACGCAAGCCGTCGCCAACGATCCGAAGGGCGCCGGCGAACTTGGCAATCGCTTCGCTTTCAACCGGGGCTATACGCTGGTCTGGTCGGGCTGGGACCCTGATGTGCCGGCGACTGGTGGCGCGTTGTCCGCGCGTTTCCCCGTGGCAATGGAGAACGGTCAACCGATCGTCAAACGCATCCGCGAGGAATTTCATATTGGTACGCGCGGAGGCGGTGACGGATCGCTAGTGAAATTGACGTATCCCGCTGCGTCGACTGACAAGACGACGGCACGCCTCGTCGTGCGCGCGCGCGACCAGGATCAGCGAACGGACGTGCCGGCCGATCAGTGGGAGTTCGACGGCAACCAGGCCATCCGGATGCTGCCGGCCGGAACGAAGTTCGAACCGATCAAGATCTACGAACTTTGGTACGACGCGACAGACCCGAAAGTCGTTGGCCTCGGCTATGCCGCGACGCGCGACGTCGTTGCGTTCCTTCGCCGTGAGAAAACCGACCGGCAGGGCATACCCAACCCGGTGCTGATCGACGGCGCGCCGCCCGCGCACACGATGGCCTTCGGCATCTCGCAAAGCGGCCGCTTCCTGCGCCATTACATCGAGCTCGGCATGAACAAGGACGAGCAGGGCCGCAAGGTGTTCGATGGCATGCTGGCGCACATCTCCGGCGCGGGGAAGGTGTTCGCCAACCACGAATTCAGCGAGCCCGGCCGCACAGCGACGGAGCACGAGGACCGCTACTATCCGGAGAACTGGTTCCCGTTCTCCACCGCCTCGTCGCGCGATCCGTTCAGCAACCAGACGGGCGCGCTGCTGCGCGCCGACGCGTCGGATCCGTTGTTGATCGAAGTGAACACGTCGACCGAATACTGGCAGAAGGGTGCTTCACTCATCCATACCGATCCGGCGGGTAAACAGGATCTCGATCTGCCGCCGAACGTGCGTGTCTACATGATCGCTGGCACGCAGCACGCCGGCCGCGCGGGGCAAAAGCCGAGCGCCGGCGCCTGCGCCAACGTGCGCAACCCGCATAGCCCGACGCCGGCGTTACGTGCGCTTGTTGCCGCGCTCGACGAATGGGTGACGAAAGGCCGGCCTGCGCCGGCGAGCCGCGTGCCTTCCATCGCCGGCGGCACAGCAGTTCTCGCCACCATGGTGAAGATGCCGGCGCTGAAAGATTTCACGACGGTCGCCGACGCCAACCATATCGGCCCGCCCGTCGACTGGATCAATCCGCCGGGAAGCGACCGGCGCGCTTATGCGGTCGCCAGCGCCGAGACTTATGGCGTGCGCGTGTCGGCCGTCGATGGTGATGGCAACGAGGTGGCGGGCTTGCGACTGCCCGATATCGTCGCGCCGCTTGCGACCTACACCGGCTGGAACGTCTACAAGGCGCAGCCGGATGAGATGTGCGATCGTGACGGTTCGTATGTGCCGTTCGCCAAGACGGCCGCCGAGCGTCAGAAGAACGGTGATCCGCGGCCGTCGGTTGCGGAGCGCTACGGCAGCCGCGAGGCCTACGTCGCAAAAGTGAAGGCGGCTGCCGATGCATTGGTCGCCGACCGGCTGTTGCTCGAGCCGGATGCCGAAGCTTACGTCCAAGCGGCGGAGACGAGCGACAGGTTTTAATCGTTCCCCGCCATGCCCGCCTTTATGCCGGGTATCTCTCTACAGCCTCATCCTGAGGAGCATCGCGAAGCGATGCGTCTCGAAGGATGGCGTCGTGGCTGTGACCATCCTTCGAGACGCGTCCTGCGGACGCGCCTCAGGATGAGGGCAAGAGTCGCGGATGCCCGGCATAAGGCCGGGCATGACGGATGAATGAATCTACTCCGTCGGTGTTTCGCTTGCCGCCATTTCGATGCGGCGGTCGTG